>NZ_JBIWJF010000053.1:0-28837 GCF_044764985.1 Kitasatospora sp. NPDC093550
CCCGTGAACGTCTCCACCCACACCGGCTCAGCCCGCAGCACCCCACCCATACAGCAGAAATGCCCTGTCTCCGCCCTTCTGCAACAAGCTTTAGCTCGACGTCGGCGGGGAGCGCCGCCTGTTCGCCGAAGGGGGCGAGGACGTACAGCAGGGCGAGGCCGCGGGTGGTCTGGTGGAGGCGTTCTGAGGATGCGGCCGGCAACCGCCTGGTCACCGACCTCACCGTCGCCGTCCGCCACACCATCCTGACCCTCCTGCGCACCCTGCCCCGCCGACCAGCCCTGACCCCGCCGAAGTAGCGGTGGGCGGCCCACTTCACCCGGACAGGGGCTTGTGCGCCGAAGCGGGTGGCCGTGAAATATGGCGGTTACCAAATGTGATCGGTCCAGCACTCTGCGAGGGCGTAGATGATCCCCTGGGCGCCCCCGAGCAGGTGCTCCCACCTGGACGGCCGGACGGGCGAACGCGTCGTGCCGCATTCCAGCAAACCCGACGTCCGTGCGGGCGAGCAGCTGACACGGGGCAAGGTCGGCCTGTTCGGCACGGGCTCCGCCGGGCTGATCGTCCGCAAGACCGGGGGACAGGGCCGGTACGTCCTCACCTGCGGCCACGTCCTCGGCATGCGAGGGCTGGACGATGCGCCGAAGGAATCCAAGCAGGTGTACTCGCCCGAGTTGAGCACGTGCTGTGGCTCCGAATGCAGCAACCCGATCGGGACCGTCGTGCCCGAGACGCTGCCGCGGCTCCGGACCGAGTCCATCCAGAACATGATCAAGATCGGCCAGGTCAACTTCGCCGTGGACGCCGCGCTCGTCGACCTGGACCTCAAGACCGAGGCGACGAACGATGTGCCGAAGATCGGGAAAATCTCCGCCGTCCGCGACCTCGTCTCCGAGTTCTCACTCTCCAGCGCCCAACCGACCGCGGGGGACCTGCCGCCGGAACGCCAGATCGCGGTGCGGAAGTACGGTGCGAAGACCGGCCTCACCACGGGCAAGATCATGGCGCTGCGGCAGGTGCCGATCGCGGAGGCGTCCGGTGGTGGCCAGATCACCGGGCAGGCCTGGCTGTTCGAGGTCCAGGTGGTGGCCTTGGCGGGCCAACAGTCGGTCCAGGAGTACAAGCTGGACATGGCGCGGTATCTGGTCGACGACCCCACCAGCACCCCGAACTCCATCGCGGCGAAGCTCGCCGCCGACTCGGGACTGGTCGTCAAGCCCGGAGGTTCCGCCAGCAGTCCCACGCTCGTGGTCAAGGGTGCGCAGTTCTCCCAGCCGGGAGACTCGGGTGCACCGGTCGTCGACGGCGGCGGCAAGATCGTCGGCATCCTCACCAGCGGCATCAAGCGGGAGATCTTCGTGGTCGGGCAGACCGAGCCCGTCGAAATCCTGATCGGCCGGTCCCACGTCCTCTTCATCGACCCGGTGCTCAGGCTCCTGCAGGTGGAACCGCTCCCGCCCGCGCTGACTTCCGCGGGCCGCGCCGTCGCGGTGCCCGGCATGCCCATCACCCGCGAACGGCCCGTGGACTGGCCGGCCGTCCGGACCGCCTGGGCGGCGGTGGAGGGCAGCGAACTCGGCGCCCGGCTGGGAGCACTGGTCCGCCGCCACATGCACGAGGTGCGCCACCTGGTGCACCACAACCGCCGGGTGATGGTGACCTGGCACCGATGCAAGGGCCCCGCCTTCGTCAACATCGCCCTGAACACCGCCGACCAGCCGCGGTGGCCGCTGCCCGCCGCGGTCGACGGTGTCACTCCGCTCCAGGCGCTGCAGGCCATGCGGGATGTGCTCCTCGCCGAGGGCAGCGCCTCCCTGCGCGCCGACATCGCGGAACACCAGGAGCGGGTGCTCGACCTCGCCGGACGCACCACGTCCATCCTCGACCTCCTCCAGGAGCCGGCGCCCGCCACGCCTCCGGCCGCCGTACGCGTCGTGAACTCGCGCGGGGTGCCCGGCGTGGCCGGCGCTCTGGTCCGCGACCCACGGGGCGTCACGTACCTCCTGGCAAGCCATCACGTCGTCTTCGGAGCCGGAGCGGAGGAGGGCGACCCGGTGTGGGCCCTGCCCCCCTCGATCGACCCCGATGACGTCGCCGAGCCGGTCCTGCTCGGCCGCGCCCGGCACGGGCACCTGGGACTGGTGGAGTTCGCCGGGCGGGACTGCTTCGTGGACGGCGGGCTCATCGAGCTGGACGACGCCGCGGACCGGCCCGCATGGTTGCGCGACACGCTCGCGGGCGCCTGGCCCACCGCGGCCGGACGGGCGGAACCCGGCGTCGCGGTGCACAAGAGGGGCGCGGCCACCGGCCTGACGCAGGGCACCGTGCTCGATGTGGCCTACCCGGACCGCCCCTTCATCGACGGGCGTGAATGGACCGCCCCGGGTCAGCTGCTGGTCGCGTCCCGGGATCCGAGCCGGGCCTTCTCGGCGCCGGGTGACTCGGGCGCCCCGCTCCTGGACGACCGGGGGAATCTGCTCGGCCTGCTGTGGGGCGCCACTGCCGCCGGTGACGGCGTCGCCTGCCCGGCCGAGCCCCTGCTGCACCACCTCGGCGTCGATCCCGTGGGGGCGCTCCGGCCCGGCGGCGCCACCCAGGACGCACCGCGACCCGAGGAGTCCGTATGACGTCCGCGCTCCAGACCGCCGACGCGCCCTTCGTCACGGCCGGCGCCAGTATCGAGACCAACCACAACGAGGGAGAGGGCTCCCTCGGCTGCTTCGCGCAGGACAGCAGTGGCAAGACCGTCCTGCTGAGCTGCTCCCACGTCCTGTTTCCGGGCTTCCGGATCATCGACGACCTCGCCGTCTACACACCGAAGTACAGCAGTTGCTGTTCCGGCGGCGTACGGATCGGTACGCCCGTCTTCGACCGGAACGTCAAGGCCCAGCCAGCCGAGGGCAACGAATGGGTGGGCGGCTACCATGACGGAACGTGGACCGGCGGCTTCAACTGGATTCCGGCGAAGGTCCGGGTCATGGGAACCGTGGTGAACGGCCATGCCAGCGAGTTCGATTGCGCGATGGCGGGACTCGACCCCGGTGTGAAGTTCCACAACGCCTGGCAGGTCGACATCGGCGGCTCGACGACCACCATTCCCCTCAAGGGGGCCGTGACCGACGGGCACGGCATCGTCCCGGGGCCCCCACTGGGTACTTTGCCGAGCAACCAGCAGTACGTACGGATCTACAACGCCGTCAACGGCCGGCTGAAATTCGGCACGATGCTCAGCCACCCGGCCACCCAGGACGACCCCGACCCGCTCGTCTTCACGGTCGGGATGTCCGATCCCAGCGACCACCGGAGCGGGTCGAAGGCGAACGTGAACCAATTCATGATCCTGCCCAGGCCGAGCCCCGTTCCCGGCCAGTCGCTGGACGACGGTTATCGCAACGGCGAGGAACTGACCTTCGAAGGCGGTGACTCGGGCAGCATGGTGATCAACCAGGACAACATGATCATCGCCATGATCATCCGCGCCGGCCCGATCGACGAGTTCTTCAAGCTCGACCGCAGCGCCATCGAGTTCGCCAGCATCGGCAACCTCGCGATCGCCACCCCCATCGCCAAGGTGCTCAGCAAGCTCAAGGTGACGATTCCGGCGGCCGACCAGGGATGGTCGGGCACCGTCCCCAGTGCCGGAAGTCCGTCCCCCCTCCTGCTGCGCGGGCCCGCGGCCGCTGCCGACCTGACCCGGCGGCGCACCGCGGAGGATCTGCGGACGCACCTGCGTACCAGCGTGCTCGGCCGGCTCCTGCTGGGGAAGATCCCGCAGCACCAGAAGGAGGTGCGAGGGCTGTTGACCTCGGTGCGCGAGGTGGCCGCGACCTGGCACGCCCTGCAGGGGCCGGCCTTCTTCCACCACTGCGTGCGGGGCGCCGAGCTGCCCGGGCATCCGATCCCCGACCGCATCAACGGCGTCAGCCGTGCCCAACTGGCCGACGGCATGCTGCCGTTGATCATCCGGCACGCCAGCCCGCCGCTGCGCCGGGACCTGGAACGCTACGGACGGCGGATCATCGACGCGCTGCTGTCGGTGGACACCCTGCACGACGCGCCCGGGGCGCTCGCCGGTCGGGGGAGCCGGTCATGACGGGCCGGCGCGGCACGCTGGAGGCCCTGGCCGGCCAGCTCTGCACCCTGCTGTCCCCGCTGACCGGCCTGAGCCAGCAGGGCGCCCAGCAGTTCCTCGCCGAAGTGGGTCTTCCGCTGACCGACGCCCAGGCGGCGGCGCTCGCTCCGGCCCTGGGCAGCACCACCGGCGCCGTCGGATTCCTGACCGAACTGCTCGACACCCTGCAAACCGCGATCGCCGCGGAACAGTGGGGCGACGTGCTGCGGCAGCTGGTGCAGATCGGCGGTCAGATCAACACGGTCGTCTCCGGATTCGACGGGCTCAGGACCGCGCTGGCCGCGCTGAACCTGCCGGGCGCCGACCAGATCCTCCCGAACCTGCCGGAACGACTGTTCAACCTGCTGCTCGTCAAACACCTCGCGGGCGGCCAGGGCGTCGACGAACTCCTCGAATTCTCCGGCGTCCTGGTGCGCACGGACCACAACACCGGCCTGTTCGATCCGCAGAAGCCGTTCTTCACCGAGAACACCCTGCACCTGGAGCGCATCGGAGGGTGGCTGCAGAATCCACTGGCGCAGCTGGGCGCCCTGTACGACTGGGGCACGCCGGGCTTCGACGGCCTGAAGATCCTCACCGTGCTCGACCGGCTGGCCGCCCACGCCGGGCTGCCCTCGCTCCTGGACACCACCGCCACACCCCCCACCCTCGACCTGGTGTTCGCGGTCCTCGCGCCGCGCACCGACCTCCCGGCGCACGGCATCGCCCTCGCCCTGCCGACCGGCCTGGCCAAGGGCACGCTGGAGCAGTCCGACGCGGCCTGGACGCTCACGGTGAGCCTGGACGCGGACGTGCCGGCCGGAACCACGCTCGTCATGCGGCCCGGCACCTCCAAGGTCGAGCCCCCGCCGGGTACGGCCGTCTCGGCGACGGCCGAGGTCGCCCACAGCTACCGCCGCACACCGGACGATCCGCTGCTGCTGCTGTCGCTCCCCGGCGGCAGCCGGGTGTCGGTCGAGCAGGTCGACTCCACCGTGCGCCTGCAGGCCCGGCCGGACGGCAGCCTCGACATCGGACTCGGCCTCCAGCTCCAGCGCGGCAAGGTCCTCATCACCCTCGGCAGCGACGGCGACGGCTTCCTCGCGACCCTGCTGAAGGACGTGCGCATCGAGAGCAGCTTCGAGCTGGGCGCCCGGTTCACGGTGGCCGACGGCCTGCGCTTCGAGGGCAGCGGAGGCCTGGAGATCCAACTGGCCTCCCACGTCGGGCTGGGCCCGGTCGACCTCAGCGCGCTCACCCTGACCGTGGGCATCAAGGACAGCACCTTCGCCCTCGGCCTGACCGCCGACGTCAAGGGGAGCCTCGGCCCCATCACGGCCGTCGTCCAGGGCCTGGGCACCGACATCCCCCTCGTCCTCGCCCCGCTCGGCAAGGGCAACCTCGGGCCGGTCGACGTCCGCCCGGACTTCCGGCCCCCCACGGGCGCCGGCCTCGCCCTCGACCTCCAATTCGTCAGCGGCGGCGGCTTCCTGAGCTACGACCCGGCCCGTGGCGAGTACGCCGGGGCCCTGGCGCTGCGCCTGGCCGGATTCATCGACGTCAAGGCGATCGGACTCATCTCGACCCGGATGCCCGACGGCACCACGGGCTTCTCCCTGCTGCTGGTGCTGACGGCCGAGTTCGGCGGGATCGGCCTGCAGCTGGGGTACGGGTTCACCCTGCTCGCGGTCGGCGGGCTGCTCGGCCTCAACCGCGCCATGAACCTGACCGCCCTGACGGAAGGCGTCCGCACCGGCGCCATCGAGTCGGTGATGTTCCCCAAGGACGTGGTGGCCAACGCCCCGCGCATCCTCAGCGACCTGCGCGCCTTCTTCCCCCCTCGGCAGGGGACGTTCCTGGTCGGTCCGATGGCCAAGATCGGCTGGGGCACCCCCACCCTGATCAGCGTCTCCCTCGGCGTCATCGTCGAGATTCCCGGGAACATCGCCATCCTCGGCGTCCTGCGCTGCGTCCTGCCCGCCGAGGAGCTGCCCCTCCTGGTCCTCCAGGTCGAGTTCGTCGGAGCGATCGAGTTCGACAAGCAACGGCTGTGGTTCTACGCCCAGTTGTTCGAGTCGCGGATCCTGATGATGACCATCGAGGGCGGGATGGGCCTGCTCGTCGGCTGGGGCGGGGGAGAGCTCGTCCT
The DNA here is from genome assembly GCF_044764985.1 of Kitasatospora sp. NPDC093550. NCBI lineage: Bacteria > Bacillati > Actinomycetota > Actinomycetes > Kitasatosporales > Streptomycetaceae > Kitasatospora > Kitasatospora sp. NPDC093550. Next base: position 6,261 of record NZ_JBIWJF010000053.1, read on the forward strand.
GTCCGTCGGCGGCTTCCATCCGTCGTTCCGCCCGCCCCCGCTGCCCTTCCCCGTCCCGCCGCGCATCTCCGTCGACATCATCAACCAGCCCTTCGCCCGGATCCGGGTCAGCGGCTACTTCGCGGTCACCAGCAACACCGTGCAGTTCGGCGCCCAGGCCGAACTCGTCCTGGGCTTCGACGACTTCGGCCTCCAGGGGCACCTGGCCTTCGACGCCCTGTTCCGGTTCTCCCCGTTCGCCTTCACCATCGCCATCGCCGTCGACCTCACCCTGAAGGCCTTCGGCGTCGGCGTCTTCGGCGTCCACCTCCAGCTCCAGCTGGAGGGCCCCGCGCCCTGGCGGGCCCACGGCCGCGGATCGATCTCGCTGCTCTTCTTCGAGATCTCCGCGAACTTCGACCTGACCTGGGGCGACAGCCACAACCCCACGCTGCCTCCGGTCGACGCCCTCGCCCTGCTCGCCGACGAGATCGGCAAGGTGGAGGGCTGGCGGACCGAGCTGCCCACCGGCGGCACCCAGGCACTGGTCAACCTGCGCACGCTGCCCGGCACGGACACGCTGGTCCTGCACCCGCTCGGCACGCTGTTCATCCGCCAGCGGGTGATCCCGCTGAACGTGCGCCTGGACCGGGTCGGAGCCCAGCGGCCGCTCGCCGGACACCGCTTCGCCGTCGGCCCGGCCCCGGACAGCGGCCTGGTGCAGGCCTCGCTCACCACCGAGCGGTTCGCCATGGCCCAGTTCCAGGACATGGACGACGCGGCGAAACTGAGCCGCCCCGCCTACGAGGACCAGGACGCCGGGCTGGAGCTGGCCCCCGTCCAGGGGGCGCTCGCCTCGGCCCGAGCCGCACGGCGCAGCGCCCGGTACGAGATGATCGTGATCGACGGCAGGCGCCGCCCCGCAGCCCTCAGGGCCGAAGGGCGGGCCCGCATCCCGGACCCGCCCGCGCCGGCGCCGGCCAAGCGGCTCTACGCCGTCAGCCCGGCCGTGTTCCAGCAGCTGCTCGGCGGCAGCAGCACCGGCCGGTCCTCGCTCTCCCAGCACGAGGCGACCCTGCGCCAGCCGTTCGCCGACGACACCCTGCGGGTGACCGGCCCGCGCTACGTCGTCGCGTACCGGCGCAACAACCGGCGGGCGTTCTCGTCCGGCACGCTCGCCTTCGCCGACGCCCCGGCCGGATACCTCAGCCAGGCCGCCGCGGCCGACGCGCTCGCCGCGATGGAGGACGCCGACCCGCGCCGGCAGGGCACCCTGCACGTCCTCCCCGAGTCGGAGACCGTCGGTACCCCGGCCGCCTCCGGCGGATGGACGGGCGCGGCCAACCTCCCGGCAGCCCTCGCGGCCGACACGGCCACCGACACCGCCGTCCTGCTGACGACGGGCCGGGTCCTGCTGGCCGGCGGCATGGACGGGACCGGGGGCGCACGGAGCGACAGCCTCCTGTTCGACCCGGTCACCGGCGCCTGGACCCAGGCGGACCGGCTGCGCACCGGCCGCCGCCGGCACGGCCTGGTCAGGCTGGGCAGCGGCGCCGTCCTGGCCGTCGGCGGGCTCGGCGCGGACGGCACGGCCCTGAAGTCCGCCGAGACATACGACCCCGTCGCCGGGACCTGGTCGACGCTTACCGGGACCATGAGGACCCCCCGGTACGGGCACTCCGTCACGCTCCTCGCCTCCCGGCACGTCCTCGTCGCGGGCGGCACCGGCACCCGCGGACAGGAACCCGTCGCCCTGGCCGCCGCCGAGCTGTTCGACCCCGCCACCGGCACCTGGAGCGCCGTCAAACCGATGACGGACGCCCGCACCGGGCACCAGGCGGTGGCACTGAGGAACGGCTCCGTCCTGGTCGTCGGCGGCACGGTGTCCACCGGCCGCGGCCCCGCGGCCCTCGCCTACTGCGAGCTGTACGACCCCGGCACCGACACCTGGACGCCCACCGGCAGTCTCACCACCGCACGCGCCGGCCACCAGGCGACCCTCCTGCCCGACGGCCGAGTCCTGGTCACCGGCGGTGACGCGCCCACCGGCCGTCCCCGCGGCAGATACCGCGCCGCCGGCCTGGCCGGCGCCGAGCTCTACGACCCCACCACCGGTCAGTGGACCCCGGCCGCTGCCATGCCCGGCGGGCGCAGCCGGCACCGGGCCGTGCTGCTGTCCACCGGCAAGGTCCTCGTCCTCGGTGGGGCCGGCGCACCGGGCGACCACGCGGGATTCCGCAGCACGGTCACCTACGACCCCGCCGCCGACACGTGGTCCCCGAGCGGCGGACTGGCCACCGGCCGCTGGGACTTCACCGCCCTGGTGCTCTCTGACGGACGGGTCCTCGCCACCGGCGGCCGCGTCACGGCCGGCACGGCGGCACCCGCCGGCGTGGACGTCCTGACGGACACCGCCGAGATCTTCACCCCGTGAACGCATCGACAGCAACGCATCGACGACGAAGGGTTTCGCGCCCATGACCAGTACCCTCGTGGCGGCGACCGGGAAGTGGACGGCAACCGGCGACCTGCCCGCAGCCGCAGGCTGGTACGGCCGGCACGACAACGCGATCGTGCTGTCCGGCTCCAAGGTCCTCGTCATGGGCGGGTCCGACGGATCGGCCGCAGCCCTCGCCCGCGCCGCCGTCTACGACCACACCACCAAAGCCTGGACCGCCACCGGCAGCCTGCAGACGCCCCGCCGACTGCACACCGCGACCAAACTTCCCGACGGCAAGGTCCTGGTCGCCGGCGGCATCAGCGGGACCGCCCAGTTCCCGGCCCCCGGCCTGGCCGCGGCGGAGATCTACGACCCGGCGACGGGCACCTGGACCAGCACCGGGAGCATGCGCACCGCGCGCTGGGGACACAGCGCCGTCCTCGTCGGCACCAAGGTCCTCGTCGCGGGCGGTACGACGATCCGCTCCGCCCAGTCGGTCAAGGCCCTGAACTCCGCCGAGCTGTTCGACCCGGCCACCGGCACCTGGACGGACGCGGCGCCGATGACCGACGCCCGCAGCGGGCACCCGGCGGTCGTGCTGGCCAACGGCCGGGTGCTGGTCGTCGGCGGCACCCTGCCCACGGCCCGCGACGAGGACGCCGCACTCGCGTACTGCGAACTCTTCGACCCCACCGCCGGCACCTGGAGCCCGACCGGTGCCCTCCTCGCCCCCCGCGCCGAGCACCAGGCCACCGTGCTCTCCGCCGGAGCCGCGGTGCTCGTCACCGGCGGGCGGGCGCCGGGCGGTCCCGGCGACGGCACCTTCGACCCGTTCAGCCGGGCCGGGGCGGAACTGTACAGCCAGGACACCGGCACGTGGACGGCCGTACCGGACATGCCCGGCGGCCGTGCCCTGCACCGCGCCGTCCCCCTCGGCGCGACGCAGGTCCTGGTCGTGGGAGGGGGCGACGGCGGAGGAGACGACGTCGGCTTCGCGAGCGCGGCCCTCTTCGACGCCACCACCCGCAGCTGGAGCACGGCGGCCGGGCTGGCCACCGGCCGGTTCGCGTTCGCCGCCGCACCCCTGACGGACAGACTGGTGCTGGTCGCCGGAGGCGTCGTGCGCTCCGGACAGGCCGCGGCCGGCCCGGACGCCCAGGAACTGACCGTCAAGGCGGAGTTCTTCGACCTGGCCGCGGCGGTCACCGCGTGACGGCCAACGGCTACACGTTCCTGCCCTGGCTCCGGTCCGGCATCGCCACCAGGATCACCACCGACCCCGGGACCGCCGTCCGGGCGAGCGTCCCGGTCACGCTGCGGGTCACCGGGGAGGACGGCGCCGGTGCGGGGCCGCTCAGCCGCGACGTGCAGCGCACCGTGCAGATCTACGGCCCCGGCGACGTCATCGGGATCGATCCGCGCGCCGTCTCGCGCACCGAGCCGCGGTCCTGGATCACCAACATGGAACCCAACTACCTCGCCCACATCGAGTTCCAGGACGAGGACTTCCCCTGGCGCTACAGCCCCGCCGCCCCCGACGCCGCCACCCGCCGGCTCCGGCCCTGGCTGGCACTGGTCGTGCTCGCGGCGGGGCCCGACTCCCGCTCCACCGATGGCGCCGAGTTCACCGACGGCAGGGCCGCCGGCCGGCCACTGCCGTACATCGCCGTGGGCAACCAGAGCGTGCTGCCGCCGCCCGAGCAGCTGGGCGCCTGGTCACACGTCCACGTCAACGGAGCGCTCGACACACCCGTCGTCTCCGAGGACATGGGCGGCGTGCTGCCCGCACTCGCCCAGGTGCTGCGCAGCAACGCCGACCACGTGTGCGCCCGGCTGCTGTGCCCGCGCCGGCTGAACCCGAACACCGCCTACCACGCCTTCCTCGTCCCCGCCTTCGAGACCGGACGCCTCGCCGGCCTCGGGCTGGACCCGGCCGCCGCGCCGGGCGCCCTCCACCCCAGCTGGGGGAAGGCGTACAACGGCCAGCAGGCCGTGGGCCAACTGCCGTACTACCACCGCTGGTTCTTCTCCACCGGCAGTGCGGGCGACTTCGAGTACCTGGTCCGGCTGCTGGACCCGGTGCCCAAACTGGACCCCAGTGTCGGCCGACGGGACCTCGACGTGCACCGGTCGGCGGGGCCCGGACTGCCCGGCATCACCGTGCCCACGGGGCTCGCAGGCATCCTCAAGCTCGGCGGAGCGCTGCAGCAGCCGGAGCGTCCGAGCGACGACTACGACAACTGGGACGACCTCCAGCGGCTCGGATTCCACTACCCGCACCCGTTCCAGCAGGCTCTGGCCGGTCTGATCAACCTGGCCGACGACTACCTCACCCAGGCTCCGGCCGCCGCCCACCACGCCCTGGCGACCACGCTCGCCGCGCCGAGCGTCGGCGCCGGAGACCCGGTGATCACCCCGCCGCTGTACGGACGCTGGCACGCACCGGCCTCGCGCCTGCTGACCGAACGCGACGGCAGCCCGGTCGCCGACCAGCGCAACTGGGTGCACCGGCTCAACCTCGACCCCAGGTTCCGGGTGGCGGCCGGCCTCGGGGCCCAGGTGGTGCAGAAGCGGCAGGAGGAGTTCATGCAGGCCGCCTGGGCCCAGGTCGGCGAGGTGCTGGCCGCCAACGCCCGCATCCGCGCCGCGCAGCTGGCCCGCGAGGTGGGCACCGTCCTGCAGAACAAGCACCTGGAACCGCCGGCCGCGGCCCTGGCGCGGACCCCCGCCTCCGGGCGGGCGCTCACCCTGACCGCGCCGTCCCACCCCCGGGTCGTGACGACCACGCAGGACGCGGGACCGGCGGGCGGACGATCGGCAGGAAGCGCCGAACAGGTCGCGGTCGGCTTCCACCTGTCGGGGAGCAGGGTCGCCGCCGCCCCGGCGTCCGCGCCGATGCGCCGCCTCACCCGGCCCGGTTCACGGCTCGTGCGCGGACTGAAGTTCACCGCGGACCAGCCGCCGGAGGCCCTGATCCCCAAGATGGACGCGGACACCGGAGCCGTCACGGCCGCACCCCCCAAGGTGCGACCGGCCTCCGTGATCACGCCCACCCGGCTCGACCAGGTGCTCCACCCGACCCCGCCCCCGCCCCCGATCCCGGCCGCCACCGCCACGGCCCCCGGGACCGACCCGGTCGACCAGCTGCCCACGAGCCACGATTTCGTCCTGACGCTCCCCGGGGACACGTTCATCCCTTCTCCGGGCGGTTCCGACAGCCCCGAGGCGCAGTCCTTCAAGCAGGCGCTGCACGAGATCTACCAGGGCTACGCGGACGCCGGACTGGGCGGCCGGAGCGACGGACGCCACGCCCTGAACGTCCCCGGCACCACGACGGCGACGCTGGCCGGACTGCGGCCGGACGGCACCGTGCCCCGGAGCCTGCTCAGCTCCCTCCGGCTGCCCGAGCGACTGACGCCCTTCGCCGAGCAGTTCCTCGAAGCCATGGCCTATCCGGTCCTGGACCTGCCCGTGTACCAGGCACTGCTCGACCTGTCGGTGGACCTGTTCATGCCGAACATCAACCGCGTCCCGCCCAACTCGATCAGCCTGCTGGAGACGGACCAGGAGTTCATCGAGGCCTACCTGGTCGGGCTCAACCACGAGATGGCCTGTGAGCTGCTGTGGCGCGAATACCCTACCGACCAGCGGGGCACCCCCTTCCGCCAGTTCTGGGACGTCCGCTCGGTGCCCGCCCTGCCGGGCGAGAGCGCCGGGGAACGGCGCGAACGGCTGTACGACATCCCGCCGATCGCCACCTGGACCCGGCAGTCCAAGCTGGGCGCGCACAACAACCGCGAGACCGAGCAGAAGAACGAGCTGGTGCTGGTCATCCGCGGCGAGCTGCTGAAGAAGTACCCCAACGCGGCGGTCTACGCCCACCGGGCCGCCTGGCAACTCACCGACGGACAGCCCGACCCCGACAAGGAACGCGTACCCGTCGACCTCGTCGACGAGGCGAACCCCTCGCACGACGAGATCCGGCTTCCGCTGTACGAGGCGAAGGTCGAACCGGACATCTACCTGCTCGGCTTCGACCTCACGTCCCCGGAGGCCAAGGGAACGGAACCGGCGGGCAGCGCGGGCTGGTTCTTCGTCATCAAGGAACGACCGGGGGAGCCCCGGTTCGGCGCGGACGTCGCACCCGACGCCGACCCGCCCCGGGTCGAGGTCTGGAACGATCTCTCCTGGCCGGACATCGACCCCGCGGCCACCGGGTTCATCAGGCTCGACGAGAACACCACACCCGTCGTCCTGCGCGAGTTCGACCAGCCGGAGGACGACGTCGAGAAGCACGACCAGCACATCGAGGACCTGTCCCTGCCGCTGTGGCACGCGGGACTGAGCTCTTCCGACGTCGCCTACATCCTCTTCCAGGCGCCGGTGCTGATGGCCGTCCACGCACAGGAGATGCTGCCGTGACCACCCCTCACTCGACCGCGGCGCTGCCGCTCAGCGACGACTTCCCGGTCCTGCTCGGACCGGTCCGCGTCGAGACCCGCTTCACCGCCGACGAACTGCTCGTGCGGATCTTCCCCGACGAATGGTCGGTGGAGTCGTTCGAGCCCCTCCCCAGCCCGGCGGAGATCGGCGCGGTCGACGCCTACTGGACCGCGCTGTGGCGAGCCGGGGGCAACGCGCCCGCCGAACAGTCCGCGTGGCAGGAGCTGACGGCGAGGGTGCCGGCCGGGCGGGCGAGCTGGCTGATCCAGAAGCGGCGCCCCGCCGACCCGACGGACCAGCCCACCGGCGTGGACCCCGCCACCACCATCCTGGTGGTCGTCACCCCGCAGCCCGTCGCCGCGGCCGACCGCCAGCCCACGGTCACGTACTGGACCGCCGTGTGGCAGGCCCACGGAGACCGGCCGAAACTCGCCGCGGCCGACGGGGCCCTGCTGGCGGCGGTGGGAGCCACCCGAGCCGACGCCATCCGCAGGAGCCGACCGGTCGGGATCGACGGTGCGGCGACGGCGACCGGGAACATCGTCCTGGTGGCGTTCCTCGTGCTGCCGCCGCCCGCCGCCACGGACGTCTCGTCGCGGTCCTGGACCCGGGCCCCGCGGGCCCGGCTGCTGCCCGACCGGTTCACCGTGACCGGTTACGTCGGCACCTCCCAGGTGTTCTCCGTCCCCGGTGCGCCCGTGCCGGCCGCGCTGGACGTCGGACCGGACCCCGGCTCCGCCGAGAAGCCCAAGGTCAACGAGCAGACCGGGGAGCTGTTCGTCCCCACCGCGCTGCGCTGGCTGACCGAGTTCGACGCCGCGGTCGGGGTCGGCATGGCCGTGCGGGTACCGCTGCAGGACAGCTTCCGGGGCGGCGTCGACCGGATCGTCGTCCTCGGCCTGCGGGAGAACAGCGCCGCCGACCAGACGGCCGCCGACCTCGCCGACCTGCTCACCCGCCAGCTGCGCAGCCAGGCCGGCCTCACCCTGCTGCCGCAGGGCACCCCGACCAACAACAGCGAGGAGACACCCGCGGGACAGGACCCGCGCGCCGTGTCCGCCGCGGTGCTGCGCTCCGCGTCCGCCCCCACGGCCACGGCCACGGCGACGGCGACGGCCGACGACTGGACGACCAGGACGGACGGCCAGTGGTTCGCCGACCTCCTCGGCATCGACCCCGCCACCATGGCGGGGGTGGCGGGCGCCGACGGCACCGACCAGCGCGAGGCCCGGGCCGCGAACCTCGCCCTGTGGCCCGCCACCTGGGGCTCCTACCTGCAGACCATGCTGCACCCGACGGTCCCGGACCAGACCGTGAGCGACGTCCGGGACTTCTTCGTCCGGTACGTCTCCGGACGCGGCCCCGTCCCCGCCGTCAGGATCGGACGCCAGCCGTACGGCATCCTGCCGACGACGGCCTTCTCCCGCCTCACCTGGCCCGACACCGCCGCCCGCCGGCGGGCCCTGGGCGCCCTGCTGTCCGCAGCCGCCGACGACTGGAGGACCGCCACCGCCCAGGTGACCTACCTGGGCAAGCCCACCCCGTCCGGGACGGCGCCGGCCGATCCGCACCAGCAGCTGCTCGACATCCTCGCCCTGCACCCCACCTCGGCCGAGTACCACCAGCGCTACGCACAGAGCGTCGAGGACATCTACAACCGCGAGAACTTCAGCAGCAACGGCCCGAAGGTGCTGCCGGCGCTGGAGGACCTGCTCCGCATGCCGCAGCCGATCCGCGCCCTCCTGCACCGGCTCGCCCCGCCGGGGCAGCCCGCCGTCGACCCGGCCATCATCCGCCGCCTGTTCACCGAGGAGCAGTACCCGCTGCTCGGCCCCCTCGTCGACGACCAGCCGCTCTCGGAGAGCAGGAAGGTCCGGCCCTACCTCCCCGACGGACGCAACTACCTGCAGTGGCTCGCCGACAACGCGGCCCGCGACCTGGAGACCGTCCGTCTGGAGAAGGGCTTCACCGACGACCGGCCCCCGGCGGCCGTGCTCTACCTGCTCCTGCGGCACGCGGTGCTGCTCGGCTGGGAACAGACCGCGCGCGGGCTGGCCGCCGCGGTGGGCGAGACGGTGTCGGCCGCGGACCCGTTGTTCATTCACATCCGCACCACCCAGCCGCCCCTGCCCAGCGAGAGCCGCTACCGGAAGCTCTACGCCCCCGACCCCGACATCACCCACGACCCGTCTCAGCTCGTCGTCGACTACATTCCGGGCGTACTGTCCACCCACCCCGCCGCCCGGCAACTCGCCGAGCAGGTCTCCGCCCTGCGGCTGCTCGCCGACCTGCCCACCGCCCGGCTGGAACGCGTCCTGGCCGAGCACCTGGACTGCGCGACCTACCGCCTGGACGCCTGGCGGCTCGGCCTGGCCAACGAACGCCTGGCCGGCCTGCGGTACGGAGCCGACGGCACGTCCCCGGCGCGCCGCGGGCTGCACCTCGGAGCGTACGGATGGCTGGAGGACGTCAGGCCCGACCCCGGAACACACACCCCCGTCCACCTGACGGGCAGCCTCGGGGCGCTGTTCACCCCGAGCGGTTCCCAGGCGCTGCTGAAGGACCCCGACAACGGCGGCTACATCCACGCCCCGTCGCCCGCCCAGGCCACCACCGCGGCCGTCCTGAGGGCCGGATACCTCGCCAACGGCTCCCGTGAGAACCCCGGCTGCTTCGCCGTCAACCTCAGCTCCGACCGCGTCCGGACCGCCCTCACCCTGCTGGACGGACTCCGGCAGGGCCAGTCGCTGGGCGCCATGCTGGGCTACCGGTTCGAACGCGGCCTGCACGAGGGGCACCCCGGGGTCGAACTGGACAAGTTCCTGCCGGCGCTGCGCGGGGCGTTCCCGCTGCGCTCCGGAAAACTCTCGAACGCCGCACCGGGCACCCCGGTCGAACTGGTCGAGGCACGCAACGTCGTCGACGGACTGGCCCTCGTCCGCACGGCGACCCGGGAACCCGCCCACCCCGACTACCCCTTCGGCGTCGCCGACCTGCCCACCGCGACCGACGCCGAGCAGCAGGCGATGAACGCTGAAGTGCAGCACCTGCTCGCCCTCCATGACGCGCTGTCCGACCTCGCCGTCGCCGAAGCCACCCACCAGACCCTCCGCGGGAACCCGGAACGGGCGTCGGCGACCCTCGACGCGTACGCCAAGGAGGGCTTCCCGCCCGATCCGGACGTGGTCCGCACCCCCCGCAGCGGGGTCACGCTCACCCACCGGCTGGGCCTGATGTTCACCCCGGGCCTGGGCCCCGGGTTCGGTGCGGCGACGAACCCCGGCAGCGGGCCACGAGCCCAGGGAGAGCCCGCGGTCAACGCCTGGCTGCCCACGCTGCTGCCGCCCCCGGCGAACGTGGCCACCACCGTGCAATGGCAGGACCCGGTCACCGGGGCACGCCGGACCCGGGTGGTCACCCAGGCCGATCTCCAGCTCCAGCCCCTCGACATGCTGTGGGGCGTGCCGTCGGACGAGGCGACGCTCACCGACCTGGACGACCGGATCGTCGCCTTCGTCGTGGCCCAGGAAAAACCGCGGCCCGACGCGAAGTTGACGATCGGTCACACCGTGCGGATCTCCGGCAAGCTGACCTTCTTCGAGGTTCTGCCCCTCGTCCGCGCACTGCGCTCGCTCCTGATCCGGTCACGGCCGCTGCGACCGACCGACCTGGTCCCGGGCGGCAGCGGCCAGCCGGTCGACCGGACCATGGACGACGCCGTCACCCTGGACCGCAGTCGGCCCGCTGCGGTTCGCACCTCCCTCGACCAACTGCGCCAGGACACCGCCGCCTACCTCGCCTCGCTGGCCCCCCTCCTCCCCGACCCGCCCGCCCAGCCCAACCGGGCCGCCCTCCTCACCGGCATCGACACCTTCCTGGCCGGCTACGCCAACCTGGCCCGGACGGCAGGAGGCTTCGGCATGGCGCGCAGCGGCTGGGGCGAGGCGGCCCTGTGGCGCGGAGCCGTCTTCGGCGACGTGCTGACGGCCGTCGCGGCCACCGCCGACCGCATGGCCGCATCGCTCGCGGCCGCCGACACCCTGATCGCCGCGTACGACCGGCTTCCCGGCTCGGCCACGGCGGACGACCGGTTCCGGCTGCTCCAGCAGGCGGAATGGCGGCTCACCACCAAGCCCACCAGCCCCCGCCCGGCCCAGCCCGCGCAGCTGCGCACGATCGTCGGCTCGGAGCGCTCCGCCTTCAACACGCGGCTCCTGGCCCTGCGCGCCATCGCCAGAACGCCGGACACGACGCTCAGCGCGCTGCTCGCGGACGTGGCCGCGCTCCTGCCGCTGAGCACCTTCGACCCGGCCGGGCTCGACCTGACCCCCTTCCAGGACCGGGTCGTCGCCTTCGCCCGCGACCTGCTCGACCGGGCGCGTGCCCTGCTCACCGAGGTGACCGGCAGGCTCGCCACCGCCGACAAGGCCCTGGCCGCGTACGACCAGGCGCTGACCGCCCCCGACCGGGTGCAGGCCGGGACCGAGGCACTGCAGGCGGTGCTCGGCCCCGACTTCCTCGTCGTGCCCGAATTCACCGCGCCGGACCAGCTCCAGACGGACTGGAAGAAGGCCCGCATCGACAAGGACCAGCTCCTGAGCCATCTGGTCCAGGACTTCCACCGGGACTTCCCGGTCGACGACTGGGTGCACGGCCTCGCCCGCGTGCGCGAGAAGCCACGGCTGTGGGAACAGGCCGTCCTCGTCGCCGACGCCCTGCGCGGTCCGGGCGGGCTGCTGGGCGACCTCCCCGGATGGGAGGAGCCGGAGCTGGTGCCCGTCCAACTGCCGTACCGTCCGGACGACCACTGGCTGGGCATGGAGTTCGCGGCGTGCACCGAGATCAAGGAGGACCGGGTGCTCTTCACGGCGCACTACGCCCCCGAGCCGATGCTGGGCGTCAACCGGCACTGCGGGCTGCTGCTCGACGAGTGGACGGAAGTCGTCCCCGCACGGCAGGAGACCACCGGGATCGCGTTCCACTACAACGGCCCGGACTCCGAGCCTCCGCAGGCCATGCTCCTCGTCGTCCCGCCGCAGCAGACCGGCCACTGGAGCGCCGACGACCTGCTCCACGCGGTCGGCGAAACCCTCGACCTGGCGAAGACCCGCGCCGTCGAGCCCGCGCACCTGGACACCACCCCCTACGCACAACTCCTGCCCGCGACGGTGATGTCGGCGACCCGGCGGCCGATCACCATCAGCACCGATCTCGCAACCGCCAACCTGCGAGGAAAAGCCGATGCCTGAGCCGACCCGTATCGAGGACCTCCGTGCCGCGCTCGACCAGCGGCTGTTCCCCACCGTGGGGCTCTGGAACCGGCTGGAGGGCCGTCCGCGCACCACCTCGTTCGAGCGTGCGCTGCGCGCCGAGGTCCGCGACCCCCTCTGGATGCTCACGCGCCAGTGGCAGCTCGGCGAGTTCCGGGGCACCGACGCGGGTTCGCCCGTCACCGCGACCTACTCCGTGGCCACCTCCGTGCCGTCCAGGTTCCGGCCGGGACCCGGTGCGGCCGAAGCCCTGCCGGCCGACAGGCCGTTGGAGGCGGTGGCCGAGCGACGGGCGCTGCCGTTCGCCTTCGGCCCGGATCCGGTCTCCTTCGACCTGCGCCTGGCCATCGGACGGCGGTGGCTGAAGCTCCTCGGCCCGCAACTCGGCCTGAAGCACCTGCGGCCGACGTTCATCGCCAAGTACCCGATCGCCCTGCCCGATCCGAACGTGGACGCCGACACCCCGCGCACGGCCGACCAGCAGGTCTGGTCCACCCTGCAGGCCTTCGCCGGCCGTCGGATGGACGGGTACGCGCTCTACCGGCACCTCAAGGTGGACAACGGCAAGGCCTCGGACGGCATCTCCGTCTCGGGGCCGGCACGTGCGCAGCTCGATGGCCTGGGTACGCGACTCGTCGCCTGGTTCGACGAGCTGTTCGACCAGCCCAGTGGGGACGCGACCTGGGATGCCACCCGGCTCGAACACCGGTTCTCGATCGCGGCTGCTCCGACCGGCACCGAGAAGGTCCTGATCGCACAGGAGTTCCCCGGCGGCCACCTGGACTGGCACGCGTTCTCCGTCGACCCGGGAACCCCGCTCGGCGGGACGACCCCGCCCCCCGCGCCCATCAACCGGACCGTCTTCCCGGCACCGGTCCGGTACTCGGGCATGCCCCTACCCCGTTGGTGGGCGGTGGAGGACGGACGCACCAACTTCGCCGGTGTCCGACCCGACAGCACCGACCTGGCGAAGCTGGTCTTCCTCGAATTCGCACTCGTCTACAGCAACGACTGGTACCAGCTGCCCTGTGACCTTCCGGCCGGAGTGCTCGCGTCGATCCAGGGACTGGCGGTCACCGACGTGTTCGGGCAGCGGCGGTGGATCAGCCCGGCCGGGTCCGGCCAGGACGAGGACTGGCAGCGCTGGTCGATGTACACCCTGGACACGATCGGCACCACCGACGTTCCCGCCGACCTGAGCTTCTTCCTCCCCCCGACCGTGCCGAAGGTGGCCGAGGGAGCGCCGCTGGAGGAGATCGCGCTGATCCGCGACGAGAACGCCAACATGGTCTGGGGCGTGGAGAAGACCGTCCCGCTGCCCACCGGCGAGGGCCGTCGGGGCAGCGAGGTGGTGGGCGAGATCCTCGCGCACCGCCGGCGCTTCGTGCCCACCCCGGCGCCCGACGCTCCCCGCGCGCCGATCGCGTACCAGGCGATGAGCGTCGTCCCGGAGAACTGGGTGCCGTTCATCGCGGTCCACGTCCCCGACGGCGACCGGGCCATCCGGTTGCAGCGAGCCGCCATGCCCGGCGTGATCGACGGCAAACCGGTCCGGCCGCACACGAGCCTGCTCAGGCAGGGCATCGACGCCGGGAACCCCTACTTCGTCAACGAGGAGGAAGTGCCTCCGACCGGGACCACCCTCGCCCTCGCCTACCGCCGCACCCGCTGGTACAACGGGCGCGTCTCCGTCTGGCTAGGCGCCCAGCGCGGCGTCGGCCGGGGCGAGGGCTCCAGCGGGCTGGTCTTCGACACCCTGGTCGACACTGCTCAGCCGTGAGGTGTCGGTCGGGGGTGTCGGTCGGTCGGGGGCGGTGGTTCGGCCGGGGTGGCCCGGTGACGAAGGCGGCCCGTCGGACGGGCTACCAGCTGGTGCTCACGTAGAGTGCGCGGCCCGGCGCAGCAGCCGGAAACGGAATCCCGGCCTCAGGGTTTCCCGTGAGGTGTTCCTGGCGAAACACTCCGACCATGGGCTTATCGCCGGTCGCCGGTCATCCTCCTGTCGCTGTCTTCCGTGAGCCCCCGGGCGGGCGGCCCGCCCCGGGACTGGGCCCGCGGGTGGAGGCGGAGGCGAGACGGGCCGCGCGCGTGCTGGCGGGGGTGGCGACGCGAACGGACTCCGGGTCGGCGCACCCGTGCGCCGACCCGGCCGCTGCCGCTCTGCGGTCTCCTTACTGGGCCGGCGAGTCGTCCGGCCAATCGATCCCGTCCGTGGTCGCTGCGACCAGCGGGTTCGGCAGGCGGTGGCCCTGGTCCTGCACCGATCCGGCGGTCGTGACGAGCGCGCGGGCGCCGTCGCCGCGCCGGTGATGACGGCCTTGGCGAATCCGCCACCGAAATGTCGACTGGTCGGACGTCGAGCGTGGCTCGCTGTGATGGCAAGTTGAAGAATTCTTCACATTCATAGATGCTGCACCCCTGTGTCGAGAGGTCCGATGCGGTCGGCCGCCACCGCGGCCGGCCCGGGGAGAGTGGCGATGAGCGACGTGTTCGACGAGGAGTCTCGCGAGCCGGAACGGCAGGCGCACCGAGCACGAGCGCGACCTCCGACGACCTCGCGCCCGCTTCCCCGCTCACGGCCGTCGCCCGCCGGGCGGGGGAGCGGCTGCGCGCGGTGCTGCCGAACCGGACGACGATGGCGACGATGGGCCGCTCGCCGCGCAAGGACCTGGTGGCGGGGCTGACGGTGGCGATCGTCGCGCTGCCGTTGGCGCTCGGCTTCGGGGTGGCCTCCGGCGCGGGGGCCGAGGCCGGACTCGCCACCGCGGTGGTGGCCGGGGCGCTGGCCGCCTTCTTCGGCGGCTCCGACCTGCAGGTGTCGGGGCCGACCGGGGCGATGACCGTCGTACTGGTCCCGATCGTCCACCAGTACGGCACCAGCGGGGTCCTGACGGTCGGGCTGCTGTCCGGGGTGCTGCTGGTCGCCGCCGCGCTCGGCGGGGTCGGCCGGTTCATGGCGTACGTACCGGCCCCGGTGGTGGAAGGTTTCACCGTGGGAATCGCCGGGGTGATCGGCCTCCAGCAGGTGCCCGCCGCGCTCGGCGTGCACGCCTCGGGCGCGGAGAACGTCGTGGTCGCCGCCCGGGACGCGGTCGCCGCCTTCGTACGGGCCCCGCACCTCGCCGCCCTCGCCCTGGCGGCCGGGGTGGCGGCGGTGATGCTGATCGGTGCGCGGCTGCGCCCGGGCATCCCGTTCTCGCTGCTCGCGGTGGTCGCCGCCACCGCGGCCACGGGGGCGGCCGGCCTGGACGTGGCCACGATCGGGCACCTGCCTGCCGGGCTGCCCGCGCCCTCGCTCGGCTTCCTCCATCTCGGCGAGGTCCCGCACCTGGCCACCGCCGCCCTCGCCGTGGCCGCCCTCGCGGCCCTGGAGTCGCTGATGTCCGCCACGGCGGCGGACGCGATGAGCGTTTCCGAGCGCCACGACAGCGACCGCGAACTGTTCGGCCAGGGCATCGCCAACCTGCTCGCCCCGCTGTTCGGCGGCGTCGCCGCGACCGGCGCGATCGCCCGTACCGCCGTCAACGTCCGCTCCGGCGCCGCCTCCCGCCTCGCCGCGCTCGTCCACGCGGCCGTGCTGGCCGTGGTGGTGTTCGCCGCCGCCCCGCTGGTGGCGGGCATCCCGCTGGCCGCGCTCGCCGGAGTGCTGATCGCCACCGCCGTGCGCATGGTCGAGGTCGGCTCGCTGCGGGCGCTGGCCCGCGCGGGGCGGGGCGAGGCGGCGATCCTGGTCCTGACCGCGGGCGCGACACTGGCCTTCGACCTGGTCACCGCCGTCATCGTCGGCCTGCTGGTGGCCGGTGCGCTGGCCCTGCGCCAGGTCGCCCGCTCCGCCGCACTCACCAGGGTGCCGCTGCACGAGGGCCTGCCGCCGGCCGACCACCACGCCGAGGAACAGGCGCTGCTCGCCGAGCACATCGTCGCCTACCGGATCGACGGCCCGGTCCTCTTCGCCGGCGCGCACCGCTTCCTGCTCGAACTCGCCGAGACTACCGACGTCAAGGCCGTCATCCTGCGCCTGTCGCGGGTCAGTGCCGTCGACGCCACCGGCGCCCTGGTGCTCGGGGACGCCATCGCCGGCCTGGAACGGCGCGGCATCCTCGTCCTGGTGTCCGGCGCGCGCGAGGACCACCTGAGGACGCTGGACGCCCTCGGAGTGCTCGACGCCCTGCGCGCCGAGCACCGGGTGTTCGCCGCGACCCCCGAGGCCATCGGCCACGCCCGGCGCCACCTGGCGGGCGTGCTGCCCGAACCGGGCGGCAAGGGGCGGCCCCGGTCCGGCCGTCAGCCGAAGAACCCGGCCGTCAGGCGACGTAGGTGACCCGGCCGGAGTCCAGGCGGTAGTACGCGCCGACCACCTGCAGCTTCCCGGCCGCGATCGACCACCGCCCATGTCGCCGAGGCCCGCAGGAGGGCCTACAACGACAACCAGGCCTGTTCCACGGGCGTCCTCGTCTACACGGTCGACACCGCGATCGCGAGCGGCCAGGGCCCGATCCGGGTGGTCCGCAACCCGAACGCCGCAGCGCCGCCGGCGGGTTGCAGTGCGCTGGACATGGCGACCTGGCAGCCGGGCCAGACCTTCCGCGACCCGGCAGCCGACATCGAATTCACCGTCCAGTCCGCCGACGCCTACAACAGCACGGTGAAAGCCATCGAGTGATGACCTGACGGGTGGAAGGACCGTCCTGCCGGGGTCGGGTCCGACCTCGGCAGGACGACGGGTCGTTCAGTCGGCCTCCTCCGGCCCGAGGACGGTGGCGTGATCGCCCGGACCGCCGATCGTCGACGGCGCACCGTCCGCACCCAGACGCAGCACGCGCCGGCCCACGACGTCGGCGATGAGAAGGATGCCGTCCGCGTCCACGGCCACGCCGGTCGGCAGGAACGGCTCAGGCCCTGGTTCGGTCCCCGGGACGACAGTGGTGATGACACCCTGATCGTCCACCCGCCGCACCCGCTGCCTGCTACGTGTGGTGGTCATGGCGGTCACTGATACCGCCGGAC
This sequence comes from Kitasatospora sp. NPDC093550, assembly GCF_044764985.1. Taxonomy (NCBI): domain Bacteria; kingdom Bacillati; phylum Actinomycetota; class Actinomycetes; order Kitasatosporales; family Streptomycetaceae; genus Kitasatospora; species Kitasatospora sp. NPDC093550. The sequence goes on from NZ_JBIWJF010000053.1 coordinate 23,400, forward strand.
CACCGCCGGAAGCGGGCAGCCACCCGAACGAGGGCGTGTCCTCCCCCGGGCTGCTGGAGCTCACCGCTGAAGGGGTCGCTGCACGCGGGTCAGCCTCAGCGGTCGCCCACGAGCGCGAAGGCGAAAGCCAGGCGGCGGTCGATCCACTCGGCCTTCACGGTGACCTTCTCGCTGCCGTCCGAGGTCATCACCACCTCGTCGTCGGCCCACCACTCCAGGGTGCGGGGCTTGGACGGTTGGTCGCCGCCCTCCGCGCCGAAGTCGGCAAGGGCATCGAGGACTCCGAGTGCGAACCGGCCCGCCACCCGCGCGAGCGCGTCCTTCGAGGAACCGCCGGCGACCCAGTGGTTGCGGCCGACGATGGGGGAGTGTCCGGGCTGGTCGATGGCCCAGGTGTGGCGGAAGGGGCGCTTGGGCGGGATCCGACGGAGGGTTCCGATGAGCAGCCCTCGTCCGTCGTGAACGGGATGGTGCCGCTCGCCGTCGACCTCTCGCGGTTCGCCGACGTAGCAGAGCAGGCGGCTGGCGTCGGGGTCTTCGAACAGGGCGAGCCCGGGGGCCACGGGCGAGGGGGCTGACACCGGCGTCCGCGGTGTGGCCGAGGTGGCGACGTAAGCACAGGGAGCGAGGACCCGGTCGTTCTTACCGCCCTTGGCCACCCGGACGGCGCGCGGACCCCGGCTGATGCGGCTGCGCGTCGGGGTGGCCGGCCGTTCGACGTCGCTGATGACGAACTCCCTGACCCGTTCCCAGTGCACGGGTTCGACAGGAGGTTCCGCAGTGCTCTTCCTGTCCTTGCCGAAGCGCATTTCCGCCATCCAGACCGTCCGACCGACCAGTGCTCACCCTAAGCGGTGTCGTCGGGGGCTGTCCGCCGTGGACGTCGACTTCGGCGGTTCCGCACCTCGGGACGCGCTTCACTCATGACTCGAAGAGCCGGGTGAGCAGTACGCCGACGACGATAGTGCTACCGGATGCCGCCTTTGCTCGCGGTGCCGAGACAGCGGACGGATGCGGGCTGTTGACGCCCTTCAGGGGTTCCGCAGGCCGTTGGCCACCCGAAGGAGCTCGGAGGGCGAGAGCGCCGCGTGGTGCGGGTCGATGCTCACCACGGTGAAGGTGCTGACGCCGTCGGACCAGGTGAGGGCGCGTTCGGAATCCGTGTCGCACACGAGGGATGCGCGGTGGCCGTTGACGGACATCGGCGGACCGGCGTCGGTGCCCGGTGCCGGGTCCGGGGTGCTCGCTGCGGCGAGGACTTGGGTGATGCTCAGCGCGGGCGTGCCGGCGGTCGCGTAGTAGCGGGTCCAGGAGGGCACGGTGTCGCTGCGGTTGTACGGATGGGGAGTCCAGGGCCCGGCCACGGAGCCGAAGACCTGCGGGACGTCCGAAATCGCGGTGAAGCCCCGGGGGAGGTAGCCGACGTCGGCGAGCCGGGCGGCGGGGAACGGGACGAACGGCTTTCCCGTGTTGGCCTCCGACAGCTGCCTGGTCCCCAGAGGAGCCCGGAGTGTGAGACTGACCAGTCGGCTTGCCGAGGGGCACTCGTGGGTCTGGTCCACGGTGCGCCCGGTCTTCAGATCCGCGGCGACCGTCTGCGGCGTCTCGCGTGCGAACAGCCGCGGTTCGGCCTCCTGGCACGGTGTCCACGTGACCGGCGTCGTGAGGGTACGGCCGTCGGCGCTGAGGAGCACCTGGCTGAACAGCCCCGCGTCAGCTCTGGGCTCGTGGTCCGCAGCGTAGCGCGCCCCTACGGACAGAGCAGCCAGGGCGACGACGGCGCCCACGGCGAGGAGGGCCCTGCGGCGCCCCGGTGATGACATTCGACCACTCCACGTTCGACGGCAACGCCTGTTCGACCCGACGTCACCACGGTCCCGACGCTTCCGCGGTGGCCCGTCCTCGGGCGAGTGACCGTAACACTGGTGGGATGTAGAGCGGTCGGGGGACAGTACACCCGTTCCCGGGGAGTGCCCGGCGCCCGCGCGGGTACCGGTCCACGCATCTGCGCAAACCCGCTGCAGAAGGGCCGAATCGACCGCATCGGAGGCGCCGTCCTGGCATCATCCCCTCCGTGCCCGGGAGGGGCCCGGGTCACGTCGGACACCGGTGGAGCAGGTGGGGAGAACATGGACGCACGCATAGCGGTCACGGGCGGCGACGAGGTCCGGGAGACGGCCGACCTGTGGGAGTGGCTGCGCCACGAGCGCGAACTGGTCGGGCTGGTCCGAGCCGTGCCGACGGCACCCGCCGAGGGCGAACTGGGCGGGGCCGTCGAGGTGCTGGAGGTGGCACTGGGCAGCGGCGGCGCGGGCGCCGTCCTGGCCGGATCGCTCTCGACCTGGCTGCGGACCCGTCGCACGGACGTGACGGTCACCGTCACGACCCCGGCCCGCAGGGTCGAGCTGGACGTCCGGGGGCTCAAGCCCGAGGACGTCGCCCCCCTGCTGCGCGAGGTACTGAGCGGCGGCGATGACTGACCAGCCCGGGCCACCCGACTTCGCGACCTCCCGCGCGATCCTGATCGGGACGGGCACCTATCAGCGCAGCGGCTTCCAACCGCTGCCCGCCGCCCTCAACAGCCTGACCGCCGTACGACAGGTGCTGACCGACCCCCGGCTGTGCGGCTGGCCGCCGGACCGGATCACCGCCATCCCCGACCCCAGCGACATCCGCGAGCTGCTCCCGCAGCTGCGCGAACTCGCCCGGGAGACCCGCGGAGTCCTGCTGCTCTACTACGTCGGGCACGGTGTGATCCTGCCGCGCGGTCAGCTCTGCCTGACACTGACGGACACCAACCCCGATCACCCCGACGCGGGCGGACTCGTGTACGACCGCGTCCGCGAGGTGTTCCTGGACAGTCCGGCCAAGGTCAAGGTCGTGGTGCTGGACTGCTGCTACTCGGGCCGCGCCATCGAGGCGCTGGCCGCGGGGGCGGACCCCGCCGGGGCCGCACACATCCGCGGGGCGTACATCCTGGTCGCCAGCGACCGGGCCGCCCACGTCGTCCCGCTGAGCGAGCAGGCCGAGGCGACCACGTCCTTCACCGGGACGCTGCTGGAGCTGATCCGGGAGGGCATGCCCGGCGGTCCCGTCTGGCTCACCCTCGGCGCCCTGTACCCGCACCTGCGGGACCGGCTGAGAGAACGGGCACTGCCGCCGCCCAACCAGCTCGGCACCGACTCCGCCAACCTGTTCGCCTTCACCCGCAACGCCGCCCACCGGTCGCCCTTCGCCACGGCCCTGGCCGCCGCCTTCGTCCGGGGCCGGCGCCACCGTGATGTCTCCCTGGAACGACTGGCGCAGGAGAGCGGCCGCTCACCGGAGGAGGTCTCGTCCTACCTGTCGGGCGCGGCGATCGCCCCGCGCGACTTCGTCGACGCCTTCCTCGCCGCCCTGGAGCGGCACGGCGTCCCCCTGCCCCCGGGCCTCCTCGGCACGCTGCACGAGCTGCGTCTGACGGAGCTGCGCGACAGTCCGCTGCCCGCGGTGCAGGTCGTGTATCTGCAGGAGGTCACCGAGCAACTCCGGGAGGCGGTCACGGTACTGACCAGGGAGCGGGACGAGGAGCGGCGCGGCCGGCTGGCGGACCGGGCTCTGGCCGTCCGGTTGGCGGCGCGGCTCACCGCCGAGGAGGAGCGCATCCGCCGCCTGCGGGAGTCCTCCGAGGAGAAGGACCGCAGGCTCGCGGCGGCCGTCGCGTTCGCCCACGCCCGGGAGTCGGACCTGGCCGAGATCCGGCGCGAGGCCGACTCGCTGGGCCGGGAACTCGGTGTGCTGCGACTCCAGGTCCAGCGGCTGATGGACCAGGCGGACGGCGAGCCCCTTTCCCCGCCCGACGCGGATCCGGTGCCGGCCGCGGCAACCCCGCCGCCGGTGCTCGCGCTGGCGACGGCCCTCGGTCCGGAAGCGGAGCGCACGGCCGTCCCCGGCGCCCGGCCGCAGCCGGCCGGGCCACCGCGCCCACGTCCGTCCCGGCGCGCGCCGGTGCCCGTCGGCAGGGTGCTGGCCCAGGGCCTGCTCCTGCTGATCGGCCTGTCCGTGGTGGGTGCGGGATTCGGCCGGTTCCTCGACGAGAACGTCCGGGTGACGGCGCACCAGGGCGCCCCGGTCTGCGGCAGCCCGGGGATCGCAGCGGGGGTGGACTGCCTCAGGCCGGAGACCGGGCGGGTCACGGCGAAGTTCTCGGAGGACGGCCAGGCATCGACCGCGTACAAGATCTCGGTGCTCCGCGACACGGCGTCCGGCACCGAGACCTACACCGTCGGGAGGCGGTTCTACGACGACGTGGACTCCGGTACCGAGGTGGACCTCAAGGTCTGGCTGGGCCACGTGGTCGAGACCTCGTACCACGGCCACCGGGCCGACGTCCCCCTCTACGACCGGTGGGAGATGGTGCTGGTGGCGCTGCTGATCGGCGGGGGGACCAGCGTCGCCGTCCTGGGCGGCGTCCTGGCACGCGTGAACAACCCGGGGGTCCTGTGGGGCGCACCCGTGGCGATCGGTTTCACCTCCTGGATGGGGTCCAACATCTTCCTGCAGATGGAACTCTCCCCGTGGGTGACGATGCCCGCGGGCGTGTTCTGCTGGGTCATCGCGTTCGCCGCGACCTGGGGCTTCGCGACGTTCTGACGAGCCCGCCCGTCCACCCGCCCGCCCGCCCGTCCACCCGCCCGTCCCCCGTCCGGGTTTCCTCCGGACCGGGGACGGCCCGGCAGCCTGGTGCGCGCCCGCCCGACGTCGGCAGGCGGTCGGGCGGGTGGCCGACGGCCCCGGTCAGGCGACGCAGCGGCCGTAGTCGCCCCGCAGGAAGACCAGCGGCGGGCCGGTCCGCTGGACGGCGAGGTCGCGGACGGTGGCGGTGACGAACCAGTGGTCGCCCGCCGCCACCTCGCCCTCCGGCTCGCAGTCCAGCCAGGCGAGCGCGTCGACCAGTGCGGGGCAGCCGGCCGGGGTCAGCCGGTACGGCACCTCCCAGCGGGCCGGGTCGCGGGCCGCGAACCCCCGGCACACCTGCTGCTGGTCCGCGGCCAGCACGTTGACGCAGAACCGGCCGGCCGCACGGATCCGCGGCCAGCTGGTCGAGGACTTGGCGGGCAGGAAGCCCACCAGTCGCGGGTCCAGCGACACCGAGGTGAAGGTGCCGACGATCATCGCGGGCGGTGGCTGCGCCGGGGCGGGCGGCGGTGCGGTCACCAGCACCACCCCGGTGGGGTAGTGGCTGAGCACCGACCGGAACCGGTCGGCGCAGACCGGTGCTCCGCTCAGGGTGGAATCGGACATGGCAGCAGTGCTCCTTCCCTCCCGGGTCGCCGCGGGGGCGGGGCGCCCCGCGCGGCCCCCCCGCCCCCCCCCCCCCCCCCCCCGGCCGCGGGCGGGGGGGGGGGGGCGGCCCCCGCCCCCGGGGGGGGGCCGCCCCCCGAGGCGGCCCCCGGGGC
>NZ_JBIWJF010000054.1:0-22732 GCF_044764985.1 Kitasatospora sp. NPDC093550
CGGACACCAGTGGCCAATGCGTCGGGGCACTGTCCGGACGGCGTCCGCGGTGTCCCTCACTGCGGGTGCGACGGTCCGCGTGGCACTGCGCGAAACGTCCCTGTGCGGGTGTTGCGCCAGCCGGCGGGGACAGTCGAGGACGTTGACGCCCGTCATTGTGTCCCCAGTCGCGGACGCCGGCGGACACCAGTGGCCAATGCGTCGGGGCACTGTCCGGACGGCGTCCGCGGTGTCCCTCACTGCGGGTGCGACGGTCCGCGTGGCACTGCGCGAAACGTCCCTGTGCGGGTGTTGCGCCAGCCGGCGGGGACAGTCGAGGACGTTGACGCCCGTCATTGTGTCCCCAGTCGCGGACGCCGGCGGACACCAGTGGCCAATGCGTCGGGGCACTGTCCGGACGGCGTCCGCGGTGTCCCTCACTGCGGGTGCGACGGTCCGCGTGGCACTGCGCGAAACGCCTCTCGCCTGCTCCGCTGCCGCCACGGAGCGACCTGGAACAGCACCAAGGTTCGCAACTCACTTGCGGTCGACCTCGGCTCGCGACAGCGCGATGGCGGTCGAAACCCTGATACCGGGGTGCACCCTGCTGCCCTCACCGACGGCCTAATAGTCTCACCGGCGTGCGCAATTGGGTTCCTGTCGCCCTCCTCAATCCTTAACCCTCGCCTCACGGGCCAAGCCCTCTTTATCGCGGCCTCCACCGTGGCATCCAGGCCATCAAAACCGTCAGCTCCGATAGAGTTTGAACAGCCGTTACGTACATCGGCTCAGCCGCCCCGCTGCTTGTCATGTCATGATCAACTACCCGGTCTAGCGTTGTTGTGGACCCGTCAATCGTTGTTGTGACCCCGTCAACTACCGAGTGCAATCGCGCCCCCGGGCGAGGTGGGCAGCGGTCGACCTGGAAGTGATCATGACGGCAGAGCTGCTCCCCCCGGTGCACGAGCTTCAACAAACCATCGTTTCCTGAAGACTGGCGGCCGGACCGCCCGACGACCCCTCAGAGCCTTCAAAAACCCCTTCAAAAACCAGAGCTGTTCAAGAACCTCGGAACACCGTTTTCTGACACAATCCGGGGCGTGAGCACCCCCTTCGAACCCGACAACTTCGACCTCCTGGTCGCCGAGCCCGCCCACCGCACCGAGATCCTCATCGGCTACGCCCGGGTGTCCACCGGCGGCCAGAAGCTCGACCGCCAGATCGACGCCCTCACCGCAGCCGGATGCCGGCGCATCTTCGCCGACAAGAAGTCCGGCAAGGACGACTTGCGTCCCGAGCTCACGGCCTGCCACGCCTTCCTCGCCGCCGGCGACACCCTGGTCGTCCCCTCGCTCGACCGCTACGGCCGCTCGCTCAAGGACCTAGTGAACATGGTCGGCGAGCTCCGCCGCCGGGAGATCGGGTTCTGCTCGCTGCACGAGCGCCTGGACACCACCACTCCCGGCGGGCGGCTCGTCTTCCATGTCTTTGCCGCGCTCGCGGAGTTCATCCGCGAGCTGATCGTCTCCGGCACCCGCGAAGGGTTGGACGCCGCCCGTGCCCGCGGCCGGGTCGGTGGTCGGCCGACCGTCGCCACCCCCGAGATCATCCGAGCCGCCCGCGACCTGCTTCCCAACCCCGACAACTCGATCACGTCGATTGCCAAGCTCCTCGGGGTCAGCCCGGGCACCCTCTACAACCACATCCCCGACCTGCAGGAGCTCCGTGCCTCCGGTCGGGTTCCGAACCAGCTCACCAGCAGCTGACTGCTCCCGTTACCGGCCGTGCCGGTCCTCCCTGAAAGCCGAACCATCGGGCCCGGGCCGCTCCAGGCCGAGCCGAGGGCTGAACCGTCAGCTGGCCGCAGGCCACAGCACTCGATCGGGATCCGCGTCGCTGTCCTCTCCTCCCTGCTTCAGCCGGGAGGATGTCACCGCTCAGCACCGATGACCGGCGAGGTGAACCGTGGGAAACCGTCGGAAGCTCAAGTTCAAGCCCATCGGCACCAGCGGCGTGGCCGGCCGGTGCAGCGGTCAGCAGCTGGACCACAAGGACGGCAGCATGTCGTGCTCGCGGGGGCCCGCCTGCCCCGGTGTCGCCCTTCCTCACAACGGCTGGCGCAACTGCGATCGCTACGGTCCCTGCGAGTTCTGCGAGGGGCCGCCGGTCACCTGGATCCACGATGACGACCATCCGATGGCCGGGGTGACGGTGCACACCGTCCGTTCCGAGGAGGACCTCGCCGCGGCGATGGAGAAGATGATCCCAACTCCCAAGAACGGAGACTGGCGGCCGGACGTGATCGGCGTGGACAAGCTCTCCATGCAGCCCGGGCCGGACGGATGGCCTCTGGTAAACGGTCACCGGCTCACCCGCGAGATGTGCGCTGAGCTCCAGGCGGACCGGCCCGAGCAGGCCGACCACTTCGTCTTCGAGGACATGGTTGAGATGGCTCAGATCATGGGCCCGCCAGAGTTCGACGGCCCTCTGTTCGGCCGCCCCTGGTGACGTCAGCCGGTCATTCCTCTGGGGCGGCCATCCCGTCAGCGACCCCAGGCCCGGCACCGAGCCGCCGGCGGCCCAGCGCGGGGCGGGAAGTGGGCTCCGGGACCGCTGGGGCGATGCCGTCCCACCACACCCGTTCTGCCGCCGTCCCTCGCCGCTGCCGGGCCGTCTGCTGTTCGTCCGCGTTATCCCTTGGCCCGGTCCACAGTGGGCGCCGCTGATGTTCTGTCACCGTTCCTAGTATCCCGGGCCCGGCCACTGCAGCTGAACGGCGGGCGAGACGGCCGCAGGCGCGGCCGGGGCCGCTGACACCCGTACTTGCCGATGAGCCGGCTAGTCGACCGCCTCGAACTGCTCGCTGCTCTTCATGTACACGGCGCTCTCCCCTCTCAGCCGCCGGACCCTGCGGCCCGCCTCACCATCAGCACGCTTGATCATATTGATACAAAGAAATCATTTAGCGCAATAAAGTGCAACATGAACACTGGCGATTGCGCAAGCTGCACGTCGTGTGTCAATCTGACACTCATGACTCAGAGAACTCCCTCTCAGCTCAGGGCTGACGCCGAGGCCAAGCTCGCTGGCCCCGGTGCCCGCCGGATCCAGCTGCAGTCCGACATCGACGACCTCGACGAGGAGCTGCTGCCCCTGGTTGTCGAGGCCCGAGCCATGGAAGTCCCGTTCCGTCGGATCACCGAACTGACCGGGATCGCGTCGAACACCGTCCGGGCGTGGATCAAGAAAGCCGAGTAATTCGGCCTGCGAAAACGCCTGCAGGAAAGCCCGCATCCCGGCAGTCAGGGGTGCGGGCTTTCCTGCAGGCGTCAGTGCTGGCTTTCGCGCAGGTCCAGGCACCTGCGGGCTTCCGCTAGAGCTTGAGCTTCGCGAAGAGGAGCTTCAGTGCCCGGTCGACGAGCTCCTGGGGGTTGTCGCCGGTCTGCTCGACCGCTTGGGTCAGCTTCTCGTCGTGGGCCTTGAGGATCCGCACGCTGAGCTTGACCCGCTCCGGTCCCCGGGGCCGCCCAAGGCGGCGGCCCGGCCTACTGCCGTCGCCGCTGCCGGCTTTCTCGCCGGTGTTCTCGCCTGCGGATTCACCAGCGCTGCCGCTGTCTGCAGCGCTGGTCTTCACGCCTTCGTCTGCGGCTGCCGGAACGCTGGCGGCTTGGCGGGCGGCAATCCGGTCGCGCTCCGCCGGCGTCAGCTGGTCGACGCTGGTCAGCTCCGGCTCCACCTCAGCCTCGGTCGGCAACGGGGCCATCCTCATCTGCTTGACCATCAGGCCGCCTCCGCCTCCTTGATCTCGTTCCAGACCGCCCGGTAGTCGTCGAGGTTCGTGGGGCAGGTGTCGATCGCCCGCTCGTACTCGACCCGCGCGGGGATCTCCGCATCGAGCACCGGCCGCTCGTCCTCTTCGAGCTGGCGCCGCGCGTCCCGGGGCTGGCTGGTGCGCGCGTCCGCCCGGGTGAGCAGGACGTAGACCGCGAAGCCGTCCCCCTCGTGGCCGGCTGCGGCGGTGCGGGCCTGCTTGAAGGTCGCCGCGAGCTGCTTCTGGTCGAACTTCGAGGGGGCGAGAGTGACGATCAGCCGGTTCGCCTTCTCCAGGACGTCGGCGAGGAGGGCCGCGTTGCCGCCGCCGACGTCGACGATGACGTGGTCGTATTCCTTGCGGAGCTGGGTGACGTACTCGCCCAGGTCCTGGAAGGGGTAACGCTCGACGGGGAAGGGCAGCGGGGTGTCGGCGGCTTCGGCGTCGCGTGCCCAGCCGTACGCGGTCTGGCTGACGCTGTCGGCGTCGACCACCACCACGGTGAAGCCGAGCGACCGCAGCACCAGGGCGAGGTAGACGGCGCTGGTGGTCTTGCCCGCGCCTCCCTTCAGCATCCCGATCACGGTGACCTGGCCGATCCCGGTCCGCATCCCGCTCTCGATCCCTGGCAGATCGATCGTCGGACTCATATCAGCCTCCTCTGCAGCTCAGAGGCGGCGCCAGGCAGGCCACCCCGCCAGCGTCACCGCCTGCTTTTCCGCCCGCAGGATTGCGGGCGAGATCAGCCTAGACACTCCGCCCGCCGCCCCGGGTGGCGCTCAATCTTGCTAGATAGTGCGCGGTCGTGGTGGCGTCCCGTTTGGGTGACCGGGTAGCCCGAGAGCTGCACCGACAGCACGTTATCTCGCATGATTGCCCGCATGGGGATGCCGACGGTTCAGTTCACGGTGGCGGTGGTGGAGGAGCGGCTGGCGCTGCTCGACCTGGTGGCATCGATGGCCGCCGGGGAGGAGCGCGCCTGGCTGGCGACGGAACGCGAGGAGCACCGGGGACTGCGTGGCAGCAAGCTCTCGCAGGCCCGGCGGGCGACCCGAGAGCGGCTGGCCGAACAACGGGAGGCCGGTCTTCTGGCAGGGAGTCGGGACTGGCTGCTGGTGCCCGGTGTCCGGGCCGAGCTCGCAGCCCGCGGGTGGGACCGCGACTGGCCGCCGATCCCACCCGGCGCGCTGGCCGCCGGCCGCAGGTGGGGCACCGACCCGGCCCGCTACAGCGGCGCACACGACGAGGGCGAGACCCGCTTCGTCGGACGGCTCGGGGTCCGACTTCCGCACGAGCTCGGCGAGCGTCTCCAGCGGGCCTGCCACTGGCACCACGAGGAGATCGAGCGCCAGCTCCAGGAATGGGCCGACAGGTGGGGGGACGGACCTGAGGTGATCGTTCGCCAGTCCCTCCGGGAGAACGGCGGGGTGACCGTCCTCGCCGGAATGGCCGCGGCCCTCTCCGCGATCAACGCGCCGACCGCCGACGATCTCGCCCACCGCGCCAAGCTCCGCGCCCAAGTGGTCACCACAGGCGACATCCTGCGTGCCGCGCTCGACCACGCCCTGGCCGCGGCCCCCGAGCGGGCGCGCCGGGAGCACACCAGGCTGCGCGAGGCCGCCGCCCAGGCCCACCGCGACGCCCGCCAGGCCACCAACCGTACGGAGCAGGCCGAAGCGGACCAGCACTATGCCGAAGCCGAGGGCCGCACCGAGGACGCGGACAAGGCGAAGAGCGACGCCGCCTACTGGCGGAACGTGGCCGCCCGGGCCCGCCTCGACGCCGAACGGCTCACCACCCAGGCTGACCAGGTGGGCGACCTGATCACTCAGCTGACGACCCCTCGCCCCTAGACCTCCTGTCCCGGGTGGGAACCCGGGAGCAGCGGGGACGGCCAATCTTGCTAGATAGTCCGTATGTGCACCGGTCCACGGTCGCCCGCTGACTCGGCCGGCCCCGGTGCCGGAGGGGTCGGGTCCCTTCGGCACCGGGTCAGAGCCAGCGCAGTGCGTCCGGCCCCGCGTCGGCGGCTGTCACGCCGTCGCCGAGCACGTCGCACCGCCACAGGACGATCTGGACCGTTCCGTCGTGGTACCAGCCCCGTCCGGTCGTCAGGCCGATGCCGGGCTTGTCCGCCAGCCATCCGTGGATCGCCTGGGCGTGGCGGCCGTAGTCGTACAGCGAGGCCGTAATGGCTGCGGGCCGCCGGTCCTTCGCCCAGCACAGCGGATGGTCGAGCCATTCCGGCCGGAGCCCGTAGTCCCTGCGCGACGTCACCTTCAGCAGCCAGGCCGGATCGTCGCTTCCCTCCACCAGGCGCACCCCGTGTTCCTGCGCCCAGACGCTGCAGGCCTTCATCCGGGCCGACCAGGACCGTTCCTTCCGCTCTCGTTCCTCCGCCGGGGTCGCCCGCCATTTCTGGAGCCCCGCCATCCTGGCCGGCGGGACCAGCTCGTAGGGCTCCTCCCCCGGCAGACAGCCGGGGATCCGCGGCCGCTCGACGTTCTGAGTGTTCGCCATGGCCCAGCACCGTACCCACACCCGCCCCCCGGCCGGGGTCGGATTGGCCCAAAGTGCCTCTTTGGAGCTCACCTTGGCTGATGGCGTGCCCAAGGGCCGTCTGCCCACCGGGGGTCCGCCCTCAGGTCCTCCCGAACCACCCGTCGCTCCCTCCCCGGAAGGGAGTGGAAGCGGGCGGGCGCGTCCGCGCCCGGCACCCCCGGCTGACCGCCTGTGCGGGCCGCGCGTTCACCGCCAACGCCCGCTCGGCCCCGGGGGGCCTCCCGGCCGCCGCCGGGCGCGGCCCGCCTCCTGCCGACCGTCACCCGCGCCTCGCTGGTCGGCACCGGCCTGCCGAGCGCCTCCCCCTCCCTTTTGTCTCCTCCTTCCGCTCCCAGGACTGGGGGTGAGGGATTGCCGAGGTTCTCTGAGCCAGCCAACGGGGGGAAGCGCCGTCGGTGGCGGGGCGGATCGGCCGTCTGCAGGTCGGGTTTCGTCACGTTCTGTAGATCATTGAGAGAGGTCAAGATCGTTTTGGGACGCAAGGGACGATCCCATCCCCTTCATCTCTGTCTCTCTCTCTCTTCTTCGACATTGCAACAGAGATGAAGGGGTCGGGATCGTCCCTTGCGTCCCTAGAAACGGGCATTTCGGACACGTTCGAGGTCAACCTAGGGACGATAAGTCTCGGCGGTGGGACGGTAAGGCCGTGGTTACCGTCCCTGAGGGACGGTAAAACCGCGGTTACCGTCCCTCAGGGACGGTAGATCTGGGGTTACCGTCCCTGCTGGCCGCAGTTATCGTCCCTCAGGGACGGTAACTTTCCGTGATCGATGATGGGCGCCCGCGATAGGCTGCGGCCGCCGACACGGGGTCGGCTGGACAAGGGAGGCACCGTGGGCGATTTCGCGGCGTGGCTGGAGCAGTTCTCGCAGGTCAGCGGGTCGATCGGGGACTTGGCGAAGGATGTCGCGGCCGACCCTGAGTGGCCGGACGGGCCGGACACCCTCGACGCCTACCTCGACCACCTGGAGGCCGCGCACGGCCTGGACGCCGATTCGCCGGCGGCCGAGGCGCTCCGCCAGGCCTGGGAGCACTACGAGCGGGCCCGCGGCTGATACCGGGGCACGCCGAAGACCCGCGCGTGCCCGGGGCACGGCGGGTTCGGCGGGGCGGTGCGGGCTACTCGACCAGCCGGCCCTGGACGGCGGGCGGCGGCGGGGCCTGCGTCTCCTGGACGCGGGGGACGTAGCGGATGCGGGTCCAGCGGACGGAGCCGGTCTTGCCCTTGGTGATGTCGACGCCGAGCTTGTCGAGGTCGGACGCGGCGCGGTTGATCCGGCGCGACAGGTGGTTCGGCGTGCGCGGCCACGACTCCGGCAGCATGCCGGGCAGCATCCCGCCGAGCTTGTCGAGCAGCTCCTGCGTGCTGCCCTCCCACTCGTGGGCGCCGTCGGCAGCCGGCGGTTCCTCCTTCACCATCCGCATCAGCGTCATGGCGACCTGGTCGGACTCGACGACCTCCTCGGCGAGCTCGCGCCGCTCCTCCAGGTAGCTGCGCAGGATGTCGCTGCTGTCGCCCATGATGCTGTCCAGCGCGGCCATGACCAGGCCGTTGTCGGCCATGCGGGGCAGCGGGATCTCCCCGTTGTCGGCCTGCTCGCGGATGGGGGCGAGCGCGTGGAGGGTCTTCACCACCAGGTTGAGCAGCGCGCCCAGGATGCGCGGCTGGGCTTCGTCGTACGCCTCCCAGAGGGCGGTGTCCGTGCGGCGCTTGGTGATCCGGTGCAGGTGCACCGGGATCATGCGGTCGGCCAGGTCGCCGCGCAGGGCGCCGACGTCGATGCCGTTGAAGACCACGACCCGCCGGAACTGCTGGACCGTCACGTCCGAGTCGCTGTACAGGGTCCGCTTGACGTTGGCGTCGCCGGTCGCGGCCCGGCAGATCGCATCCGAGAGCCACTCCGGGATGCGGCTCAGGTTGTCCAGCCCGACCACCCAGGAGCCGACCGCCGCCGTCGCCCAGTCGTCGGCGTCCTTCGGCGTCGCGCGGGCCGGCGCCGCGCTCGGGTCGATCAGCTTCACCAGCATCTTGGTCGCGGTGCTCTTCGCCGTGCCCTGCTCGCCGGAGAGGAACAGCACCGAGTGCGGGATGCCGGGCAGCATGCCCGCTACCAGCCAGGACACCAGCAGCGGCCACGACTCGTCGGTCACGTTCAGCAGCTTGCGCAGCTCCTTGAGCGAGCCGCCCTGCTGCGGGATCGGCAGCGGCTGGGTGAGCTGCGAGCGCCGGAACAGCGGCTGACCGGGCCGGGCCGGCCCCACCTGCCAGCCGTGCCGGGTGACCGTGACGACCTGGCCGTCCGCGCGCCCGAGGTCCAGGACGAAGCCGTCCTCGGACCGCTTGCCGAGCGGGGCCACCCGCAGGTGCAGCGGCACCGGGTCGGTGGCTTGCGCGTGGCCCTCGATCGCCAGCATCGCGTCCGCCAGCGCCGAGCTGGAGGCCGCCTTGCCCTGCGCCTCGAAGTACAGCCGCGCCAGCTCCGCCCGCAGGCTGATCCGCCCGCCGCGCAGCAGACGCGCGATCCGCGGGCCGTACCCCTCGCGCGGCACCGCGAACAGGTCGCCGTCCTCGCTGTTGCCGAACTCGTAGCGCTGGGCCGCCATCCGGATCAGCTGATCGGCCTGGCTCTCCTGCCGGCCGCCCTTGCTCTGCGCGGCGGCACGCCGGGCCGCCTCAGCGTCCCGCGCCGCCGCTTCCCTGGCGGCCTGCTCCGCACGCTCCCGCTCAGCCTTCTCGGCCTGGAACGCCTGGAACGCCTGGACGTCCGCTTCCGAGGCGTTGGCCAGCCACTCGGCGGCCTTGTCCTTCTTCGACTGCTCGCGGCGGAACGCCTCGATGACGTCCACCTGCACCGGCATGTCGATCACGTCGCTGCTCACGCCGCACCGCCGAGCTGGCGGGCGCGCGCGTCCATGAACCGCGGCCGGGTCAGGCCGGCCCGCATGCCCGAGGCGACCGTCGCCTCGATCTCGCGGGCGTACCGGTGCTTGCTCGAAGTGCCGACGCCGCACTCCCGCGCCGTCGAGATCAGCGCGTCCTCGGCCTCCGCCTGCCCGAGCAGGCCGGCGGCCACCAGCTGCCCGGCCCGGAACGCCGCCTTGTTCAGCCGGTCGTTGCGGCCCGACCTCGCCTCCATCGCCGCGAGCTCCGCGCACTCCGAGGCCAGGATGCCCCGCGCCCACCGCTGTTCCCGCGAGCCCTGCCGGGCCACGGCCCGCAGCCGGGCGACCACCGCGGCGCCCCGCCCCGGCGCCCCGCTGTTGGCTGGCTCGGGGGCGGTGGTGAGGACGGTCAGCAGCCAACCGGGCAGTGGCGCCGGAGTGGTGATGCTGCTGGTCAGCCGGTAGGGGCGGCCGTCGATGTGCGAGCCGATGCCCACCACGTACCCGCCGACCGCCCGGGTGTCGATCCACGGGCCCACCGTCCGGGCCGAGCAGCGGACCTCCACACCCTCGGGCGCGGCGAAGACGAGGTGCTCGCCGCCGCTCCAGGTCTCCACCGTCATGGTGTCCACTGGCGAGGCGCCCGGGGTCCGGGCGATCAGCGAGGAGAATGAGGACCGTCCGTCGACGATCCCCTGGGCCGTCAGCGCGGGGTCGGGCTCATCGTCCAGGTGCGGCACGTCGAGGTCGACAACGACCAGACGGGACGGCCCGCAGGCCACCCCGATGTTGAACGGTGCCCGGGACCAGGTCCGGGTGATCAGCTCCGGGTCGAGGGTTGCGCGGCCCTCCCAGTCGGACCACCGGGGTTCCTTCCCGCCGACCAGCAGCGGGTGCACCGCCATCCCGCGCTCGGCGTACCGGAGCGCGCTGGCGAGCAGAAATGGCCGAAGGTCACCCGGGTTGACCCGAGAGTGAGGTAGCGGTGACGTCTGGATTTCTCGTACGCTCAAGGTGAGCGCACCTCCGTCCTGGTAGATCGGGGAGCTCGTATGGCCGAGTGAGCGCTCGGCGACTTCTGGAAGCCCGCCCCTGCCAGGGGGCGGGCTTCCGTCATTGTTGGGCCCATCTTGCCGTGGGGCGGCTGACGGATGCCCAGAAACCTGTTCACGTCCCGTTGGACGGGATCTTGCCTGTGGCTATCTCCTTCGCGACGTCGACGGCGGCTCCGACTAGTTGATCCCGGTTGTCCGGAGCCCCATGGATGTCAGGGAGAGTGAGAACCGAGGCGACCTTCTCGTACGTAATCACCAGCCGGCTCCTTGTGGTTCGGGCAGAGCCGAGCGCCTCCCTGATCCCCAAGGCGGTCAACTCGGACAGGCTCGCCAGGCTTCGGGCTGCACTGTCCTCTCCGGGGGAGGGCACCCAGATGCCGGCGCGGTACTCCTGGCGGAGTGCTTCCAGTTCATCTGCGAGTGGAGTCATCAGGAGCTCTCCTCGGAGACGGAGTACGAGTAGGACAGGGTGTGTCGGGGCGGGATGCAGGACTCCCCGTACTCAACGAGCACGGTGTCGCCGTCGCGCTGAGTGGTCCACAGCCAGGCCATCGCGCCGATGCCAGTTCCGTTGGGCAGCCCAAGGGCGCTCGACTCGCGTGCGTCGCTGCCACGGGAATGCATGAAGTCCTCGCCATTGGCGATGGTTCCGACGGCCCGCTCCAGGCCAGCCACCCTGGTCCCGACACTGCTGGAGGTCGTTGCGAGGAGCTCGGGCACCTGCTCAGCCAGCGCCCCGTCGTGCCACGTCACGGTGAGAGCCCGAAGTGACTTCTCTTCGATCGTCACGAACTCCCGGCGGATCACCTGGGCTCCGTGCTCTAGTCCGAACAGCTCGGCCACATAGGGCGGCGCGACGACGAGTTCCGCAGCGGTGACCCGGTGATGTTCGCCGTTTGCGTCAAGGGTTCCGGTCCGCCGGTAGCGGTCCAGACGGTCCTTCGGCGAGGTGGCCTTGGCCCCCAGGCCAGCTACGAAAGAGCCCCGCGGGCTGGTGTAGATCAGACCCTCGACCTGGAGCTGGGCGATTGCCTTGGCCGCAGTGGCGCGGGCGATCCCCCACTCCCGTTCGATTTCGGCAACGGTCGGGAGCTTTGCGCCCTCCGCGAGGACGCCGTCCTGGATCTGGCGCCTGAAATGTGCGGTGACCTGCATAAACGCGGGCACCGGCTTTTCGATGCGAGGCATGGGTCCTGTCCTTCATTCGGTGGGCTGTGCCCTAGTGAGCGCCAGCGTACTAGAACGCGAACGCAAAAGCTCCAGCGGGACGGCGTGTCGGGCCGTCCGTTCTAGAACATGAACTCATTCTAGCTACAGTGCTTGCGCGCGTACTAGAACACCTCTATGTTCATCTATCAGAACAGCCCGTGAGGGACTGGGGAGAGGCCCAAAAGGGCCTTATTCGCCATGCCTAAAAGGGAAAGCCCCGGCGCGTCACCGCCGGGGCTAGAGGGAGCCGTTCCACTGGAAGGAGCACGACCCCCATGGACATCATCGTCGCCGGTCAGCGCGTTGTCACCGCGCTCGACCTGATCGAGGCCGCGGGCTACGAGCCCGCGCCGGCCTTCGAGCCCCGCACCACCAAGGACGTCGCCGCGTACCGGGACGTGCTCGCCGACCTGATCGACGACCTGGCCGACGTCGCCGAGACCGAGGACGACCACCTCGACCTCGCCCACTACCGCCAGCTGCTGCGGCGGATGCCGACCCCGCTCCGCAACCGCGACCTGGCTGCCCGCCGGCCGAAGGCCCGGAAGGCGGTGGCGGCGTGACCACCGACAAGCGCCCGCTGATCGACCCGCGCCTGGTCGCGCTGCTGCTGCCGGTCCTCCCGCTGCTGTGGTCCCGCCTGCGGACCCTGCTCATGATCGGCGGCGGCCTGCTCGTCCTCGGCATCCGGCTGAGCCTGCTCGACACCCTCGCCCTGGTCCTGGTCGTCACCGTCGTGCTGACGCTGGAGGCCCTCGCCTCCCTGCCCCACCCCGCCGGTGTCCGCCGCACCACCGTCGTTGGAGGCACCCGATGAAGAAGCCGCTCAGCCGCCGTCTCGTCCGCCTGGTCCTCGACACCGCCTTCGGCTTCCTCAACACCCGGGTCAAGACCGCCGCCGCGCTCGCGACCGTCGGGTTCGACCGGATCGTCGACCCGTCCCGGCCGCTGCCCAACGACACCGGTCTGGTCGTCACCATCGGCGCCTTCGCCGTCTTGGACGTGCTCGCCCACTTCGGCCTGATGCCCGACCTGTGCACCCCGGACCAGCCGTGCGTCGAGTGCCTGGAATTCGTCGCCGAGCAGGGCTTCCACCCCTACGACGTCCCGGCCCCGGTCTACACCGACCCGAAGGAGATCCGGTGAGCGAGTACCGCTCCTGGGAGGAGCGCGAGGCCGCCGCGGCCAAGGACAAGGCCGCCGCCGACGCGCTGAAGAAGAAGACCGCCGCCGACCAGGCCGCCGCCGCCGTGGAGCTGGAGGCGGCGAAGGCCGCGACCGCCACCAAGGCCCTGCGCGAGCAGCTCAACCAGAACAGGCTTCGCCAGCAGATGGCCGAGCAGGCCGAGCAGGCCAAGGACGCCGGCACCGAGCGCAAGCAGCAGCGGGCCGAGCGCCGCGCGGAGGCCGGCACCGACTTCAAGCGCCTGGTCCGGATCTTCGTCGCCGTCTGCATGGCGGCCGCCCTGCCCGCCCAGTTCAAGTACTTCCTCGGCCTGCGCAAGGCGGGCGACCCCGAGGGCGGCACCGCGTGGTTGCTCGGCCCGCTGCCCGTCGTGCTGGAGCTCGCGGCCTGGGTCGCGGTCTACGGCACCGCGTGGGCTGGCCGCAAGGGCATGAGCAAGATCCCGTTCTGGCTGCTGACCGCCGCGCTGTCCGGGTTTGCAGCGTGGGTGAACTACCGTCACGGCACAGCCGAGTACGGCCCGATCGCCGGGTCCGCCCTCGCCGCCGCCTCGTTCGCCGGGCCGCTGATGTGGGAGCTCGGCGAGTGGCTCGACGGCCTGGCCGCCGTGGAGACCCGCACCCGCGAGCAGCGCGCAGCCGACAAGGCCGCGGCCGCGAAGCGGAAGGCCGACGCGAAGGCCAAGGCCGAACACGACGCCCGCCGGTCCGCGCAGTTCCCGTCGGTGTGGGCGCGGTACCAGCAGATCCTCGCTGCCCACCCGCTCGGGACCCTCGACGAGGAGAAGGCCTGGGCCCAGGCGTGGGAGGACATCCACCGGGCCCCGCTCGGCGTCACCGCCGTCACCTACGCGGGCCGGGTCAGCGCCGAGCGCGCCCTGGAGTCCGTGATGGGTGAGGAGCGCTCCATCTACAAGGAGCTCGACGCCTGGCTCGGCGACGTCCTGCGCGACGCCGGAGACGACGGAGACAACGGCGGCGGAGCGCTCTCCACGACCGTCCCGCAGAAGCCCTCCCCGACCCCCTCCGAGACCGCAAAAACCCTTGGGGGGAAAGGGCTCCAGGCACTTCGCGGGGGACGCCGGGAGAGGGCCCAGAAGCCTCTCGCGCCGGAGCACCTGGAGCAGGTGCGCCAGTACGCCGCGCTGATCGGTGAAAGCGGCCGCACGATCTCCAACCGCATGGTCCGCGACCTGATCGGCGGAGGGGAGAACGACTACATCTCCCGCCTCACCCGCGCGGTCAAGGACGAGCGGGGCGAGAAGTGAGCGCCCCCCGCCACCTCGACCCGAGCGGCGAGCGCCACGGCGGCATGCCGACCTGGGCGTGGGGCACCGCGCCGGACCACCTCGCCACCCGCGACCAGCTCCGCCGGATGGGCCTGCGGCCCGGCCGCCAGCCGGTGGCCGGCCAGCTCCGCTGGAACAGCTCCAAGGCCTGCCGCGACGGCGGGGTCCGGGAGGCCTACCTCTACCGGATCGACCTGGCGGAGCCGATCGGCCCGCTCACCCCGGGCCGGGCCCGGGGCCTGGAGGCCGCGATGCGCGCCCGCCGGACCTGCCCGACCTGCCGCATCGAGCGGCCGTACGTGATCTCGACCCGCCTGGGCGAGTGCACCACCTGCGCGGACGGTCTGACGGCCGCCGCCTGATCCACCAGCAGATGCAGCACTGCGGGGCCGGTCTCAACCGACCAAAGCGACGGCCGGCCCCGCGAACCCCCCCGGCACCACCACAGCGATCCCAAAGGGAGCTCCATCATGACCGACATGCCGATCGGCCCCGCCGCCTCCGGCCCGGACGACGCCGACCGCATCGATCTGCGCAAGTATCTCGACCCCGCGAGCATGGCCGACATCGAGCAGGCGATGCGTGAGGCCGCCGAGCTCACCGAATCCGGCCACGCCGGCGCCACCATCGGCACCCTGACCGAGCCCACCGCCGCCGGCGCTGCCCCGGTGGTCGGCTTCATCGAGTCCCAGCGCGACGACGACGACGAGCCGACCGGCTGGTGGCAGCAGGAGATGCGCGCCGTCCTGCCGGCCGCGTTCGCCGACACCGAGACCGCCCGCCGCACCCTGCTGCAGGCCCGCGCCGTCGCCTGGAACCGCACCAAGTTCCACGGGTTGAGGACGCCGGTCTACCTGGCCCGCGCGACCTGGGTCGCCATGTACGGGGCGTGGACCCTGCGCGGTGACATCCAGCACTACCTGTTCGCCGGCGAATACGTGCGTCCGATCAAGGACGCGAAGAAGGCCGGCAACGACGGGCTGGTCGAGATCCTGCGCGACACCCGCTCCGCCAAGATCGCCGACAGGTTCAAGTCCAAGCGGGCCATCGCGGGCCTGGCCGGCGGGGGCCTCTACGTCACCGCGATGCTGGTCACCGCCGCGATCGGAGAGTGGATCGTCGCTGGTCCGATGGTCGCGGGGGTGGCCGCCCTGTGCGGAGTAGCCGGGTTCCGGGCCCGCAAGGCCCAGGCCGCCGAGGCCGGAGAGCAGCCCTTCACCCTGCTCGACACGATCCCCCAGGAGCAGCAGGAGCTCACCGACGAGCGCCTGGTCAACGCGCTGCGTGCAGTGGGCATCCTGAAGAAGGACGAGCAGGTCCGCCCGGTCGGCCTCATCGGCCGGGAGAAGGTCGGCGACGTCACGGCCGAGATCGCCACCGTGGACCTGCCGCCCGGCGTCACCGCGAAGAAGTGCGCCTCCATGCTGGTGGAGATCGCCGGTGCGCTGGGCATCGACCAGGTCCAGCTCGACATCCAGCAGGCCGGCCCGGCCGGGCGCGTGAGCTTCTGGGTGTCCGACCGCGACCCGTTCGCCGAGTCGCGCCGCTCCCCGCTGCTGGAGCTGCGAGCCGTCCTGGACGCCTGGAAGGACGGCATTCCCGTGGCGTTCACCAAGCGCGGTGCCGCCATCAAGGTCAAGATCAAGGACAGCTCGTACCTGATCGGCGGTATGACCCGGGCGGGCAAGGGCATCGCCATCATGTCCCTGCTGCTGGGCGCCATGTTCGACATGCGGGTGAAGGTCCGCTTCTTCGACGGCAAGGAATCCGGTGAGTACAACCGGGTCGCCCCGATGATGAACACCTTCGTCAAGGGCGACCCGAAGCGCCTCGCTGAGTTCCTCAAGGTGATGGTCGGCGAGATGAAGCGCCGCATGCACATCCTCGGCAAGCTCGGAAAGGCGAAGCTCTCCCCCGACCTGCTGGAGGACCTGGGCGGCCTGGAGCTCGTCATCGTTGACGAGGTCGCCGGATACACCGACATCGAGGCCATCAAGCTCTACCTGGCCGAGACCGGCGACGACGTGACCAAGCCCGAGGACCTGCGCGACGCCATCATCGGCAGCTTCAACCTGCTCTCCAGCCAGGGCGCCGCCGGCGGCATCATCCTGGTCCTCTCGACCCAGATGCCCGAGGTCGCGGTCATCCCCTCCCGTCTGCGTTCGAACGTCACCTCGAAGTGGGCGATGCGCACCGAGTCGGCCCAGCACTCCAACAACATCCTCGGCGGCGGAATGTCCGGCACCGCGAACGCCGCCGACATCCCGCTGGAGCAACGCGGGCGCGGAATCCTCATGACGCCGGACATCGGGATCGTCGAGAACCGCAGCTTCTTCATCGACGACGAGGCCGGCGAGGTCGAGCAGATCGCCAAGGTGGTCTACGCCCTGCGCGAGGCCGCGGGCGTCCTGCCCGGCGACCGGCCCGACGCGGTCGAGGACGCGCTGTACGAGCTGACCGGCATGTCGTCGGTGGCCGGCGGCATCGGCGAGGACGTCGGCATCATCGTCTCCGGCCGGGCGGCCGGGGTCCGCGGCATCCTCGCCGCGATCCTCGCCGTGTTCGCGCAGGCCGGGAACCCGGACCGGATCAGCCGTGACGACCTGGTCGCCGCCCTGGTCGCCGCCGACCCCGAGCAGTGGGGCCACCTGCAGCAGGACACCCCGGCCAAGACCGGCACCGAGCTGAAGAAGGCGATCGACGCCCAGCTCGCCGCCGACGCCGAGACCGAGGCCCGCGAGCCCCGCCAGCTGGTCTCGAAGGAGTGGTCGGCCGGCGGCAAGGCCCGCGGCTACCTCCTCGACGACGTCCGCGCAGCCGCCGGAATTGCCCGATAAATCCCCGCGATGGGAGCCGCGACGGCCCGCGTCGCCGCAGGTGAGCGCCTGCGACGGGCCGCGACGCCGGACCCCGTGCCCGCGACGCCGTCGCGGCTCCCATCCCTCCGTCGTGGCACCCGTCGTGCCTCTGACCTGCACCGTCGTAGCGCATCGCGGGCCCATCGCGGCCCCCAAACCATGACAAAGAGGGCAGTGAAGATGAACCCGCAGGGCAGCGTCTACCAGCCGCAGATGATCACCCCGACCCCGGTCCAGCAGCCGTACGCGGCGCCGGGGGCCCCGTTCCTGCAGCAGTACGTGATCACCGACGCCTCGGGCCAGCAGGTGATCGTCACCGGGACCGCCCAGCCGGTCGGCCAGGCGCCGATGGCCGGTCAGCCGGTCGCGGCGCCCACCGCGCAGTCGGTTGCCGCGGCCCTGGCCCCGGGCGGTCCGGTGGTCCCGGTGTGGATGGTCCGGGTGGCGATCGGCGCGCTGATCCTCGGCGCCGGCGGTCTGGGGGTCCAGTTCCTCGCCGGTGCCCTCGACCACCTGGTCCACGCGCTCGGCGAGCTCGTCCGGCTCCTGGTGACGC
The DNA here is from genome assembly GCF_044764985.1 of Kitasatospora sp. NPDC093550. Lineage (NCBI taxonomy): Bacteria > Bacillati > Actinomycetota > Actinomycetes > Kitasatosporales > Streptomycetaceae > Kitasatospora > Kitasatospora sp. NPDC093550. The sequence continues at coordinate 17,388 of NZ_JBIWJF010000054.1, forward strand.
TCCTGGTCGTGCTCGGCGGCGGCGCGGTCGGCCTGTGGGTCCTCAAGGGCGCCATGTCCTCCGGTGCGAAGCCCGGTGCCGGCGCCCAGGGCGGTGGGGTGGTCCAGAGCGTGACGACCAACGTCGCCGTCAGCCTCAGCAACCAGATCGCCACCGGCCGCCGCGGCCGCAACAACGCCTGATCAGATAGGGAGACTTCCGTGGGCATCTTCGGATTCGGCCGCCCGGCCACCGTCCAGCTGTTCGGCCCGCTCGCCGTCGACGGCGCCGTGATCGTCTGTGAGGTCTGCGGCGACGGCGGCCAGCCCGGCAAGGGGCACATCCTGCAGGTCGACTCGTCGGAGATCCGGTGCGGCAAGCGCGGCCACACCTTCACCCACCCGGCGGTGCACGAGCTGCTGCCCGCCGCGATCCGGCAGGCCCCCAAGGGCGCGTTCGCGGTCGCGCTGCAGGACGGGCGGACCATCTCCGGCTCGACCAACGTCGCCGGGGTCTTCGCCGGGAAGGAAGGCAAGGGCAAAGACGCCAAGGCGCCGAAGTCGGCCGGGCCCAAGGGCGGCATCGCCGCGGCCCAGGCCCAGGCCGCGGGGAAGGGGAAGGCCGGCGGCGCCCGGGGCGGTGGCTCCGGCGGTTTGGTCGCCGCGCTCGGCACGGTCAACGCGGCGCTGGGCACCGTCACCGCCACCGTCGGGGCGGTCGGGCAGATCGCCGGTGCGGCCGGTGCCGGCGCCCGCGCGGTCGGCGACATCGCCAAGGCCGGGGGCAACGCGGTGAGCCTGGCCCGCGACCACGTGGCGGGCGGACACCAGCGCGGCCTGGCCCAGCTGATGAACGCTGACGCCCAGGCCCAGCGCCAGCACGAGCAGACCATGGCCGCCGCCCGCTACCAGGACGCCGCGAACGCCCGCGAGCACCGCACCCTGCGCTCCCTCGCCCAGCAGCCCAAGCCCCCGCAGACCAGCTGACGGCAACGACGCCCGAGCCCCGCCCCGCTCCCCCCGCATTGGGTGGCCGCAGTTACCCGGCAGGCGAGGAACCGGACCACTCACCCACACCCCCTCAGAGCAGACCAGGAGCACGAAGATGACGTTCACGGCAGGCCAGGAAGTCCGAATCACCTCCTGCGAGGACGATCCCCGAGCGGTCGGCCGCACCGGCCGCATCGTCGACGAGGTGCCGCCGGGCCCGCTCACCGGAGGCCGCTGGACGGTCCACCGGATCGGCATCCTCATTGGGCCCGTCCTGTGCCACGCGCACGAGCTCCAGCCCACCGGCCGCTGACCACCAGACAGAACCCGCTTCACCCGCCCTAGCCAACCCGGCCGGGGCGGGTGACGTGATTTCAAGGCGGGCCGCGCCCGGCGGCGGCCGGGAGGCCCCCCAGGGCCGAGCGGGCGCCGGCGGTGAACGCGCGGCCCGCACAGGCGGTCAGCCGGGGGTGCCGGGCGCGGACGCGCCCGCCCGATCCCAGCCCTCACCAGCACCCCCGCGAGGGCATCAGCCAGCAAAGACGCAGGTCTGAACGCCAGCGTTCCAGAAGGCAGAGAAGCCAGCGAAGCAACCGGCGGGACACCCAACGGGAAAGCCAGCGAACCGGCCTGTAAATCCGCCAGCGGAAAAGCGGGCGACAAAGCAACCACAGAACCACGATTCAAGGTGAACCTACTTGCGCAAACTGAACCTAGCGTGTCAGACTGAACCAACCGGGCCAGGGAGGCGCGGACGAGTAAAGGAGATCGAAATGGGCTTCTTCGAGGACCTCAACGAGTCGCTGCGCCGGGTCGGCCTGAAGGGCCTGGACGCCTCGGAGTCGGAGACGACGACGGGCAACCAGCGGGGCCAGAACGTGAACACCGGCACCCGCTACGGCGGCCAGACCGTCACGAACGCCGGCGGTGACGTGGTCGCGGGGCACGCGGGCGACTTCGTCGCGGGCAACAAGGGCCGGGTCATCGAGGGCGACAAGGACATCGTCCACGGGCGGACGACCCACCGCTGGGGCCGCTGAGACCCACGTCACGCCCGGTGTGCACGGCGAGTGCACACCGGGCCCCCCGCCCCCGCCACGCTGAACCAGACCCCAGGAGGACCCGTGAACGCCGCCGCTACCGTCGCCTTCCCCGCGATCTTCGTCCTGCTGTACGCCGCTCACCTCGCCAGCGACTACCCGCTGCAGACGGACCACCAGGCCGCCCACAAGGCGGGGTCCGGCCGGACCGGCTGGGCCGCGAACGTCGCCCACGCCGTCACCCACGTCACCGTCTCCCTGGTCCTGCTGATGGTCGGGGAGTGGGTCCTGGACCTGCACATCAGCGCGGCGGCCGCCGTCGTCGGCCCGCTCTGGATCGGCATCAGCCACAGCGTGATCGACCGCCGCTGGCCGGTCGCCCGCTGGATGAGCTGGGCCCGCCAGGCCGGGTTCGCCCAGCACGGCGGCGCCGCCCACGTCGACCAGACCTTCCACGTCGTCCTCGGCCTGCTCCCCGCCGCCCTGATCCTCGCCGCACTCTGACGCTCAATCTCGCTAGATAACACGCCTCGACACCACGGAGGAGACCGCGATGAGTACCCGCGACATCGTCAGCAACCAGTACCGCCACGCGGGCGGCGTGGCCCGCGTCGAGATGGACGCCGCTGGCCACTACTTCGTCACCTGCTCCGGCTGCCGGAGCGAGACCTACGCGGCCGGGATGGCGCCCGCCCTCGGCACCCTCGTCCGCGACCACCCCGGCGAGCGCATCAACGACTGACCCGGATCCGCCACCGCCCGACCCCGATGCGGCTCGCCGGCACCCCGCCGGCGAGCCGTTCAGCTGCCGGACCCGCCCAGGCCCGGGACCAGAAGGAGAAGGAAATGCCCGACCAGATCACCCAGGCCGTCGACCAGGTCCGCACCGGACTGCAGAGCCTGGCCACCCTGAGCGCCACCGGCGGAGACGACGTCCGCCTCGCGGTCCTGCGCCAGCTCTGGACCCGCCACGGCAGCACCGAGGACGGCATCGTCCAGGAACTGGGCAAAGTCCTCACGGCACTGGTCACCGGCCTCACCCCGAACGCCGCGGCCAGCGCCAGCTACACCGAGGAGGCCGCGATCGTGCTGGAGGACGTCGTCGGCGGCGACCACATCGAGCGCGCGCAGCTCCTGCTCGCCGAGCAGCTGCTCGACGCCGGCACGTCCCCGAGCTACGACCCCGATGGGGACACCATCACGCTGATCGGCTGGGTCGAGCCCGGGGAGGGCTTCGGGGACACCATCGGCCCGTGCCTCTTCGAGTAACCCCGCTCCAGCCGTCCGACCCGTACGACACGATGACTCCGGGGGCCCGCCACTGCGCGGCCCCCGGCCCGTTTCCCGAGGGAGAACCGAACCCGTGAACGAGAAGACCACCGCGCTTGTCCCCGACATCCCCGAAGTCCTCGCCCTGCTCGGCTACATCGACGACCCGCTGGTCGGCTACCTCCAGCCGGCCACCGACGACGACCCCGAGGCCGAGGACTGGCAGATGCCGCAGACCCTCAATGTGCGGGCCACCGCCAAGGCCTGGGACAACATCCTGTGCGCCCTGCCCGAGCCGCTGATCCGCGCACTCGGCGGACGCCGCGACGATGAGCCGCTGCCCGGCAGCTACGAGCTGCTGACCGGCGCCGGCTACCAGCGGGCCTCCCTCTACCCGGTGACGATCGGCCGCGCGGACCTGGCGGTGATGACCAACCTCCTCGACCACGCCCGCCGGGCCCTGCCCATGACCAGGCCCGCCGACCACGCCGACCTCATCGAGGTCCTCGGCGAGATCGCCGACCGGCGCACCGACCTGGCCGGACCTCCCGGCGCCCGCGGGCGCGCCTGCACCGCCGACGACGTCGTCGCCGAGCTGGAGACCGTGCTCGGCCTGCTCAGCGTCGACGAGCAGGACGGCGACGCCCTCCTGCTCCTGGCCGCGCTCGGCGAGCCGGAGCCCGGGTCCACCGTCGAGCTGCGGGGCGAGGCGGCCGCCGCCTACGACCGGTGGACCGGACGTCTGATCGACAAGATTGCCCGGGACCGGGTCGACGCCGAGCTCATCCGCTTCGCGGTCTGAGAGGGGACTGCGACCATGGAGGACATGAGCGAGATGGACGACCTGCGCGCCCGTGTCGAAGCGCTGGAGGCGGAGATGGAGCGCGTGCGCGAGCAGGCCGGCAGTGCCCACACCCTCGCCGCGCTCGCAGACCGCGACGCCGCCGAGGTCCGGGCCACCGGCCGCGCCAACAACCAGCTGCTCACCGCCCTGCGCGAGACCCAGCGCGAGCAGGGCGAGGCGATCAGGCAGCTGGCCGAAGGGCAGGCCGTGCTGCAGCGCGCCGTCCAAGCCGTCGCCGAGCTGACCGGCGACATCGCCACCGGGCAGACCGCCCTGCAGGAAGGACAGCGGGAGCTCCTCGCCGAGATCCGCCGGCTGCGCGAGAGCCGCTGACGAACCGAACGCCCCCCGGCAGTCGAAGTGCCGGGGGGCGTTCGCGTGCCAGCGTACGACCACCAGGCCGTCACCGACGACGGCTCGCGCCGGTGGTACCCGGGCCGCTGGCCGCGCCCGGGACCCAGGCCCGGCGGAGCACTCCCCGGCGCGAACCCGACGCGCTGACGGCGGGCCGCCGTACGCGCCGGGAAGCGCCCCGCACTCGCGCCCTCCCGGCCGCCCTGGCGTTCTATCTAGCAAGATTGGACGCCTGCGCGGATGCGGCCGATCCTGCCACCGGATCCAGCCGATCACCGATCAGGCCGTATCAACCGACCAGCAGATGATCCGAAAGCAGCACAGAAGCAGAGCACCGAGACGCCGAAGCCACGAACCGAAGCATGACCACGACCACCAAACCAAGCTGATTGACACCCACAAACGATCACGCTCAAATGAGGGAAAGCACCAAGGTATCTTCGATACGTGATCATGGCGGCAGGCCCGCCGAGGGGGGGTGACCGGGTTGGCGTGGGTGACGACGCTCGGCGCCGATCCGGCCCAGGTCGAGTACCGCCTCGCCGAGGACTGCGGGTGCGACGTCGAGCGCCAGATCGAGTACCGGATGGGCCGCCCGCGCGACCTCGAATGGATCGGCTCTGGCCTGGCCGAGGTGGCGCTGGTTCCGGGCGACATTGTCGACAAGGACGCCGCCCGCGTGCTGATGGCCGGCCGCGATCCGCGCACCGGCGACCGCCTGGTCCGGGACAAGGTCGAGGTCGACCCGCGCGCGAAGCTGTCCGGCGCGGTGCTGCTGGAGGCCGTCACCGCCGCCGCCGCGCGCGCCGGCGTCGACGTCGCCGAGCTGCTCGACGACGACAAGCTGACCGACCGCCTGGCCCGCGTCGC
>NZ_JBIWJF010000054.1:22825-28332 GCF_044764985.1 Kitasatospora sp. NPDC093550
CGTTCGCCCGCCAGGTCCGCCGCGACGGCGACGCGCACCGTGTGCCGGTCGACGCCGTAGAGGACATCGCCGCGGCCGCCGGCCTCGACGTCGCCGAGCTGCTCGACGACGACAAGCTGACCGACCGCCTGGCCCGCGTCGCCCGCCAGGTCCGCCGCGACGGCGACGCGCACCGTGTGCCGGTCGACGCCGTAGAGGACATCGCCGCGGCCGCCGGCCTCGACGTCGCCGAGCTATACGACGCCGACGAACTCGCGCTCGCCCGCAAGCACCGCGACGACCGGATCTCCGTCCGCAACGCCGGGTACGACCTGACCCTCGATCTGCCGAAGTCCTACAGCGCCCTGTTCGGCGTCGCCGACGACGTCCTGGCCGCCGAGCTGGAGGAGGCCTTCCTGCAGGCCTGCCGCGAGACGTTCGCCGCGTACGAGGGCTGGGTCGGCTACACGATGCGCGGCCACCACGGCGACGGGAAGCGCGCCGAGCGCGTCGACTCCTCCGGGCTGCTCGGCTGGATGACCACCCACCGCTCCGCCCGGCCGGTCGGCGGCGGAGCGGGCGATCCGCACCTGCACGTCCACATCGCCTTCGCCAACCTCGCCCGCGCGGTGGACGACGGGAAGTGGCGCGCGCCAGGCGCCGGCGGCCGGGACGTCCACCGCCACGCGCTGGCCGCCGACGCGATGGTCAAGGCGCGCCTGCGCGAGCTCACCGGACAGCGCTTCGGGATGCGCTGGGAGCGCTCGCCGGAGACCGGAGCATGGGAGGTCGTCGGCATCCCGCAGCAGCTGCGCACCGCGTTCTCCCGCCGGCACCTGCAGATCGCCGACGCGGTCGGCGAGGGCATGACCACCCGCGAGCAGAAACTCGTCGCGCAGCAGCTCGCCGAGGGCAAGAGCGACCAGTCCGCCAGCGAGCGCGGCGATTGGCTGCACCGGGCCCGCAGCGTCGACGTCGACGGCCGTCCGCTGGACGTCGACGCGATGGTTCGCGCGGCCGTGCCCCGATGGGACGGCCCCGGCGGCGGGGCGGCCCCCGGCCCGACCGGACCCGGGGGCCCGCAGCTGCCCTCGCCCGAACGGATCGCCGCGTGGATCTGGCGCGAGGACGGCGGCCTGGTCGAACACACCAAGGTGGTCACCCGCGCCGCCGTCCTCGCGGCCGTGATCGACGCCTGCCCGCGCGGCCTGGCGAGCGCCGAGCAGGCCGAGCGCCTCACCGACCAGGTCCTCGCGGTCGAGGGCCACGCCGTGCGCCTGCCGGACCAGGGCGCCGACCACATGACCAACGCCCAGCGCTACACCCACACCTCGATCCTCGCGGCCGAGCAGACCATCACCGAGACCGCTGCCGCCCGGCTCGGAGAAGGCGCCGCCCGGATCACCCCGGCCGCCGCAGAGCTCGCGCTCGCCACGTTCGAGGCGACCCGCGGATTCCGGCTCAGCGACCAGCAGCGCCACGTCGTCCACCGGCTGCTGACCGCCGGTCACGGCCTGGACGTCGTCGTCGGCGTCGCGGGCGCCGGCAAGACCACGCTCATGGAAGCCGCCCGGGTCGGCTGGGAAGCGGCGGGCCTGCGCGTCTGCGGCGCGGCCACCGCCGCCGTGGCCGCCGCCAACCTCGCCACCGAGGCCGGCATCGAGTCCTCGACCATCGCCGGGTGGCTGCGCGCCGACCATCCCGGGCCCGGCCTCGACCAGGTCGACGTCCTGGTCGTCGACGAGGGGGCGATGGTCGACGACCGCGCGGTCGCCGAGCTGCTGCGGCGCGCGGGCGCCAGCGGCACCAAAATTGTGATGATCGGCGACCCCCAGCAGCTGCGGGCGATCGGCGTCGGCGGAGGATTCGCCGCAGCCCACGCCCTGGTCGACGGCGCGGTGCTCACCGAGAACCGGCGCCAGCGCGACGCCGCCGAGCGGGCCGCGCTGGAGGTCTGGCGCGCGGGCGCCCGCACCACCGCGCTCGCCGCCTTCGCGGAGGCCGGCCGCGTGCACGCCACCGACACCGCCGAGCAGGCCCACACCGGCATGCTCACCGCCTGGCTCGACCAGCACCGCCGCTGGCAGACGGACCCGCACGAGCTCACCGAGCGCCTGGTCGTGCTCGCCGCCACCAACGCCGACGTCGAACTGCTGAACGCCGCCGCCCGCCGCCTGCTCCAGGAACAGGGCCAGCTCGCCGACGAGCGCACCTACCGGCTCCCCGGTGGCCGCACGCTCGACCTCGCCGTCGGCGACCAGGTCCGCGTCCGGAAGAACGACTACCGCTCCCGCCGCGACAGCTCCCAGCCCGACGTCCTCAACGGCTTCCGCGGCGTGGTCCGCGAGATCGACGAGAGCGGCCGGGCCCTGGTCGAGTGGCGCCGCTCCGGCCCGGACGGCCACCGCCTGCAGCAGGCCTGGATCACCCCGGACCAGATCGCCGCCAGCGCCCTCTCCCACGGCTACGCGATGACCATCGCCGCCGCCCAGGGGCTGACCGCCGACGTCGCGCTCGTCTACGGCATGGGCGCCGACGCCCACAGCCTCTACCCCGCGCTGTCCCGGGCCCGGGAGGCCAGCCACCTGTGGATCCCCGCGATGCTGATGGAGGACGAGCAGACCCGCCTGCGCCTCGGCGAGCCGCGCACCCCGGACGAGCGCCTGCGCCGGGCCGTCGCGGCGTACGGACGGGCGCTCGAAGGCGACCAGCCTGACCGCCTGGTCCTCGACGAGCTCACCGTCGACCGCGCCCTGGCGCTGCCCCACCGGCGGGCGGCCGACGACGGCGACTACCTGCTCGCTCCTCCGGCCGCGCCGGTTCCATACCCCGAGCCCCGGGAGCCCGGCGCCCCGGTCGCCGAGGCGGACGAACGACGGGGCGGGCCGCTCGAAGACGTCGACATCGACCGCCTAGTCGAGGCCGGCCGCGAGCGGGCCGCCGCCGGGATCGAGCTCCCCAGCGAGGAAGAGATGGAGACGATCACCGCCGCCGAGGCCGCGCGGGTGCGCGCCGAGCTCGCGCGGGCCGCCGTCGAGGCGGGCATCGCGCCGTGGCAGGACCGCCGGTACGGCGCCCTGCCCACCGGATCGCTGCTACCCCAGGCCGAGGAAGCGGAGAAGGACGCCGCCACCGCCGGCCGCAAGGCCGAACAGCTGCAGGCCCACGCCGACATCGCCCGCTCGCTGCTCGGCACGCCGGAGGCCCCTGGCCAGCAGCGCGTCGACGACGTGACCGGGCTGCTGGCCGCCGTCGCCGAGCAGGTCGAGCACGTCCAGACGCTGGAGCGATTGCTCCGCCAGGCCGGCGCGGACTGGGCCGCCGCCCGGGAGGCGAAGGAGAAGGCCGAGCGGCAGGCCGCCCGCGGCCGTCTCGCCCTGCGCCTGGACGGGACGAGCCGGGCCGAGCAGCAGGAGGCCGCCGCGCAGGCATTGGCCCGACGGATCGCCGCCGAGGACCGAGAGCGGGAGCTCCGGCAGCTGCTGCACACCGCCACGCAGGAAGCCGTCCGCCTGCTGCGGCCCGTCGCCAGCACCCTGATGGTCACCCCGTGGCCCGCCGGCGACGGTACGCAGATGGCCGAGCGCCTGGCGGACCTGCAGCAGGCCCTGCCCGCCTACGCGCGGCTCCACGCCGGCCAGGACCAGCAGCGCGTCAACCGGCTGCAGGCCCAGGCCGACGAACAGCGCTCCCTCGCCGCCGAGAAGCAGGAGCGGGCGTCCGATCTGCGCACCGAGGCCGCCGTCCGGACCACCCTGTCCCCAGAGCGCCAGGCCGCCGAGAGCACCGAGCGCACCGCCCACCGCCTCGCCGTGGCCACCCAGCGCGCGGCCGAGCAGGCCCGGCGGGCCGCCCGGCAGGCCGAGGCCCAGCGGATCGCCGAGCAGAACCGCGGCCGCTACGAGCCGCCGACCCAGGGCCGTTCCGGGCCAAGCCGGGGCCGATAACAAGCTCCGCGTGGTCCTCGCCTCGGAGCAGAACCAACCGTGTCGAGGACGCCGAGCGGCTCTAGGCCCGCCGCACCGACGCCGTGCACCTGCGCTCGGCCACCATGCGCGGACCCGGCCACCCCAGGCTCCTCCAAGAGCACCGTCGCACCGTCGCAGCGGCCTGGCGGGCCGGCCTCGGCCGGTCCGCCAGGCCGCTGCCCGACGAGCCGACTGCCGAGGGCTGCGGAAAAGGTGATGCCCGCAACCTGCGGGTAACCACGGCGGCGGTTGCCCGCCATATGGACTGACCTGGGCGAATACGGAGATCCAGCCGCGCAGGTAAAGAAGGGCCCCCGCCCTTTTCCCCACGATTCCGCATCCATCCTGGACCGACTATCACCCGGGGATACTTCCGAGCCGTTCCTGGGCCCCGGGAAACACCTTCACCCTCTGGTAATCTCTACCCAGGTGATCGCAATGCCGATCACCCTCCACCCCCTTCTGACCAAGGAAGGAGGTGAATCGGGTATGAGCCACACGACTGGCAAGCCGCCGAGGCGGCCGCGCAAGTCGGTGTGGATCCTGCTGCGTAGGTGCAGTCTCGTCTTCGGCGTCGTCGCCGGCGGCGCGCAGGCCACCTACTGGCTGCTCCAGCTGGGACACCTGCTGTAGCTCCAGAACGCAATGAGCCCAGCCGCTGCAACGGCCAGGCTCATGCAGGGTCACACTCGGTGACACCGGCCCTCCGCGTCTGACCTGTTACGACGGCGCGGGGGGCCTTCCCATGTCCAGACTTCGTTACTACGTGCTCCCGAAGTCTTGGTTTCCAGAAGCTTCAGGCTGGCGTCCAGCCCGCTGCTTCACATGGATGAGCATACACCAACGGATATTGTCTGTGGTTGCATCCGTTCCGCGCTTTGAAATTATTCGTCGCGCGAAGACCCTCTAGAAGTAACAGAGTTTCTTACGTCTTCCTTTTCGCAAGAAACCTCTTCAAGTTACTTCATCGGATGTGAGAAACCTGAAGCAACCACTTCGCTCTTCAGGACTGAGTGAGATGCGTCAGAACGTTCTGCTGCGTCTTCATCTGGTTGTCGTCAGGGCAAACCAAACGGGTTGTAGTGATCCTGCAGTCCCAGTCCCGGACACCAGTGGCCAATGCGTCGGGGCACTGTCCGGACGGCGTCCGCGGTGTCCCTCACTGCGGGTGCGACGGTCTGCGTGGCACTGCGCGAAACGTCCCTGTGCGGGTGTTGCGCCAGCCGGCGGGGACAGTCGAGGACGTTGACGCCCGTCATTGTGTCCCCAGTCGCGGACGCCGGCGGACACCAGTGGCCAATGCGTCGGGGCACTGTCCGGACGGCGTCCGCGGTGTCCCTCACTGCGGGTGCGACGGTCCGCGTGGCACTGCGCGAAACGTCCCTGTGCGGGTGTTGCGCCAGCCGGCGGGGACAGTCGAGGACGTTGACGCCCGTCATTGTGTCCCCAGTCGCGGACGCCGGCGGACACCAGTGGCCAATGCGTCGGGGCACTGTCCGGACGGCGTCCGCGGTGTCCCTCACTGCGGGTGCGACGGTCCGCGTGGCACTGCGCGAAACG
>NZ_JBIWJF010000055.1:0-25160 GCF_044764985.1 Kitasatospora sp. NPDC093550
GGTTACATTCCGAACCCGGAAGCTAAGCCTCACAGCGCCGATGGTACTGCAGGGGGGACCCTGTGGGAGAGTAGGACGCCGCCGAACAATCATTCCAGAAAGCCCCTTCCCGGTCCGGGAAGGGGCTTTTTGCGTTAACCTCTGCCAATGCAGAACCTGACCCTGACCTGGCAGTCCGCCGGGGGCGCCGCCGCCGGTCTCTACGCGGGCGCGTACGTCGCGTCGAGGGTCCGGAAGCCGTCGCTGTCGGCGCTGCTGCGGGAGGCCGGCACGCTGCTGGCGCTGTTCGCGCTCTGGCAGTTGGTCGGGCACCTGTCGGTGATGAGCGCGGACCACGCGCTGGACCGGGCGAGCTGGATCCACCACACCGAGCAGGTGATCGGCTTGCCGGACGAGGCGTCCTGGCAGGCGGCGGTCACGCCGTACCCGGTGCTGGTGCGGTTGGCGAACTACTACTACGCGGTCATGCACTTCGCGGTGATGCTCGGTGTCCTGCTGTGGGTGTTCCTGCGGCACCGCGAGCGGTACGCGTGGGTGCGGAACACCGTGGTGATCACGACCGCGGTCTGTCTGCTGGTGCAGTTCATCCCGGTGGCACCACCGCGGATGCTGCCGGAGAGCGGTTTCGTCGACGTGGCCGCGGAGTACGGGCAGTCGGTGTACGGGGGCGCGGTCGGCGGTGTGGTGGTGGCCGACCAGCTGTCGGCGATGCCGTCGGTGCACGTCGCCTGGTGCGTGCTGGCGGCGGTCGCGGTGGTCCGGGTGTCGCGCAGTTCGCTGCGGTGGGTCGTGGTGCTGCACCCGGTGGCGACGGTCGCGGTGGTCGTGGTGACGGCGAACCACTTCTGGGCGGACGGCATCGTGGCCGTCGCGATCCTCCTCTTCGCCTACGGGGTCCTGGCGTTGGCGGCACGCCGACGGGGCCGGGCCTCCGTCGAGACGGAGACCCGGCCCCGCAGTGGTGCCGAGGAGCGGTTGGAGCAGGTCGGCTGAGCCCGGCGGGCGGGTCAGCCGGGCCGGTGGCTCACTTGACCGGCAGAGCGAGCTTTCCCCAGGCGCCCTTGCTCAGCGCGGAGGTGGCCCAGTACCAGGCGGCGAGCCCCGAGGCGGCCGCGACCCAGCCGGCGAGCTTGGCCAGACCGCCGGAGCTGCCGAAGGTGGCGATGGCGCTCAGCAGCAGGGAGAGGGTCAGCAGGCCGTAGACGGCGCGGCTGATCAGGCCCCCGCCCCAGCCGGCCGCGGTGAGGGTGAGGGCGAGCAGGGCCCACAGCAGCAGGAACAGACCGGCGGCGTTCTTGCCCGCACCGCCGGCCGCCGACCAGGTCGCCCAGAAGGCGCCGAGGCTGGTGAAGGCGGTTCCGGTGAAGCCCTCGCCGCCGCGGAGCTGCCAGAGGCCCGCGATGAAGAGGGTGACGCCGCCGACGAGGTGGGCGAGGTGGGCCGCGTCCCCGACCCCGGCGCCGTGTAGGAGGCCGGTGGAGAGCAGACCGTAGGCGAGCAGTGTCAGGCCGAGGGCGAGGTAGCCGAGGTTACCCGCGTCGGCTCCGGTGGAGCGGGCGTTCGTTGCCCCGGTAGCGTCATTGCTCACCGGAGGCTCCTTTCACTCTGGGCGCGCGCAGGGCGCAGTAACGCTGTGGTGTCGTTCCGATGAGTGGATGCGCGCGACCGCGCCGAGGGCGCACGGCTGTGAGCGTGCGTGGGCTGCGGTCAGAAGTGATGGGCCAGCGGAGAGCCCGCTGGTCACGTCCCCGCCGGGGGATTTCCCGGTGAGATCGGTCTACCCGGCCGAGGTCGCTTGTACCCTTGTGAAGATAACAATTTGTGACTGCGTCAGCTGGGGAACGCTCAGGGCTGACGCTGGGTGGGCACCCGCAGGGTCAGGATCGCCATGTCGTCGGACGGCGGCTCGGGGGCGAAGCGCTCGACGGCTCGCTGGACCCGGGCCGCGACGGCGCCGGCGGTCAGGCCGGTGCAGCCGGTGAGTACCTCGGCGAGCCCGTCGTCGCCCAGCATCCGCCGGCCCTCGCGACGTTCGGTGACGCCGTCGGTGACGCACAGCAGGACCTCGCCGGGGGCGAGCACCAGGCGCTCGGCGGTGAGGTCGAGGTCGTCCATGACGCCGAGCAGGGGCTGCGGGGTGGCGGCACGGTCGACCTGGCCGTCGGTGCGCAGGCGCAGCGGCAGGGGGTGGCCGGCGCAGACCAGGGAGAGTTCGGTGCTGCCGTCCGGGCGGGGCGTCAGTTCGCCGTACAGCAGGGTGAGGAAGCGGCTGCGCGAACCCTCGTCCAGGATGGCCGCGTTGAGGCGGCGCAGCACCTGCGGGGCGTCCAGGCCCTCGCGGGCGAGCAGCCGCAGCGAGTGCCGGGCCAGGCCGGTGACCGAGGCGGCCTCGGGGCCGGTGCCGCAGACGTCGCCGATGGCGAAGCCGTAGGTGCCCTCGCGGATGGTGAACAGGTCGTAGAAGTCCCCGCCGACCTCGTTGCCCTCGCCGGCGGCCTGGTAGTAGACGTCCACCTCGACGCCCGGGATCTCCGGCAGGTCCGGCGGGAGCAGACTGCGCTGCAGGGCCTGACTGGTGGCGGTGCGCTCGGAGTAGAGGCGGGAGTTGTCGAGCGCGAGGGCGGCGCGGCGGGAGAGGTCCTCGGCGAGTTCGAGGATCTCCTGGCGGAACCGGACGCCGGCCGGGACGCCGAGCGCCAGCAGGCCGATGACGCGGTTGCGGGCGGTCAGCGCGATGGCGACCGTCTCGCCGAGCAGGCCGGCGAGTTCGGGGCTGTCGGTGAGGCCGCCGGCCGCGGCGGTCTCGACCGGCGCCGTCCAGAAGCGGACGCCGTGGGTGGGACCGGCCTCGGGGACGGGGGTCTTCTCGAGCAGGTCGCGCAGCGGGTCGATGCGGTCCTCGTCCTCGTGCAGGACGAAGGCGAGCCGGGCCGGGGAGGTGTGGTCGGCGGTGGTGTAGACGGCGCACCAGGAGGCGAGGGTGGGGACGGCCATCTGGGCCATCAGCGCGAGGGTCTGCTCGTGTTCGAGGGTGCCGGCCAGCAGGTCGGAGGCCTCGACGAGGAAGGAGAGCGAGCCGCGGCGCAGCCGTTCCAGCTCGGTCAGCCGGGTGCTCTCGACGGCGAGGGCGACCCGGTCGGCGGCGAACTGGAGGCGCAGCGCGTCCTCGTTGTCGTAGCGGCCGGGGGCGGTGGCGGCGATCCCGAGCGAGCCGATCAGGCGGCCCTCGACCTTGAGCGGGACGGTCAGCAGGGAGCGCATGCCGCTGTCGGCGAGCAGGGGCAGGCCGGTGGGGCGCGCGGAGAGGTCCTCGTGGACGGAGGGCAGCCGGGCGGAGTGGTAGCGGTTGCCGGTCTCGACCGGGAAGCGGGCGTGCCGACGGTGCCCGGAGGTGAGGCCGGTGGCGGCGCGGACCTCGAACTCGCTCTCGTCCTCGGTGGTGAGCAGCAGGTAGGCGGCGTCGCCGTCGAGCAGGTCGCGGGCGCGTTCGACGGTGCGCTGCAGCAGGGTGTCGAGGTCGTCGGTGGCGACCGGGCCGGCCAGCAGGTCGAGCCGGGGGCCGGCCGGGTCGGGGCGCTCGCCGGGCAGGGCGCGGGCGGGGGAGCGCAGGACGGCGCGGTCGGGTTCGAGGACGAGCAGGCAGAGCGTGGAGGGGACGCCCTCGGTGTCGCGCACGCGGACCTGGACGCCGTACACCTCGACCTCGTGGCCGTCCCGGCGGCGGATTCCGTAGCCGCCCTCCCAGCGGGCCAGCCGGAGGGTGTCGGTGAGGCCGAGGCCGCGGCCGGGGGACTGCGGCCAGACGGCGAGGTCGGCCCAGGGGCGGCCGAGGACGGTGGTGGCGGGGTACTGGAAGAGGGCCTCGGCGTCCGGGTTCCAGGCCAGGACGCGGCCGTCCTCGTCGAGCTGGACGACGGCGACGTGCACGGGGCCGGCGCTGCTGGGCAGGTCGCTGCCGGGGGTGGCGGGAACGGCGTAGCGGGTGCCGAGCACGTGAGCGGGCAGCTGGAGGCGGAACCAGACGGTCTTGCGGCCGGCCCCGTACTCGACGCCCCACCTCTCGGCGAGGGCGGAGCACATCAGCAGACCGCGGCCGCCCTCGCCGTCGGGGTCGGCGTAGCGGTCGGAGGCGGTGACGGGTCCGTCGCCGAGGGACGGCAGGCCGCGTTCGGGGTGGTGGTCGGTGACCTCGATCCGGACGGTCTCCTCCTCGCGCAGGCAGCAGACCTCGGCGGCGGTGCCGGCGTGCACGACGGCGTTGGTGACCAGCTCGCTGACCAGCACGACGGCGTCGTCCACGACCTCGGGCAGGCCCCAGCCGAGCAGCGCGTCCCGGACGAACCCCCGGGCGGCGGCCGCGGACCGGCCGTCGGGGTCGAAGGTGGCGGCTGCGCGCGCGGTGACCACGTTGCCACTTCTCCTCTGCTGCTCTTGCCCTGGCTGTCCGGGGTGCGGCGCCGACGCCCCGTGCGCGCCGTCGGGGCAGAGCGGCGGCGCTGGGGTCGGGTCGTGGCCCGGTGCAGCGCTCCACCCTACTTTCCGCTTGGTTCCCCGTGGGGGCGGGGCGTCGAAACAGGCACCTGAGGGTGATTCTGCCCACCTGTTTCGGACGGTGCGGTACCAACCGTGTGCAACCGGCCGGACACCGGGCGCCAGTGCTGCCAGACTGGGGGGTCCGCGATGACCGGTACGAGCAGTACGGTCGTGTGGGTGCCGGTGCGCCGCAGGCCGCCGGCACGCAGCCCAACCGGGCCGGTGCCCGGGCCCGTGACGGGTTCGGCACGGGCGGTCACCGGACAGTTCACGATGTGGGAGGGGCCCGTTGAGTTCGGCCACCAAGGACGCAACCGGTACGACGCCGCCCGCCCAGCGCGGCGGCCGCTCCGGGACGGCGCCGCGGAACGCGGCCGGCCGGCGAGTGAGCCACAACCGCGGCGCGGAGCCCGCCGAGCTGCGCAAGCTGCTGTCCGCGCTGACCGCGATGCGGGACGGCAACTTCCGCCGCCGGCTGACGGTTCCGGGTGACGGGCCGCTGGCGGAGATCGCCGCGGTGTTCAACGAGGTCGCCGAGCGCAACCAGCACCTGACCGGCGAACTGGCCCGGGTGCGGCGGGCGGTGGGCCGCGAGGGCCGGCTGAACGAGCGACTGGAGACGGGCGCGGGCGAGGGCGCCTGGATGGCGGCGGTCGACAACTGCAACGCGCTGATCGACGACCTGGCCCGGCCGATGGCCGAGGTGGGCCGGGTGCTGACCTCGATCGCCGAGGGCGACCTGGACCAGAAGATGGAGCTGCGGTCGCTGCACAGCAACGGGGTGAGCCACCCGCTGCGCGGCGAGTACCTGAAGATCGGCCGGACGGTCAACGGACTGGTCGACCAGCTCTCGGAGTTCACCGACGAGGTGACCCGGGTGGCCCGCGAGGTCGGTACCGAGGGCAAGCTCGGCGGTCAGGCCAAGGTCCGTAGCGTGTCGGGCAGTTGGAAGGACCTGGCGGACTCGGTCAACACCATGGCGGGGCGGCTGACCGCGCAGGTGCGCAACATCGCCCAGGTGACCACGGCGGTGGCCAAGGGCGACCTGTCCCGCAAGGTCACCGTCGAGGTGGCCGGCGAGATGCTGGAGCTGAAGAACACCGTCAACACGATGGTGGACCAGCTGAACGGCTTCGCCGCGCAGGTCACCACGGTGGCCCGGGACGTGGGGACGGAGGGCCGGCTGGGCGGTCAGGCCCAGGTGCCGGGCGTGGCCGGGGTGTGGCGGGACCTCACCGACTCGGTGAACTTCATGGCCGACAACCTGACCGGCCAGGTGCGCAACATCGCCCAGGTGACCACGGCGGTGGCGCGCGGGGACCTCTCGCAGAAGATCGAGGTGGACGCGCGCGGCGAGATGCTGGAGCTGAAGAACACCATCAACACGATGGTCGACCAGCTCTCCGGCTTCGCCGAGCAGGTGACCCGGGTGGCCCGCCAGGTGGGCACCGAGGGCCGGCTGGGCGGTCAGGCCCAGGTGCCCTGGGCGGCCGGGGTGTGGCGGGACCTCACCGACAACGTGAACTTCATGGCGAACAACCTCACCGATCAGGTGCGCAACATCGCCCAGGTGACGACCGCGGTCGCCAAGGGCGACCTGTCGCAGAAGATCCAGGTGGACGCGCGCGGGGAGATCCTGGAGCTGAAGAACACCATCAACACGATGGTGGACCAGCTGGGCGCCTTCGCGGACGAGGTCACCAGGGTCGCCCGGGACGTCGGTACCGAGGGCATCCTCGGCGGCCAGGCCAGCGTGCCGGGCGTGGCCGGGATCTGGAAGGACCTGACCAACTCCGTCAACCTGATGGCCAACAACCTGACCAGCCAGGTCCGCAACATCGCCGAGGTGACCACGGCGGTGGCGCGCGGCGACGTGTCGAAGAAGATCACCGTCGACGCCCGGGGCGAGATCCTGGAGCTGGTGACCACCGTCAACACCATGGTCGACCAGCTGTCGGCCTTCGCCGACGAGGTGACCCGGGTCGCCCGCGAGGTGGGCACCGAGGGGATCCTGGGCGGCCAGGCCCGGGTGCGCGGGGTGTCGGGCATCTGGAAGGACCTGACCGACAACGTCAACTTCATGGCGTCGAACCTGACCGGCCAGGTGCGCAACATCGCCGAGGTGGCCGGCGCGGTGGCCCGCGGCGACCTCTCCAAGAAGATCTCCATCGACGCGCAGGGTGAGGTGGCGGCGCTCGCCGCGACCCTCAACACCATGGTCGACCAGCTCTCCTCCTTCGCGGTGGAGGTCACCAGGGTGGCCCGCGAGGTGGGCACCGACGGCACCCTCGGCGGCCAGGCGAGCGTGCCGGGCGTGGCCGGGATCTGGAAGGACCTGACCGACAACGTCAACCTGATGGCCAACAACCTCACGGGTCAGGTGCGGAACATCGCGCTGGTGATCACCGCGGTGGCCCGCGGCGACCTCTCGCAGAAGATCGACGTCGACGCGCGCGGCGAGATCCTGCAGCTCAAGACCAGCATCAACACCATGGTCGACCAGCTCTCCGCCTTCGCCGACGAGGTCACCCGGGTCGCCCGCGAAGTGGGCACCGACGGGCGGCTCGGCGGCCAGGCCCGGGTGCCCGGGGTGGACGGCACCTGGCAGGACCTGACCGAGTCGGTGAACGAGCTGGCCAACAACCTGACCCGGCAGGTGCGCGCGATCGCGCAGGTCGCCACCGCCGTGACCAGGGGCGACCTGAGCCTGCGGATCGACGTGGACGCCGCGGGCGAGCTCGACGAGCTCAAGGACAACATCAACCAGATGATCGCCAACCTGCGCGAGACCACTCGCACCAACCAGGAGCAGGACTGGCTCAAGACCAACCTGGCCCGGATCTCCGGCCTGCTCCAGGGCCGCCGGGACCTGGAGGCCGTCGCCTCGCTGATCATGACCGAGCTGACCCCGGTGGTCTCCGCCCAGCACGGGGCCTTCTTCCTCGCCCAGCCGGCCGGCCGCACCGCCGAGCTGATCACCGAGGACGACGACGAGAACGACACCGTGCTGCGCCTGATCGGCAGCTACGGCTACCAGCGGCGGGCGATGCCGACCACCTTCCGCCCCGGCGAGTCGCTGATCGGCCAGGCCGCGGTGGAGAAGCGGGCGATCATCCTCAAGGAGGCGCCGCCCGGGTACCTCAAGATCGCCTCCGGCCTCGGCGAGGCGTCCCCGGCCCACATCGTGGTGCTGCCGGTGCTGTTCGAGGGCCGGCTGCTGGGCGTGATCGAGCTGGCCACCTTCAGCTCCTTCACCACCGTCGCGCTGGACTTCCTCAACCAGATCGCCGACCTGATCGGCGTCACGGTCAACACCATCAGCGTCAACACCAAGACCGAGGGCCTACTGCTGGAGTCCCAGCGACTCACCGCCGAACTCTCCATGCGGTCCGCCGAATTGGAGGCGCGCCAGGAGGAACTGGAGCGCACCAACGAGGAGTTGCAGGAGAAGGCCGAGCAACTCGCCCAGCAGAACCGCGACATCGAGATCAAGAACAGCGAGATCGAGGAAGCCCGGCAGGTCCTGGAGGAGCGCGCCGAACAGCTCGCCCTGGCCTCCCGGTACAAGAGCGAGTTCCTCGCCAACATGTCGCACGAGCTGCGCACCCCGCTCAACTCGCTGCTGATCCTGGCCAAGCTGCTCTCCGACAACAACGAGGGCAACCTCTCGCCCAAGCAGGTCGAGTTCGCCGACACCATCCACGGCGCCGGCTCCGACCTGCTCCAGCTGATCAACGACATCCTCGACCTGTCCAAGGTCGAGGCCGGGAAGATGGACGTCCGTCCGGCCCGGATCGCCCTGGTCCAGCTGGTCGACTACGTCGAGGCCACCTTCCAGCCCGTCGCGCTGGACAAGAACCTGGCCTTCGCCGTCCGGGTCTCGCCCGCGCTGCCCGTCACCCTGCACACCGACGAGCAGCGGCTCCAGCAGGTGCTGCGCAACCTGATCTCCAACGCGGTGAAGTTCACCGACGCCGGAGCCGTGGACTTCTCGATCCGCCCGGCCGGCCGGGAGGTGCCGCAGCACGTGCGCGAGCGGCTGCTGGAGTCCGGCTCGATCCAGGACCCGGACGACGAGCTGATCGCCTTCGCGGTCTCCGACACCGGCATCGGCATCCCCGAGAACAAGCTGCGGGAGATCTTCGAGGCGTTCAAGCAGGCCGACGGCACCACCAGCCGCAAGTACGGCGGCACCGGCCTGGGCCTGTCGATCAGCCGCGAGATCGCCCGGCTGCTCGGCGGTGAGATCCACGCCGAGAGCGAGCTGGGGAAGGGCTCCACGTTCACGCTCTACCTGCCGCTGCGCACCGAGGCCCCGGACGTCGCCGGGGAGCCGCGCCAGGCCGGGTCGAACGGCCCGGTGCCGCGCGCCTCGGTCGGCGTGACCCCGGTGGGCCTGCCGGTGCCGGTGGGCGAGAACCCGGCCGACCACTGGGCCCAGGAGGTCCGCGAACTGGCCGAGGAGCGCCGCCGCGGCGCGGTGGAACGGAGGCGCAGCGCCGCCCTGGAGGCGGCCGCCGGGCCGCGGACGGTGGAGCCGGCCCCGCCCCGGCCGGTCAACGGGGACCGGCGCTTCGACGGCCAGCAGGTGCTGATCGTGGACGACGACGTCCGCAACGTGTTCGCCCTGACCAGCGTGCTGGAGCAGCACGGCCTGACCGTCCTGTACGCCGAGAACGGCCGCGAGGGCATCGAGATGCTGGAGCAGCACGAGAACGTGGCGCTGGTCCTGATGGACATCATGATGCCGGAGATGGACGGCTACGCGACCACCGAGGCGATCCGCCGGATGCCCCAGTTCGCCGGTCTGCCGATCATCGCGCTGACCGCCAAGGCGATGAAGGGCGACCGGGAGAAGTCCCTGGAGGCGGGCGCCACCGACCACATCACCAAGCCGGTGGAGACCGACCACCTGCTGTCGGTGATGCGCGAGTGGCTGAGCGGGGACCGCGCGTGATTCCGGGCACCGGGGGCGCGAACTCCCGCCCGGGCCCCGGGGTTCGCGCCTGCCGGTCGGTCGGTTTGCTGGCGGTCGGGCCCGGGAACCGGGTAGGGTCACCGATCGTTGCGAACAGTGACCGGATGGCGACGCCCTGCTGAGCGTGCGCCGGAGCACTGGCTGCACGCCGCTCCGGACCGGTTCGCGACGGAGCGATGTGCCGGGCGAGGGGGTGCGGCTAGCATGACCGGGGTAGCGGTGGGCGGTACGCGGGTGCCTGCACCGGGCAGCAGGCAGGCGAC
Organism: Kitasatospora sp. NPDC093550; assembly: GCF_044764985.1. Classification (NCBI taxonomy): domain Bacteria; kingdom Bacillati; phylum Actinomycetota; class Actinomycetes; order Kitasatosporales; family Streptomycetaceae; genus Kitasatospora; species Kitasatospora sp. NPDC093550. The sequence continues at coordinate 9,775 of NZ_JBIWJF010000055.1, forward strand.
AGGAGGGCGAGCCCTGATGCAGAAGGCCAAGATCCTCCTGGTCGACGACCGGCCGGAGAACCTGCTGGCGCTGGAGGCGATCCTCTCCGCCCTGGACCAGACGCTGGTGCGCGCCGCGTCCGGCGAGGAGGCGCTCAAGGCGCTGCTCACCGACGACTTCGCGGTGATCCTGCTGGACGTCCAGATGCCCGGGATGGACGGCTTCGAGACCGCCGCCCACATCAAGCGCCGGGAGCGCACCCGGGACATCCCGATCATCTTCCTGACCGCGCTCAACCACGGCCCGCACCACACCTTCCGCGGCTACGCGGCCGGGGCCGTGGACTACATCTCCAAGCCCTTCGACCCGTGGGTGCTGCGCGCCAAGGTCTCCGTCTTCGTCGACCTGTACGTGAAGAACTGCCAGCTGAAGGAGCAGGCCGCGCTGCTGCGGCTGCAGCTGGAGGCGGGCGGTGGCGAGCCGGCCCTCGGCGGGGCCCTGCTGGGCGAGCTGTCCGCGCGGCTGGCGGCGGTCGAGGAGCAGGCGGAGTCGCTCGGCAAGCAGCTGGACGGCGTGGAGGACGCCGGGGTGGCGGCGACCGCCGCGCACCTGGAGCGCAAGCTCGCGGGGCTGCGCCGGGCACTCGACGCGATGCGCCCCGGAAGCTCCTGATCAGCTGCCCCGGCTCACCCGCCCGGGTGGTTCCGTGCGGCGGCCCGGGTGAATCCCGGTCAGCGTGACGGTGTGTCTGCGACACGTCCGGGCGGCCCGACTCGGGCGCATGTGCACCGGTGGTCCCCACCGGTAGGCTGCTGACCCATGGCCACTCGCACGCCCGGGAACGCAGCACGTAAGACGAGTCCGGGACCGTCCAAGAAGGCTGCGGCGAAAGCCCCGGGCAAGCCGCCCGCGAAGAAGGCGGCGGCGAAGAAGGCGGCTCCCGCGAAGAAGGCGGCGGCCAAGTCGGCCCCGCCGCCGCCCAAGCCGTCCCGGTCGGTGCTGATGGGCGCCCTCAACGCCCTGGCGAGTCCGATCGCCGCGATCTTCCGGGGCTTCGGCGACGGTGCCAAGAACCTCGATCCGGCCCACCGCAAGGACGGGGCCGGCCTGCTGCTGTTCGCGCTCGCGCTGGTGACCGCGGCCGGCACCTGGTTCAGTCCGCAGGGCTGGCTGGGCGAGGCGGCCACCGCCGTGGTGTCCGGGCTGTTCGGCCGGCTCGACGTGCTGGTGCCGTTCCTGCTGGCCGCGATCGCGATCCGGCTCTGGCGCCACCCGGAGCTGCCGGAGGCCAACGGCCGGATCGTGATCGGCCTGAGCGCGTTGCTGGTCGGCGTCCTCGGCCTGGTCCACATCGGCTGCGGCGCGCCCATGATGGGCAGCGGCGCCTCCCGGATAAGGGCGGCCGGCGGGATCATCGGCTGGGCCGCCTCCACCCCGATGATGGCCGCCGCCGGGCCCGCCCTCGCCGTCCCGCTGCTCCTGCTGCTGGCCTTCTTCGGTCTGCTGGTGGTCACCGCCACCCCGGTCAACCGCATCCCGGAGCGGCTGCGGGCGATCGGGGTACGGCTCGGCGTGGTCGAGCCGGGGCCCGAGGACGAGCTGCGCCGGGGGCGTACGCCGGAGCGTGAGCCGTCCACCGAGCCGCCGGAGGACGCCGACCCCGACGCGCTGCCGTTCACCGTGGACACCGACGACCCGACGGACGAGGTCGCCGCGCGTCGGCGCCGCCGTCGTCGCCGGCAGCCCGACGCGGACGACCCGGAGCAGGCCCTCCGGGTCTCCCTGGACAAGGAACCCCTGGACCCGTACGCCACCCGCGACCTGGCCGCCGGCGCGGCCGCCGACCTGGACGGCGCCCTGGTCTACGGCGTGCCCGCCTCCTCCGCGGTGGCGGACATGATGCACCAGGTGCAGGACCACACCGCCCCGCCGGAGGAGCCCGCCGTCCCGGCCGCCCGCAGCGGCGGCCCGGGCGCGCCCGAGGAGCACGGCCCGGCGCCGGTGCGGATGGAGCAGCTCCAGCTCGGCGAGGGCGTCACCTACGCGCTGCCCCCGCTCGACCTGCTGGAGCGCGGCGGCCCGGCCAAGGCCCGCAGCGCCCTCAACGACGAGGTGGTCGCCCAGCTCACCGGTACCTTCGCCGAGTTCAAGGTGGACGCCAGGGTGACCGGCTTCACCCGGGGCCCGACGGTCACCCGCTACGAGGTCGAGCTCGGCCCGGCGGTCAAGGTGGAGCGGATCACCGCGCTCGCCAAGAACATCGCGTACGCGGTGGCCAGCCCGGACGTGCGGATCATCAGCCCCATCCCGGGCAAGTCCGCGGTCGGCATCGAGATCCCCAACCGGGACCGCGAGATGGTCAACCTCGGCGACCTGCTGCGCTCGCGCACGGCGGCCGAGGACCGGCACCCGATGGTCGTCGGCATGGGCAAGGACGTCGAGGGCCACACCGTGATGGCCAACCTCGCCAAGATGCCGCACATCCTGGTGGCCGGCGCGACCGGCGCGGGCAAGTCGTCCTGCATCAACTGCCTGATCACCTCGATCCTCGCCCGGGCCACCCCGGACGAGGTCCGGATGGTCCTGGTCGACCCCAAGCGGGTCGAGCTGACCGCGTACGAGGGCATCCCGCACCTGATCACGCCGATCATCACCAACCCCAAGAAGGCCGCCGAGGCCCTCCAGTGGGTGGTGCGCGAGATGGACATGCGCTACGACGACCTCGCGGCGTTCGGCTTCCGGCACGTGGACGACTTCAACGCGGCGGTGCGGGCCGGCACGCTCACCCCTCCGCCGGGCAGCGAGCGGGAGCTGCGGCCGTACCCGTACCTGCTGGTGATCGTCGACGAGCTGGCCGACCTGATGATGGTCGCGCCGCGCGACGTCGAGGACTCGGTGGTCCGGATCACCCAGCTGGCCCGCGCGGCCGGCATCCACCTGGTGCTCGCCACCCAGCGGCCCTCGGTGGACGTGGTGACCGGTCTGATCAAGGCCAACGTGCCGTCCCGGCTGGCCTTCGCGACCTCGGCGATGGCCGACTCCCGGGTCATCCTGGACCAGCCCGGCGCGGAGAAGCTGATCGGCAAGGGTGACGCGCTCTTCCTGCCGATGGGCGCGAGCAAGCCGATCCGGATGCAGGGCGCGTTCGTCACCGAGGCGGAGATCGCCAGGGTGGTGCAGCACTGCAAGGACCAGCTGAGCGCCGTCTACCGGGACGACGTGGTGGTCGGCGGCGGGCCGAAGAAGGAGATCGACGAGGAGATCGGCGACGACCTGGACCTGCTGATCCAGGCGGCCGAGCTGGTGGTCTCCACCCAGTTCGGCTCGACCTCGATGCTCCAGCGCAAGCTCCGGGTCGGCTTCGCCAAGGCGGGCCGGCTGATGGACCTGATGGAGTCGCGCGGGATCGTGGGCCCCAGCGAGGGCTCCAAGGCCCGTGACGTCCTGGTCAAGCCGGACGAGCTGGACGGGGTCCTGGTGACCCTGCGGGGCTGAGAACCCCCCAGCAGTGGGCTGACGGGCCGTGCCGGCCGGTGCCGCGGGCGCCGGGCGGCCCCGTGTCCCGGACGAGGTGTCACTCGTTCGGAGGAGGGTAGGCGCCGTTCGGGGAGCCGCCGGGGAACCGAAGATCCGTACGCCGCGTCACAGGCCGGAGAACGAACCCCGGGTTCCCCCGCGAGGCTCCGCTGACGGCCGGTCAGCGGGGTGCCGGACCCGGGTCGGGGCGGGTGCGCGCATTCGGTCCCGTTCCGCTTGAGAAACGATCCGCCCACGCCCCTAGACTGTTCCCCAGCAGGTGGCCATCCGCTCGAAAGGCGTGCCCCGTGACCATCGGCAAGTCCTCCGACCGCGAGAACGCGTCGTCCGTCGAACCGACCGACGACGCGCTGCAGGCGGCCGATGCCCCGAGCATCGGCCGGGTGCTGTCCGCCGCCCGGATCGACGCGGGACTCACGGTGGACCAGGTGAGTACCGCCACCCGCGTCCGGGTGCCGATCGTCCATGCCATCGAGGAGGACGACTTCGGCCGCTGCGGAGGCGACTTCTACGCCCGCGGGCACATCCGCCTGATCGCCCGCGCCGTCGGCGTGGACGGCGAGGAGCTGGTCGCCCGCTACGACGCCGCGCACGGCGGCCCGCCGGCCGCCAAGCGCCCGGCGAGCCAGCTGATCGACAGCGGCCCGATCAAGGTGCCCGCCCGCGGCCGGCCGAACTGGGCGGCCGCGATGGTCGCCGCGATCGTCGCGGTGGTCGCCCTGATCGGCTTCAACCTGGTCAGCGGCAAGGACGGGCACGGCACCACCGGCTCGGCCAGCGCACCGCTGCCCAGCGGCTCCGGCACCGGCTCGGTCGCCCCCGCCGCGACGCCGACCGTCCAGCCGCCGGCGCCCGCGCCGAGCGCCGCCGCGATCGCCGCCGTCCCGGCCGACAAGGTCACCGTGAAGCTGGTCGCCGAGGGCACCAGCTGGGTCTCGGCGATGAACAGCAGCGGCAAGTCGCTGTTCCAGAACAACATCAGCGAAGGCCAGGACCAGACCTTCACCGACCCCAAGCAGATCAAGCTGGTGCTGGGCAACGGCGGGGCCGTGCACGCGTACGTCAACGGCAAGGACCTCGGCCTCCTGGGCAAGGACGGGCAGGTGGTGCACGTCACGTACACCCCCGGAGACCCGCAGGCGGGCTGACCACAGGGGCCGGCGGGGCCCGGTGATGATCAGCTGATCCGAGGCGCGCGGCCTCCGGGGCGAACGGCACCGGAGGCCGCGCGTTAATCTTGGGCCTATGCCTGAACGCCGTACTGTCGCCCTTGTCACGCTCGGATGCGCCCGCAACGAGGTGGACTCCGAGGAACTCGCCGGGCGACTGGAAGCCGACGGCTGGTTGCTCGTCGACGACGCCGCCGAAGCCGACGTCGCCGTCGTCAACACCTGCGGCTTCGTCGAGGCCGCCAAGAAGGACTCCGTGGACGCCCTCCTGGAGGCCAACGACCTCAAGGGTCACGGCCGCACCCAGGCCGTCGTCGCGGTCGGCTGCATGGCCGAGCGGTACGGCAAGGAGCTCGCGGACGCGCTGCCCGAGGCCGACGGCGTGCTCGGCTTCGACGACTACGCCGACATCTCCGACCGCCTGCAGACCATCCTCTCCGGCGGCCACCACGCCCCGCACATCCCGCGCGACCGCCGCAAGCTGCTGCCGATCAGCCCCGCCGAGCGGCAGTCCGCCGCCGAGGCCGTCGCGCTGCCCGGCCACGGCGCCGAGGCCGCCGCCGAGCCCATCGCCGACCTGCCCGAGGGCCTCGCCCCGGCCTCCGGCCCGCGCACCCTGCGCAAGCGGCTGGACGACAGCCCGGTCGCCTCGGTCAAGCTCGCCTCCGGCTGCGACCGGCGCTGCTCCTTCTGCGCCATCCCGGCCTTCCGCGGCTCCTTCATCTCCCGCCGCCCCTCCGACGTGCTGAACGAGGCCCGCTGGCTGGCCGAGCAGGGCGTCCGCGAGATCGTCCTGGTCAGCGAGAACAACACCTCGTACGGCAAGGACCTCGGCGACATCCGGCTGCTGGAGACGCTGCTCGGCGAGATCTCCGCGATCGAGGGCGTCGAGCGGGTGCGGGTCTCCTACCTGCAGCCGGCCGAGATGCGCCCGGGCCTGATCGACGCGATGACCGGCACCCCCGACGTGCTGCCCTACTTCGACCTGTCCTTCCAGCACTCGGCGCCGGCCGTGCTGCGCCGGATGCGCCGCTTCGGCTCCACCGACCAGTTCCTGGAGCTGCTCGGCACCATCCGCGACAAGGCCCCGCAGGCCGGCGCCCGGTCCAACTTCATCGTCGGCTTCCCCGGTGAGACCGAGGAGGACTTCGCCGAGCTGGAACGCTTCGTCACGCACGCCGGGCTCGACGCGATCGGCGTCTTCGGCTACTCGGACGAGGACGGCACCGAGGCCGCGACCTACGACGGCAAGCTCCCCGAGGACGTCATCGCCGAGCGGCTGGACCGGCTGAGCCGGCTGGCCGAGGAGATGACCGCCCAGCGGGCCGAGCAGCGGATCGGCACCGAGGTCGAGGTGCTGATCGAGTCGATCGAGGACGGCGTGGTCGAGGGCCGGGCCGGCCACCAGGCGCCGGAGACCGACGGCCTGACCACCCTGGAGGGCGTCGAGGCGCCCGAGGTCGGGCAGTTCTGGCGGGCCAAGGTGGTGGCCAGCGAGGGCGTCGACCTGATCGCCGAGGCGCTGGAGCAGGTGCGACTGCCGAAGGCCCCGGGGGCCGGGATCCCGGGAGCCGGGGAATGACCAAGGGGCCCGGCGCCCCGGCCGCGGCCCACCCGGGCAGACCGGCGGCCGCGGTGCCGTCGACCCCGGGGGTCTGGAACATCGCCAACGTGCTCACGATGGTCCGGGTGCTGCTGGTGCCGGTCTTCGTGGCGCTGCTGTTCGCCGACGGCGGGCACAACCCCAAGTGGCGCTCGGTCGCCTGGGCCGCGTTCGCCATCGCGATGATCACCGACCTGTTCGACGGTGAGCTGGCCCGCCGCAAGGGCCTGGTCACCGACTTCGGGAAGATCGCCGACCCGATCGCGGACAAGGCGATCATGGGCTCCGCGCTGATCGGCCTCTCGCTCCTCGGCGACCTGCCCTGGTGGGTCACCGTGGTGATCCTGGCCCGCGAGCTGGGCATCACGCTGATGCGCTTCTGGGTGATCCGCTACGGCGTCATCCCGGCCAGCCGCGGCGGCAAGCTCAAGACGCTGACCCAGGGCACCGCGGTCGGCATGTACGTCCTGGCGCTGACCGGCTGGCTGGCCACCGGGCGGGCCGTGCTGATGGGGCTGGCGGTGCTGCTGACCGTCGGCACCGCGCTGGACTACGTCGGACAGGCGCTGCGACTGCGCCGCGAGGGACAGGCCGCGGAGCGCGCGGGCCGTTGAGCGACGGGGGAGAGCGGATGGCGGAGCACGACTACGCGCTGGCCGAGCGGGCGCACGCCGCGCTGCGGGCCGAGGGCTGCACGCTGGCCGTCGCCGAGTCGCTGACCGGCGGTCTGCTGGCCGCCGCGCTGGTGGACGTCCCAGGGGCGTCCGCGACCTTCCGGGGCTCGGTCACCGCGTACGCGACCGAGCTGAAGGCGTCCGTGCTCGGGGTGGACGAGGGCCTGCTGGACGTGTACGGGCCCGTCCACCCGGTGGTGGCCCGGCAGATGGCCGAGGGCGTGCGCGGGCTGCTGGGGGCGACGTACGGGCTCGCGACGACCGGGGTGGCCGGTCCGGAGCCGCAGGACGGGCAGCCGGTGGGCACCGTACACCTGGCGGTCGCCGGACCGGGGGGAACTCTGGTCAGTTCGCCCCTGCTGTCGGGCGCGCGTGCCACAATCCGTCACGGGGCGGTGACCGCCGCGCTGGAACTGCTCGTCGGCCGGCTCGAAGGATGACGGGCCCCGCTCCGGCGGATCTCCACCGAACCGAGATCCGCCGCTCTGGCGCCCGGGCATGACACAGCTGGAGGATCGTGTTACATCCAACAGCCTGGTTGGGCAGAAACCAGGTGGCGAACGAGTTGCGTGACGGTGGCCGGGTGGCCCGCGTCGGGTACCACGAGGGGCCCGCAAACCCGGGTACGACACCGGAACAAGGAGGGGGACAGCCTTGCAGCCCAGAGTGAACACGACCAGGGTCCCCGCACGCGAAGCGGGCAAGGCGGTACGGTGGGGGCGTGACATCTCGATCCGCAGTCCGAGGAGGGAGGCACCGATGATCCTGCTCCGTCGCCTACTGGGCGATGTACTGCGTCGGCAGCGCCAGCGCCAGGGCCGCACACTCCGCGAGGTGTCGGCGGCCGCCAGGGTTTCGCTCGGATACCTCTCCGAGGTCGAGCGGGGACAGAAGGAGGCCTCCTCGGAGCTGCTCTCCGCCATCTGCGACGCACTCGACGTCCGGATGTCCGAGGTCATGCGCGAGGTCAGCGACGAACTGTCGCTCGCCGAACTTGCGGCGATGGCCACCCTCTCCGAAGGTGATCTGCTGAGGCCGGTACTCGAACCGGTTCCGCTGCCCGCCCCCGGTACCGACCGGGCGAACATGTCGCCCAAGTCTGCCGCGATGGACGTGGTCGCCGCCTGATCCCGGCCTCGACTCCCGGGCGTCCGTGCCCGGGGCGAGCGAAGGGAGGGCGGTCGTGCGGAGAGCCGCGATGGTGCGCCCGGTGGCCCGAATACGGGTCCGGGCGCGGCTGTTGCTCCGGGTGCGACGTCCGGTGCGGTGGGTCCTGGCAGTGCCGGTGGCCGGGCTCGTCTGCTTGCCGGTCGTCCACGGCCAGCCGGCCGACGGGGCGGCGCTGGGGCTGCTCGCCGCCGGAGGCTGGGGGCTCGGTCTCATTCCGGTCCACGCCGACCGGAACGCGACCGGACCGGCCGCCCGGCGACGCGGAGAGGCGGTACGACCGGTGGAGGCGCAGCCGCCGCCGATCGGGTGAATCGACGTGGCCGGAGGCCGCGGGGTCCTGGACCTCGCGGCCTCCGGTGTGTTCGGCCTCCGGTGTGTTCGAGGGCGCTGTGCGCTGTGCTTCGCGGGTTGCCGTGTCCGGGGGCGGCGGTTCGGCGTGCGGGCGGGGGCGGATCCGTGGGGCGCGGGTGCCGCGGGTTCAGGGGCGCAGGCGCAGGCCGCGCGGGGTGGCGTGGAAGCCGGCCTCCTCCAGGGCGCGGCCGAGCTCCGAGCCGAGGGCGGGTTCGCCGTTGGCCCGCTCCACCGTGACGCTGCCGAGCGCGCCCTCGCGGACGGCGGCGGCCAGTGCTCCGGCCGCGAGCGCCCGGGTGGGCCCGTCCTCCGGCCAGGCCAGCAGGGACTTTCCGCCGCGCTCCACGTACAGCGCCAGTTCGCCGTCCACCAGGACCACCAGGGCGCCCGCCTTGCGGCCCGGGCGGTGGGCCGTGGACTCCTTGCCGCCGGGGGCGGTGGGCGGCTCCGGCCAGGGCAGGGCGGCGCCGTAGGCGTTCGCCGGGTCGGCGGCGGCCAGCACCAGCGTCTGGGCCGGCTCGGCGGCCGGGGCGGACGGCCACTCGGTGGCCCGGGCCCGCTCCAGCCGGCCGTTGACCGAGCGCAGCCGGTCGGCCGCGCCCTCCATGGCGAACTGGGCGCCGCCGAGGCCCTCGACGAAATAGCCCCGGCGGGCCTTGCCGCGCTCCTCCATGGCGGCCAGCACCCGGTAGACCCCGGCGAAGCCGCCGGGCACCCGTTCGGCCGCCACCGTGCCCCGGGTGAGCAGGCCGTGCCGGTCCAGCAGGCTCTGCGCCTGGGCGGTGGCCCGGACCGTCGGGTCGGCGGCGAAGGCGGGCAGCAGCGACCAGCGCCCGGCCACCGTCGGCGGGCCGCTGCGCAGGGCGCCGCCGGCCCGGCCGAAGGCGCGACCGGCGCCGCCGTAGCGGCCGCGCGGGGTCGCCCGGGGCGCGCGGTGCGCGGTGGCGCCCGCCGTCCGGCCGGAGCCCAGCAGGGCGCGCAGCGGGGCGAGGGTGTCGTTGGTGACGTACCCGGCCCAGACCAGGTCCCACAGGGCCTCGACCGCCTCGGGCTCCGCGGTCTCCTCCGGGAGCTGCTGGACGAGCTGGCGGAAGAACAGGCCGTAGCCTCCGGCCAGCGCGGACATCAGCGCGCTGTGCAGCGGGGTGAGCGCGGGCGGGACGGGCTCCGGGCGCAGCAGGTGGGCGTTCTCGGTGAGGTGGAGGCTGAGCCAGCCGTCCTTGCCGGGCAGCGCGCCGGCCCCGCACCAGCCGATCTCGCCGGCCGCCATCAGTTCGTCCAGCAGTCCGGGGGAGTAGCCGGCGAGCCGGGCCGGGAGGACCAGCTTCTCCAGTGCGGAGGCGGGCAGCACGGTGCCCTGGAGCTGCTCGACCACCCGGAGCAGGCCGTCCGGGCCGCGCAGCCGGTGGCCGGCCAGGTGCTGCCACTGCGGGAGGAAGGCGGCCAGGGCGCGCGGGGGGACGGGCTCGACCTCCTGGCGCAGGGCGGCCAGTGAGCGGCGGCGCAGTCGGCGCAGCACCTCGGCGTCGCACCACTCGGGGGCGGTGTGCCACTCGGGGGTGCGGTGGCCGTCGGGGGCGAGGTGGCTGTCGACGGGCCTGAACTGCCCTTGGACCAGGCGACCGGCGGCGGTGAGACGGTGCAGGGTGCCGGTGACGACGGCGGTGCCCAGGCCGTAGCGGGCGGCGGCCTCGGCGGCGGTGAACGGGCCGTGGGTGCGGGCGTGGCGGGCGATCAGATCGCCGAGCGGGTCCTTGACCGGCTCGGTGAAGGCCTCGGGGACGCCGACCGGCAGCGGGGTGCCGAGTGCGTCGCGCAGCCGTCCGGCGTCCTCGATCGCGGCCCAGCGCTGCTCGCCGGCGATCCGGACCTGGATCACCCGGCGGGCGGCCTCCAGCTCCAGGGCCCACAGGGGTTCGGCGCCGCGGGCGGTCAACTCGGCCTCGGCGAGCGGGCCGAGCAGGCGCAGGGCGTCCGCGACGCCCTCGACGTCCTTGATCCGGCGCTCGGGGGTGAGGCGCTGGAGCTCGGCCTCCAGCTCGGCGAGCACCCGGGGGTCGAGCAGCTCGCTCAGCTCGGCCTGGCCGAGGAGCTCGGACAGCAGCCGGGAGTCCAGCGAGAGGGCGGCGGCGCGGCGCTCGGCGAGCGGGGAGTCGCCCTCGTAGAGGAACTGGGCGACGTAGCCGAAGAGCAGCGAGCGGGCGAAGGGCGAGGGCTCGGGGGTGGTGACCTCCACCAGGCGGACGGCGCGGGACTCCAGGTCCCCCATCAGCTCGACCAGGCCGGGGACGTCGAAGACGTCCTGCAGGCACTCCCGGACCGCCTCCAGGACGATCGGGAACGAGCCGTACTCGGAGGCCACTTCCAGGAGTTGGGCGGCGCGCTGGCGCTGCTGCCACAGCGGGGTGCGGCGGCCGGGGTTGCGGCGGGGGAGCAGCAGGGCGCGGCCGGCGCACTCGCGGAAGCGGGAGGCGAACAGGGCGGAGCCGCCGACCTGGTCGGTGACCAGCTGCTCGATCTCGCCGGGGTCGAACAGCGCGGCGTCGGCGCCCACCGGGGCCTCGTCGGCGTCGGCCGGGGCCCGATGGGCGCTGAACGGGGCTCCGTGGGCGCTGGGCGGGGTCCCGTCGGCGCCGAACGGGGTCCCGTCCGAACCCCGCTGCCCCGGCGGGCTGCCGAAGTCGAAGTCGGGGGAGAACAGGTCGGCGTCGGGGAGGCGGAGAACGATGCCGTCGTCGGCGTGCATGACCTGCGGGTCCAGGCCGTGCTTCTCGCGCAGCCGGGCGCCGAGGGCGAGGGCCCAGGGGGCGTGCACCTGGGCGCCGAAGGGCGAGTGGATGACGATCCGCCAGTCGCCGAGCTCGTCCCGGAAGCGCTCGACCACGATGGTGCGGTCGTCCGGGAGGTGGCCGCAGGCGGCGCGCTGCTCGGCGAGGTAGTCGAGCAGGTTGGCGGCGGCCCAGTCGTCCAGGCCGGCCCGCCGCAGGCGCTCGGTGGCGGCCTCGGGCTGCAGGGCGCCCAGCTCGCGGGTGAACGCGCCGAGGGCGCGGCCGAGTTCGAGGGGGCGGCCGAGGGAGTCGCCCTTCCAGAACGGGAGTCGGCCCGGGATGCCGGGGGCCGGGGTGACGAGCACCTTGTCGTGGGTGATCTCCTCGATCCGCCAGGAGGTGGTGCCGAGGGTGAACACGTCGCCGACGCGGGACTCGTAGACCATCTCCTCGTCCAGCTCGCCGACCCGGCCGCCGCCCTTCTTCGGGTCACTGCCCGCGATGAAGACGCCGAACAGGCCGCGGTCGGGGATGGTGCCGCCGGAGGTGACGGCGAGCCGCTGGGCGCCGGGGCGGCCCGTGACGGTGCCGGCCACCCGGTCCCAGACGATGCGGGGGCGCAGCTCGGCGAAGGCGTCCGAGGGGTAGCGGCCGGCCAGCATGTCGAGCACGGCGTCGAAGGCGGACTGCGGGAGGGTGGCGAAGGGGGCGGCCCGGCGGACCACGGCGAGCAGGTCGTCGACCGGCCAGGAGTCCAGGGCCGTCATGGCGACCAGCTGCTGGGCGAGCACGTCCAGCGGGTTGCGCGGGACGCGGAGCGCCTCGATCCGGCCCTCCCGCATCCGCTCGGTGACCACCGCGGACTGCACCAGGTCCCCCCGGTACTTGGGGAAGAAGACGCCGGTGGAGACGGCGCCGACCTGGTGGCCGGCCCGGCCGACCCGCTGCAGGCCGGAGGCGACCGAGGGCGGGGACTCGACCTGGACCACCAGCTCGACGGCGCCCATGTCGATGCCCAGCTCCAGGCTGGAGGTGGCGACCACGGCGGGCAGCCGGCCGGCCTTCAACTCCTCCTCGACCAGGGAGCGCTGTTCCTTGGAGACCGAGCCGTGGTGGGCCCGGGCGATGACCGCGGGAGCGCCCTTGGCGGCGCCCGAGCCGCCCATCAGCTGGGCCGGGGCGTGCGCCTCGGGGGCGGCGGTGCCGGTGGCGCGCTCGTGGGCGATCTCGTTCAGCCGGTTGCACAGGCGCTCGGCCAGGCGGCGGGAGTTGGCGAAGACGATGGTCGAGCGGTGCGCCTCGACTAGGTCGACGATCCGCTCCTCGACGTGCGGCCAGATCGAGGTCTGCCGTTGTGGGTCGCTGCCGGCGGCGCCGCCGGTGGCCGGGGCGACGGGCAGGTCGTCCAGGTCGGGGACGGGGACGACCACGGAGAGGTCGAAGTCCTTGGCGGCGGGGGGCTGGACGACGACGGCGCCGCGCTGCGGACTGAGGAAGCGGGCCACCTCCTCGACCGGGCGGACCGTCGCGGACAGGCCGATCCGGCGGGCCGGGCGGTCCAGCAGTTCGTCCAGCCGCTCCAGGGTGAGGGCGAGGTGGGCGCCGCGCTTGGTGCCGGCGACGGCGTGCACCTCGTCCAGGATCACCGTGTCCACACCGCGCAGGGCCTCCCGGGCGGCCGAGGTGAGCAGCAGGAACAGCGACTCGGGGGTGGTGATCAGGATGTCCGGCGGGTGGGTCGTGAAGCGGCGGCGGTCGGCGGCCGGGGTGTCGCCGGAACGGATCGCGACCTGGACCTCCGGCTCGGGCAGACCGAGGCGGACGGCGGCCTGGCGCAGGCCGGCCAGCGGGGCGCGCAGGTTGCGCTCGACGTCGACGGCGAGGGCCTTGAGCGGGGAGACGTAGAGGACCCGGCAGCGGCGCTTGGGCTCGGCGGGGGGTGGGGTGCTGCTGAGCCGGTCCAGGGCGGAGAGGAAGGCGGCGAGCGTCTTGCCGGAGCCGGTGGGGGCGACGACCAGGACGTCCGTCCCCCGGGCGATGGCGCGCCAGGCCTCGGACTGGGCGGTGGTGGGGGCGGAGAAGGCGCCGCTGAACCAGGCCCGGGTGGCGGGGGCGAAGCCGGCCAGGGGGTCGTCGGCGGGTGGGGTCGGGTGGTGGGGCGCCATGCCCCCATGGTGCCGGGTGGGACTGACAAGTGGGGGTGGGACGGGGCTGTGGGGGAGGGGGAGCAGGCGCGGGGGAGGGGCGAGGACGAGGGGAGGACGAGGGCGAGGGGGAGGGGGAGGGGGAGGGGGAGGGGTGTAGGCCGGGGGGCAGAAACGGCAAATCGCTCATATGGTGATGATTCGGAATCATGATCCATCCGTGACCCACCGGAACGACGAGCGGAGGCCGTGCGATGGCGCAGGGGCACCCGTCGGGCGGACCCGCTCGGCCCCGCCGGGTCCGCGGGCCGGTCCGGGCGCTCCTCGCGATGCTGCTCACGGCGCTCGTGGTGGGCGGGGCCGTCCCGTACGTCTCCGGGCCGGGGCGGGCCTACCTCAGCTACCTGGTGCTGGCCGAGCGGGAGGACGCCTCCGGCGCGGACCGGGCCGGGGCGGAGAGCCGGGCGGCGGGCGGACGGGTGGTGCAGGAGTACCCGCAGATCGGGGCCGTCCTGGCGTACGCGACCGGGGGGTTCGCGGACAAGGTGCGGGCCAGGCCCGGGATCGCCGCCGTCGGGGCGACCAGGACCGCGCCGGTGGTGGCGCCGCCCCGGGGGGTGGACGGGGCGGGGGACTTCTCGGTGGGGGTGGGTGGGGAGTACTCGGTGGGGGTGGGTGGGGAGTACTCGGTGGGGCGGGGTGGGAGTGGGGGGAGTGGGGGGAGCGGTGGGGGCGGGATGGTCGGGGTGGGCAGGGTGGGTCGGGCGGATGGGGTGGATGCGGGCACGGTGACCGTGCCCGATCCGGGGGAGGGGGGTGCGTGGAACCTGGCCATGGTGGGTGCGGGTGCCGATCGGGCCGGTGATGCGTCCCCGGCTGCGGGCGGGGGTCCGGAACCCGCGGCGCTGCGCCGGGTGTTGGTCGCGGTGCTGGACTCCGGCGTGGACGACACCCATCCGGACCTGCGCGCCGCCGTCGACCCGAAGGCCTCCGCCTCCTGTGCCGACGGCCGGCCCGACGCCCGCACCGGTGCCTGGAGGCCCGACGCCGGGGTGGGCGAGAGCGGCCACGGCACCCACGTCGCCGGGATCGTCGGCGCCGCCCGGGACGGGCACGGCGTCACCGGGGTCGCGCCCGGCGTGCGGATCGCCGCCGTCCGGCTGCTCGGACCGCTCGGGCAGTACTACGTGGAGAACATCGTCTGCGGACTGCTCTGGGCCGCCGACCACGGGGCCAGGGCGATCAACAACAGCTACTTCGCCGACCCGTGGAAGTACAACTGCCCCGAGGACCGGGACCAGGCGGCACTGATCACCGCCGTCGACCGGGCCGCCAGGTACGCCCGGAGCAAGGGCGCGGTCGTCGTCGCCTCGGCGGGAAACGACGCGCAGGACCTCGGCGCCCCGCGGACCGACGAGCGCAGCCCCAACGACCGGGTCTCCGGGCCGGCGCAGATCCGGTACCTGGGCACCGAGTGCGTACGGCTGCCCGGGGAACTGCCCGGCGTCGTCACTGTCACGGCCGTCAACCGGGACGGGCACCCGTCCGCGTACTCCAACTACGGGCGGGGGCGGGTCTCGCTGGCGGCCCCGGGCGGGGACCCGGACGGTGGTCCTCAGAACGCGATCGTCTCCGACTGGCCCGGCGGGCAGTACGCGGCGTTGGCCGGGACGTCGATGGCGGCTGCGCACGTGACGGGTGTGGTGGCGGTGGAGGCGGCCTTGCACCCGGACTTCGGGGCCGATGCGTTGGCGGCGTTGTTGGCGAGCTCGGCGGCGGCGGGGTGTCCGGTGGGGCCGTACGGGTGTGGGGAGCGGCAGTATTTCGGGGCGGGGGTGGTGGGGGTGGGGCGGTGAGGTTCCGCTGGCGCGGGGCTGGTGGGGTGGTGGCTTTCAGGAGGGTGGGGGGTCGGGGGGGGGGGGGGGGGGGGGGGGGGGGGGGGGGGGGGGGGGGGGGGGGGGGGGGGGGGGGGGGGGGGGGGGGGGGGGGG
>NZ_JBIWJF010000056.1:0-25113 GCF_044764985.1 Kitasatospora sp. NPDC093550
GCCACCGAGAAGGCCCGGGTCGACTACGGCCCCGGCGTCACGGTGGCGGACCTGATCGCCACCGTCGAGCGCACCGGCTACACCGCCGAACTCCCCCCCCCCCCCCCGCCCCCCCCCCCCCCCCCCCCCCCCCCCCCGGGGGCGCCCCCCCCCCCCCCCCCCCCCCCCCCGGCGTCTTCCGTGTCCGGCCCGGGACTCAGGACCCCTGACGCTCCGACGAGGAGGCCTCGGGCTTGGGCCGCCGGGTGAAGACCCGTCGGACCGGGGCGGAGACCGCCTCGACCGTCCGGGCCGCCGCGGTGCCGACGACCGTCCGGGCCGCCCGTGCCGCGTCGGAGATGCGCCACCACAGCTGTGCCGAGGACGGCGGCAGCAGCAGCGCCCTGGTCCGCCCGGCCCGGCCGGCCTTCGCCCGCAGGCCGCGCCGGGCCGTGTGCACGTCGGCGGCCAGCGGCGCCGTGGTGACCTGCCCGGGCGGGGCGTACAGCACCCGCTCGGTGGCCAGGGCCAGCCGGCCGGCGGCGGCCGCCGAGTCCGCGTCCAGGTCCGCCTTCTCGGTGATCCGCCGTGCGGCCGAGCGCGGGGTGCGTGACTCGTCCGGGGGAATTCCGAGGTCCCAGGCGGAGTCGACCAGCTCGTCCCAGGCGGCCAGCACCTGGGCGTCGGTCAGCTCCGCGGGACCGCCCGCGCCGGGCCGGCGCCGCCCGCCACCGCCGAGCCGACGACGGCGGACGGCCGTGCGCCAGAGCATCGGGACGAGCAGCAGTGCGATCACCGCGAGCACGGCCGCGAGGGTGCCGAGCACCTGCCCGGACAGCAGCCAGGACTCCTCGTTCGCGTGGGCCGTGCTCTTGCCCTTCGGGCCGCAGTCGCCCAGCTGGCGCTGCTTGGCGCTGCAGTCCGCACTGGCGGACGGCGCCGGGGCGGCCGTCGTGGGCTGCGCGGCCGCGGTCGCGTGCTGGGTGGGCGCGGTGGTCGGGGCGGTGGACGTCTCGGTGTAGCGGGTCGGGACGCCGCGGCTCGGGGTCGGCTCGAAGCGCGTCCAGCCGTAGCCCGCGAAGTACAGCTCGGGCCAGGCGTGGTACATCCGGCCGGTCACCGAGTAGCGGTTGCCGCCCTTGGTGTCGCCGGGGGTGAAGCCGACGGCGACCCGGGCCGGGATCTTCAGCGTCCGGGCCATCGCCGCCATGGTGGAGGCGTAGTGGACGCAGAAGCCCCGGCGGTCGCGCAGGAAGACCGCGATGGCGTTGCTGCCGGTGCCGGCGCTGACCGAGGTGTCGTACGTGAAGTCCGGCCCGGTGAACCAGTTCACCAGGGCCATCGCCCGGTCGTAGTCGTTCTGCGCCTTGCCGGTGATCGTCCTGGCCTGCTCGGCGACCACGCTCGGCAGGTCGGACGGGACGGCGGTGTAGTGCTCCCGGACGTCCTGCGGCGCGATCGGCGCGAGGCGCAGCTCGTTGGCCGTGGGCCGCAGGTCCAGCGAGCTGACGTGGTAGCGCAGGCCGCGGATCGCCTTCTCGTTGACCGGGACGACCGTGCGGGTCAGCGGATCGAGCTTCCAGTCGCCGCGGTTGGGGACCTGGACGGAGGCCGCCGGGTAGGGCATCGGCAGCCAGCTGTTCTCCAGCCCGTCGCTGATCTGGTAGTCGCCCTCGATCCGGGGCACGTTGGCGTCGCGCAGGCCCTCGGGGTTGGGCAGCGTCTCCGGGAGGTCGTTGACGGCGGTGCTGGCGAGCCGCCAGCTGGTCCCGTCGAACTGGTCCAGCGAGCCGGTCCGCAGGTAGGTCTGGTCGGCGACGTCGCTGTCCATGGTGTAGCTGAGCAGCACGGCGTCGGTGGGCTTGGTGATCGCGGCTTCCAGGCTCACCAGCGGGTCGAGGCTGGTCGCCACGCTCCCGCCGCCGCCCTTGCCGGAACCGCCCGAGGAGCCGGGGTGCAGCAGACCGGCGTCCCAGCGCGGCAGCACGACCGGGAGGAGCACCGCCACGGCCAGCGCGAGGACGCCGACCCGCTGGCCGCCCGGGCTGATGCCGCCGGAGCTCGCCGTGCCGCGGTCGGTGCCGCGGAAGATCCGGCCCCAGCGGGAGACCCGGTCCTGGCCCTCGGCGAACAGCAGCAGCAGGTAGCCGGCTGCGGCGACGGCGAACCAGAACCAGCTGCCGTGCTCCCCGGCCAGGCCGTTGCCGACCGAGTAGAGCGCCAGCAGCGGCAGTCCGGCCAGCGCCGCGCGCCGGTAGGTCACCGCGATGGTGTCCACCACGACGGCGATCAGGCCGACCGCGGAGACCAGGATCAGCCGCAGGCCCGCGGTGGGCGGTGCCGGGATCGCGTACTGCTGGATGTCGTCCAGACCGGACGCGAAGACGT
Organism: Kitasatospora sp. NPDC093550; assembly: GCF_044764985.1. Taxonomy (NCBI): domain Bacteria; kingdom Bacillati; phylum Actinomycetota; class Actinomycetes; order Kitasatosporales; family Streptomycetaceae; genus Kitasatospora; species Kitasatospora sp. NPDC093550. The sequence continues at coordinate 2,368 of NZ_JBIWJF010000056.1, forward strand.
GGTCCAGGACCCGCATCGAGGAAGGTCCAGGCACCACGCTGCCGGTGAACCCGATGATCATCAGCAGGAGCAGCACCAGCAGCTGCCCGACCGGCACCGTCCAGCGGTACAGCGGGGAGCGGCGCAGGCCGGCGCCCGCCCCGGCGAGGACGGCGACCACCAGGACGGCGTGGGTCAGCCAGCTGCGGGTGGTCAGCAGCGGCATCATGCAGAACGAGGCGAGGGCGGTGGCCAGCGCCGCGTAGACGGTCAGTTTGGCCCGGGTGGTCACGCGCCGGCCTCTTCTCGGTTGGGGGCGGTCGTCTTGGCGCCTTCGGCGGCCCGCCACAGGTCCGGCACGGAGTCGCCGGCGTTCACCGGGATCACCGTCCAGCCGGCCTCGCGCAGCTGCCGGACCCGGGCCCGGAACTCCTCGCCGCCGGTGTTCGGGGCCAGCATCCGCAGGCCGGCCCAGGTGCCGGTGTCCAGCAGGAAGGCGACCGCCCCGCCGGTACGGCTGCGCAGTCGGCCCAGCCGGGCGGCCTGCGTGTCGTCCAGCTCGCCGAGGACGGCCACCAGCAGGCCCTCGCCGCCGGTGCGCAGCGGCTCCTCGGCGCGGGAGAGGGTGCCGCCGTCGGACAGGTCGGCGACCGCGAGGGCGTCCAGGATCAGCCCGGAGGTGTCGGCGGCGTTGTTCCGTCCGCCGGCGCCCGGCCCGGGCACCGCGAGTCCGGTGTCGGTGAGCAGCTGCGTCTGGTAGCCGCGCTCCAGCAGGTGCGCGGCCACCGAGGCGGCACAGCTGACCGCCCACTCGAAGGAGGAGGCGGGGCCGCTGCCCCGGTGGCCGATCTCGCGGGTGTCCAGCAGGACGGTGGCCCGGGCCTTCTGCGGCTGCTCCTCGCGGCGCACCATCAGTTCGCCGTACTTGGCGGTGGAGCGCCAGTGCACCCGGCGCAGGTCGTCGCCGGGCCGGTACTCGCGCAGGATCACGTCGTCGTCGCCGGCCAGCGCCAGGGAGCGGCTGTGGCTCTCGCCCTGGCCGAGCCACTCGCCGTTCAGCCGCACGTACGGCAGGGCCTGGACCTGGGGGACGACGGTGAGGACGTCGCAGGCGGTGAAGGCGCGGGTCACCTCGCACATCCCGAACGGGTCGGACAGCCGCAGCTGCAGCGGCCCGAGCGGGTAGCGCCCGCGCAGGTCGGAGCGGACCCGGTAGGAGACCTCGCGGTAGCCGCGCGGCTCGACCCGGTCCAGCACGAAGCGCGGGCGCGGCCCGAGCACGTACGGGACCTTGTCCTCCAGGAGCAGCACCCCGGTGGGTACCCGGGAGACGTTGTCCAGCCGAAGGTGGACCCGGGCCTCCTGGCCGGCGACCGCCCGGCGCGGGCTGAGCCGGCGGCCGCTGGCCACCCGGTAGCGGGTGTTGGCGACCACCACCACGGCGACCAGCGGGAGCGCGGCGAGCAGCACGCCGACGCGCAGCAGGGCGTCCTGGTCGAGCAGGTAGGCGCAGACCACCGCGGTGAGTCCGGCGGCGAGGAAGGACCGCCCCCGGGTGGTGAGGCCGCGGAACCCGGCCCGCAGCCCCGACGCCGAGTCGGACTGGGCCACCTCAGCCCCTCCGGACGGCCGGGCCGCCCTGCGGGCGCGGCAGCGGCAGCCGGGCGACCAGGTCGGTCACGATCTGCTCGGAGGTGCGGCGGCTGAGCTGGGTCTCGGCGGTCGGCATCAGGCGGTGCGCGAGGACGGGCACGGCGAGGCGCTGGATGTCGTCCGGGGTGACGTAGTCGCGGCCGTCCAGCGCGGCGGCGGCGCGGGCGGCCCGGACCAGGTGCAGCGTGGCGCGCGGCGAGGCGCCCAGGCGCAGCTCCGGGCTGGTGCGGGTGGCGCCGACCAGGTCGACGGCGTAGCGGCGGACCGGGTCGGCGATGTGCACGGTGCGGACCAGGTCGATCAGCTTGAGGATGTCGGCGGCGTGCGCGACCGGCTGGAGGTCCTCCAGCGGGCTGGCCCCGGCGTGCACGTCCAGCATCGCGAGCTCGGCCTCGGGGCTGGGGTAGCCGATCGAGATCCGGGCCATGAAACGGTCGCGCTGGGCCTCCGGGAGGGGGTAGGTGCCCTCCATCTCGACCGGGTTCTGGGTGGCCACGACCATGAACGGCGAGGGCAGCTCGTAGCTGGTGCCGTCGATGGTGACCTGGCGCTCCTCCATGGACTCCAGCAGCGCGGACTGGGTCTTGGGCGAGGCGCGGTTGATCTCGTCGCCGACCACGATCTGGGCGAAGATCGCGCCCGGGCGGAACTCGAAGTCGTGCCGCTGCTGGTCGTAGATGTTGGTGCCGGTGACGTCCGAGGGCAGCAGGTCGGGCGTGAACTGGATGCGGCGCACGGTGCAGTCGACCGAGCGGGCGAGCGCCTTGGCCAGCATGGTCTTGCCGACGCCGGGGACGTCCTCCAGCAACAGGTGGCCCTCGGCCAGCAGGACGGTCAGGGCGATCCGGACGGCCTCCGGCTTGCCCTCGATCACGCTCTCGACGTTGGCGCGGACGCGGTCCACGACCGCGGCGAGCTCGGGGAGCCCGACCTGCTGGTACCCGTTCGCCCTCTGCTCGCCCCCCGCAGGACCGCCGAGACCGGCCTGATCGTTGTAGCTCGTCACCCGTTTACGCTCCCTGGCACCTGTGTCCGCCCCGTGCCGAGGCCGGACCCCACCCCATGCTTGACGCGGCCGTCCCGGGGCCGGTTCCGATGGCGGATCCGGCGTGGGGAGGCGGCCTGCGGCCCGGCCGCCCCAGGTGGTTCGGGGCCCGACCGGCAGGCGCATTCTCCCCCGCCGGGTGGCTCGAAGTCACCATTCGGCCGTTCCCGAATGGGAGGGGCCCGACGGTGCCCGGACGCCGTCGGCCGGGCGGGGGCGGGGCTAGTCGATCTCGCGCAGCAGGCCGGTGTGGACGTCGAAGACGAAGCCGCGGACGTCGTCGGTGTGCAGCAGGAAGGGCGAGGTGCGGACGCGCTGCATGGACTGGCGGACGTCGCCGTCCAGGTCGACGAAGGACTCCACCGCCCACTGCGGGCGCTGGCCGACCTCCAGCTCCAGCTCGCGGCGGAAGTCCTCGGTGAGCCCGAGCAGGCCGCAGCCGGTGTGGTGGATCAGCGCGATCGAGCGGGTGCCGAGGGCGCGCTGGCTGATGGTCAGCGACCGGATGGTGTCGTCGGTGACGACGCCGCCGGCGTTGCGGATGACGTGCGCGTCGCCCAGTTCGAGGCCGAGCGCCGCGAACAGGTCGAGGCGGGCGTCCATGCAGGCCACCACGGCGATCTTCTGCACCGGGCGGGCGTCCATGCCGCCGTCCTGGAAGGTCACCGCGTACTCGCGGTTGGCCGCGACGAAGCGGTCGATGATGGTGGGTCCGGCGGGGTCGGCAGCGGCGTTCGGCGTGGGCCGGTCGGGGGTCACTGTCATGCCGGCGACGTTAGTGCCGATCCGGCGTCCGCGGTGGGGTGGAGAGCTACAGAACCCGCTGCTGTGATCGAGCGCATAGCCACAACGGGAGGGTTTGTCCGAGCTGGTACCGGAGTGGGTCGTACGCAGTCGCTGGGAGGGGGCGCGCGACGGTGTCCGAGGGCCCCCGGATCGGGCCGCCACCGGGCCACCCCAACGGCCGCGACCTGCGGTGATCCGTACCGCCGCCCGGGTGGTGCGCCGGAGCGGACCATTGACTGGCAGGGCCCGCGCGATAGAGTTTGCGGCGCAGTGGAGCACACCCGCCGGAGCCCGTCAACCGGGCCTTCCCGGCCGGTGCAACCCGGTCGACGCGGTCCGTGGCCTCCACCCGCTCCGTGCTCACCTGGCGCACCTTCCCCGGCGCCGGGCGGTCACGACCTTCCCCTTGAGCGGGCGGGGACCACGGGCCGCTTCGTCGTGCCGGGAGCAGGTGGGCGAGAATGGTCGCAGCTCCCGGACGTCGGGCTGCTCCGCACCGAGGAAGGGCGCCACCGCGCATGACCACCAACGAACCGGGCCCGAAGCACGTTCCGGTGATGCTGCAGCGGTGCATGGACGCACTGGCCCCCGCGATCTCGAAGCCCGGAGCCGTGGTGGTGGACGCCACCCTCGGCCTCGGCGGGCACAGCGAGGCGCTGCTCACCCAGTTCCCCGAGGTCAGGCTCATCGCGGTGGACCGCGACCCGCAGGCGCTGAAGCTCTCCGGCGAGCGGCTCGCCCGGTTCGGCGACCGGGCGACCCTGGTGCACGCCGTGTACGACGAGATCCCCGAGGTGCTGGAGCGCCTCGGCGTGGACCGCGTGGACGGCGTCCTGTTCGACCTCGGCGTCTCCTCGATGCAGCTGGACGAGGCGGACCGCGGCTTCGCTTACGCGCAGGACGCGCCGCTGGACATGCGGATGGACCAGACCCGGGGGATCAGCGCGGCGGAGGTGCTGAACACCTACAGCCACGGCGACCTGGCCCGGATCCTCAAGGTCTACGGCGAGGAGCGGTTCGCCGGGAAGATCGCCTCGGTGATCCTGCGGGAGCGGGAGAAGGAACCGTTCACCAACAGCGCGCGTCTGGTCGATTTGGTGCGCAACGCCATTCCGGCGGCGACCCGCCGCACCGGCGGGAACCCGGCCAAGCGGACGTTCCAGGCGCTGCGGATCGAGGTCAACGGCGAGCTGGAGGTCCTGGACCGGGCGATCCCCGGGGCGCTGGACGTCCTCGCGCTCGGTGGCCGGATCGTGGTGATGTCCTACCAGTCGCTGGAGGACCGCCTGGTGAAGCAGTACTTCGCCGCGGGGGCGACCAGCACCGCCCCGCCGGGGCTGCCGTTCATCCCGGAGGAGCACCAGCCCTGGCTCAAACTGATCACCCGCGGTGCCGAGCTGGCCACCGAGGAGGAGATCGAGGAGAACCGGCGCGCCGCGCCCGTACGGCTGCGGGTGGCGGAGAGGATCAGGGACCGGAACAAGCGGGGCTGACAACCGGTCCCGGCGAGGTCCGAAGGGCGGAGGAGAGCAGTGGGGCCGGTGGCCGGTGAGGTCCGGGCGGGGCGGGGAGGTCTCCCCGGACAGGGCAGGGCGCGCATCACGGTCCGGCCGGGGAAGCGCCCGGTCAGGGGGCGCACGCCGTTCGCGGTGCTCGTCGTGGTGCTGCTGGCGGCGGGGCTGCTCGGGCTGCTGGCGCTGAACACCGCGCTCAACGAGGGCTCCTTCGAGCTGTCCCGGCTGCAGAAGCAGACCACCAAGGCGACCGACGAGCAGCAGAGCCTGCAGCACGAGATCGACCAGAGCTCCGCGCCGGACGCGCTGGCCAAGCGGGCCGCCGAGCTGGGCATGATTCCGGCCGGGGGGATGGCCTTCCTGGACGTCCCGAACGGCGGCAAGGTGCTGGGCACGCCCGGGCCGGCGCAGGACAGCCCGCCGGTCAAGCGCTCCACGGTCGAGCCGTGGCCGACGAAGCCCGTGCCGGGCGGCACCCAGCCGAACGCCGGACAGTCGCCCGTGCCCCAGCCGCAGGCTCCGGCCGTACCGGCCACGCCGACGACGGCGGCCTCGGCCGGTGACTCGGTGATCCAGCTCAACCCGGCCTCGCCGGCCGCGCCGAGCGGGGGTGGCGCGCGGTGACCACTCGTCAGCCTTCCGGGGGCTCCGGCTCCGGCTCCGGCAACGGCCGTCGTCCGGTGCCCAGGGGTGCCGCGCCGCGCGGTCAGTCCGCCGCCGGGCGGCCGCAGCCGGCGAAGGGGCAGCCGGGCAAGGCCCAGCCGGCGCGCGGTCAGTCGGCGAAGGCGCAGTCCGCGAAGGCCGCCGCCTCCCGCAGCACCGGGCGCACCCCGCAGCAGCGCCGTCCCGAGGGGCGTCCGCCGGCTCGCGGTCAGGCCGCGGTGCGGCCGCGCCCGAAGCCGCCGCAGCGTCCCAAGGCGCTCAAGCTGGCCGAGCCGAAGCGCCGGCTGCGGGTGATCACCGTGGCGATGTCGCTGGTGTTCTCGGTGTTCGCGGGCCGTCTCGTCCAGCTCCAGCTGGTCGACTCGGACGCGCTGGCCGCCGACGCCAACACCAACCGCTACCTGAACATCCCGATCACCGCCGAGCGCGGCTCGATAACGTCGGCCGACGGGGTGGCCCTGGCCGCCACCGTCGACGCGTACGACATCACCGCCGACCCGGCGATGTTCACCCCGGCGGCGACCGGCATCCCGGACGCGCCGGAGCAGGCGGCCGCCCTGCTCGCGCCGATCCTCGGTGTGTCCAAGGAGAAGATCGCCGCCGACCTGCGCACCCCGAAGACCCGCTACAAGCGGCTCGCCGCCGCGCAGACCCCGGCCGCGAAGAACCAGATCAGCGACCTCAAGTCGAGCCTGGAGAAGCAGGCCGGCTCGCGCGCCTGCCAGGCGCAGAAGAAGCTGCTCGGCAAGCCCGCCGACCAGGGCGGGCGCACCCGGGTCGACAACGAGTGCGCCAACCCGCTGGCCGGGGTGTTCAACCAGGAGACCCAGAAGCGCGTCTACCCGGCCGACGGGCTGGCCGCCAACCTGATCGGCTTCGTCAACGGCGAGGGCGCGGGCGCCGGCGGGCTGGAGCTGCAGTACCAGCAGCAGCTGGCCGGCAAGGACGGCCACAGCAGCTACGCCCAGGCGGGCGGCCGGCTGGTGCCCACCGCCGGGGGCACGCTGGACCCGGCCGTGCCCGGCAGTGACGTGAAGCTGACCATCAACCGGGACGTCCAGTGGGCCGCCCAGCGGGCGATCACCGACCAGGTGGCCAACTCCGGCGCGGAGAAGGGCTACGTCGTCGTCCAGGACGTGAAGACCGGTCAGGTGCTGGCGATGGCCGCGGCGCCCGGCTTCAACCCGAACGACCTGAGCCTGTCCAAGCAGTCCCAGCTGGGCAACCCGGCGCTGGGTGACGCCTACGAGCCGGGCAGCACCGCCAAGCTGATGAGCCTGGCCGCCGTCCTGGACTCCGGCAAGGCCAACTGGGACACCCGGGTCACCGTGCCCAACCGGCTGGTGCGCGCGGGTCAGCAGTTCAAGGACGACGTCGAGCACGGCGACTGGTACCTGACCCTGGCCGGGGTGCTGGCCAAGTCCTCCAACATCGGCACCATCGAGGCCGTCGAGACCCTCGGCGGCGGCGACCAGCTCCAGGCCAACAAGGTGCTGGACGGCTACATGCGCAAGTTCGGCGTCGCCCAGCCGACCGGCCTGAACTTCCCCGGCGAGGCCTCCGGGATGCTCAAGAAGCCGGAGGACCTGGTCGCCTCGGAGAAGTACAACATCTCCTTCGGGCAGGGACCGCTGCAGATGAACGCGCTGCAGGCCACCTCGGTCTACTCCACCATCGCCAACGGCGGGGTGCGGGTCGCGCCCAGCATCGTCCAGGGCGTCACCGGCCCGGACGGCAAGTACGCCCCGACACCGGCGGGCGAGCAGACCCGGGTGGTCAGCGAGCAGACCGCCAAGACCCTCACCTCGATGCTGGAGTCGGTCGTCGACGACGAGCAGGGCACCGGGGGCAAGGCCGCCATCCCCGGCTACCGGGTCGCCGGCAAGACCGGTACCGCCAACCGGGGGGCGGCCAACGGCGTCGGGTACGACGGCTACACCGCCTCCTTCATCGGGTTCGCCCCCGCCGACGCCCCCCGGTACACCGTCTCCTGCACCCTCCAGGGCCCGGTCAACGGCCACTTCGGCGGCCAGCTGTGCGGACCGGTGTTCAAGCAGGTGATGGAGTTCACCCTGAAGACCATGCAGGTCCCGCCGAGCGGCAGCCAGGCGCCCAACCTGCCCGTCGAGTGGAAGCCGTGAGCGGAGCATGAGCGAGGAGCGGGTCGGGCCGGCCGACGGCGCGGCGCGGGGCCGGTTTGGCCCTGGGCACCCTTCGGCGGATAGCCTTCCCGCCGTGCCGAAACCCGATCAAACCACCGTGAGTCCGCCCCGTCCGACCGGGACCGCCGTTCTGCCGCTCCCCGAGCTGGCCGTCCAGCTGGGTCTCGCGCCCGTCGAGGGCGGTGCCGTCAGCGGCGTCACCCACGACTCCCGCGCGGTCCGCCCGGGCGATGTGTACGTGGCCTTCCCGGGCGCCAACCACCACGGCGCGGCCTTCGCCGCCAAGGCCGCGGAGTCCGGCGCGGTGGCCGTGCTCACCGACCCGGCCGGCGCCGAGCTGGCGGCCGGCACCGGCCTGCCGCTGCTGGTCGTGGACCGGCCGCGGGCCGTCATGGGCGAGCTCGCCGCTATCGTCTACGGCCGCCCGTCCGAGCGGCTGCTGATGCTCGGGCTGACCGGCACCAACGGCAAGACCACCACCTCGTACCTGGTCGAGGGAGGTCTGCGCGGTGCCGGGCGCACCCCCGGTGTGATCGGCACCGTCGAGATGCGGGTCGGCGAGGAGCGGATCAAGAGCGAGCGCACCACGCCCGAGGCCACCGACCTGCACGCGATCCTCGGCGTGATGGCCGAGCGCGGCGCCGACGCGGTGACCATGGAGGTCTCCAGCCACGCCCTGGTCTTCGGACGCACCGACGGCGTCGCGTACGACGTCGCGCTGTTCAACAACCTCACGCCCGAGCACCTCGACTTCCACCCGGACATGGAGGACTACTTCCAGGCGAAGGCCCGGCTCTTCCAGCCCGGCAAGTCCCGCCACGGCGTGGTCAACGTGGACGACGAGTACGGACGCCGGCTGGCCGCCGAGGCCAAGATCCCGGTGACCACCTTCTCCGCCGCCGGCCGCCCCGACGCCGACTGGCGGGCCGTGGACGTCCAGCTCGGCCCGATCGGCTCGACCTTCCGGGTGCTCGGCCCGGCCGGTGCCGAGGCCGACGCCGCCGTCCCGCTGCCCGGCCCGTTCAACGTCTCCAACGCGCTCGCCGCGATCACCGTGCTGGTCGCCGCCGGGCTGCCGCTGGAGCGGGCCGTGGCGGGCGTCGCCGCCGTCCCCGGCGTGCCGGGCCGGCTGGAGCGGGTGGACGCCGGGCAGCCGTTCGTGGCCGTCGTGGACTACGCGCACAAGCCGGACGCCCTGCAGGCCGTCCTCGCCTCGCTGCGCGAGGTCACCAAGGGCCGGCTGCACGTCGTCGTCGGCTGCGGCGGCGACCGCGACCCGCACAAGCGCGGCCCGATGGGCGCCATCGCCGCCCGTCTCGCCGACACCGCCCTGCTGACCAGCGACAACCCTCGCAGCGAGGACCCGCTGGCGATCCTCGCCACTATGCTGACCGGCGCCGCCGCGGTGCCCGAGGCCGAGCGCGGGGCCGTCCTGGTCGTCCCCGACCGGGCCGAGGCGATCCAACTCGCCGTCGCCCGCGCCCAGGCGGGGGACACCGTGCTGGTGGCCGGCAAGGGCCACGAGCTCGGCCAGTACGTACGAGACGAGATCCGCCCCTTCGACGACCGCGAGGTGCTGCGCGAATCCATCGCGCGGACCACGGCCGTGCGGGGCGACCGAGGAGTAGAGCAGCAGTGATCGCACTGACCCTCGCCGAGGTGGCCGCCGCAGTCGGAGGCACCCTGGACGGCGCGGACCCGGACGTCCTGGTCACCGGCCCGGTCGAGGTCGACTCGCGGAAGGTGAGCCCCGGCGGCCTGTTCGCGGCCTTCGTCGGCGAGCACGTGGACGGCCACGACTACGCGACCACCGCGGTCGAGGCCGGCGCCGTCGCGGTGCTGGCCTCCCGCCCGGTCGGCGTGCCCGCCGTCCTGGTCGACAGTGTGGTGGAGGCACTCGGCAGGCTGGCCCGTACCGTGGTCGCCCGCGCCGAGAACACCGCCGTGGTCGGGCTGACCGGCTCGGCCGGCAAGACCAGCACCAAGGACCTGATCGCCCAGCTCCTCCAGCGGCACGGCGCGACCGTCTACCCGCCCGGCTCGCTCAACAACGAGATCGGCCACCCGATGACGGCGCTGCGGGTCGAGGCCGGCACCCGGCACCTGGTGATGGAGATGGGCGCCCGGCACAAGGGCGACATCGAGTACCTCGCCTCGATCACCCCGCCCCGGATCGGCGTGGTGCTGAACGTCGGCACCGCCCACGTCGGCGAGTTCGGCTCCAAGGAGGCGATCGCCGAGGCCAAGGGCGAACTGGTCGAGGCGCTGCCCGCGGACGGCGCCGCCATCCTCAACGCGGACGACCGCCTGGTGCGCGCGATGGCCTCCCGCACCAAGGCCAAGGTGGTCCTGTTCGGGGAGTCCCCGGACGCCCACGTCCGGGCCACCGACGTTCGCCTGGACGCCACCGGACGGCCATCGTTCACGCTCACCACCCCAGCCGGTTCCGCGCCCGTGCAGCTGCGCCTGTACGGTGAGCACCACGTCTCGAACGCCCTCGCCGCCGCCGCGGTGGCGGTGGAGCTCGGGATGTCCGTCGACGACACCGCGGCAGCCCTGGGCGAGGCGGGTGCGCTGTCCCGCTGGCGCATGGAGGTCGTCGACCGGGCCGATGGTGTCACCGTCGTCAACGACGCCTACAACGCGAACCCCGACTCGATGCGGGCCGCGCTGCGGGCGCTGGTCTCGATGGGGGGTCGCGGCCCGGAGCGCCGGCGCACCTGGGCGGTGCTCGGCGAGATGCGGGAGCTCGGCGAGGACAGCCTGGCCGAGCACGACGCCATCGGGCGGCTCGCCGTCCGGCTCGACGTCACCAAGCTGGTGGCGGTCGGCGGACGCGAGGCGGCCTGCATGGAACTCGGCGCGAGGAACGAAGGTTCGTGGGGTGAGGAGTCGGTGCTGGTGTCCGACGCGGACGCGGCGGTCGATTTGCTGCGCAGTCAGCTGCGGCCGGGGGATGTGGTCCTGGTGAAGGCGTCCCGTTCGGTGGGGTTGGAGAAGGTGGCCGAGGCCCTCCTGGCGGACGGTGCTGCCCGATGATGAAGCAGATCCTCTTCTCCGGGATGATCGGCCTGATCCTCTCGCTGGCCGGTACGCCCGCCCTGATCAAGCTGCTCGCCCGGCACGGCTACGGCCAGTACATCCGCGACGACGGCCCCAAGGCGCACCACAGCAAGAAGGGCACGCCCACCATGGGCGGCATCGCCTTCATCCTGGCGACCCTGATCGCGTACTTCGCCACCAAGGCGATAACGGGCGAGAGCCCGACCATCTCCGGGCTGCTGGTGCTCTTCCTGACCGCGGGCCTCGGCCTGGTCGGCTTCCTGGACGACTACATCAAGGTGGTCAAGCGCCGCTCGCTCGGTCTGCGGGCCAAGGCGAAGCTGGCCGGCCAGTCGCTCGTCGGACTCGCCTTCGCCGTCCTGGCGCTGCAGTTCCACGACGACCGCGGCCTCAGCCCGGCCTCGCAGTCGTTGTCCTTCGTGCGCGACTTCAAGTGGTCGATCGGCCCGGTGCTGTTCGTCATCTTCGCGTACTTCATGATCGCGGCGACCTCCAACGGCGTGAACCTGACGGACGGTCTGGACGGTCTCGCGACCGGCGCCTCGGTGATGGCCTTCGGCGCCTACACCTTCATCGGCGTCTGGGAGTACGGGCAGAGCTGCGCCTACACCGTCACCGCGACCGCCAGCTGCTACGACGTCCGCGACCCCTTGGACCTCGCGGTGGTCGCGGCCGCCCTGATGGGCTCCTGCTTCGGCTTCCTGTGGTGGAACACCTCGCCCGCCAAGATCTTCATGGGTGACACCGGCTCGCTCGCCCTCGGCGGCGGCCTGGCCGGTCTGGCGATCTGCTCCCGCACCGAGCTGCTGCTCATCCTGCTCGGCGGCCTCTTCATGATCATCACCCTGTCGGTGATCATCCAGGTCGGCTCCTTCCGGATGACCGGCAAGCGCGTCTTCAAGATGGCGCCGCTGCAGCACCACTTCGAACTCAAGGGCTGGGGCGAGGTCCTGGTCGTGGTCCGCTTCTGGATCATCCAGGGCCTCTGTGTGGCCGTCGGCCTCGGCCTCTTCTACGCGGGATACCGGACCGGATGACCAATCCTGACTTCATCGACCTGCCCGTCGTCGTCGCCGGACTCGGCGTCTCGGGCATCAGCGCCGCGCGCGTCCTGCACGGGCTCGGCGCCCGCGTCACCGTCGTGGACGGCGGCAGCGGGCCGGGCCTGACCGCCCGGGCCGCCGAGCTGGAGGCGCAGGGCGTCACCGTGCGCCTCGGCGACGGCGCGAGCCTGCCCGAGGGCACCCGGCTGATCGTCACCTCGCCCGGCTGGGCGCCGGACAGCCCGCTGTTCGCCGCCGCCGAGGCGGCCGGGGTGCCGGTCTGGGGCGACGTCGAGCTCGCCTGGCGGCTGCGCAAGCCGCTGCCGGGCACCGGCGAGCCCGCCCCCTGGCTGGCCGTCACCGGCACCAACGGCAAGACCACCACCGTCCAGATGCTCGCCTCGATCCTCACCGCCGCCGGCAAGCGCACCGCCGCCGTCGGCAACGTCGGGGTCTCGGTGCTGGACGCGGTGCTCGCCGAGGAGCCGTACGACGTGCTCGCCGTCGAGCTCTCCAGCTACCAGCTGCACTGGGCGCCCTCGCTGCGCCCGTACTCGGCGGCGGTGCTCAACCTGGCGCCCGACCACCTCGACTGGCACGGCTCGATGGAGGCGTACGCCGCCGACAAGGGCCGGATCTACGAGGGCAACGTCGTCGCCTGCGTGTACAACCTGGCCGACCCGGCCACCGAGGCGCTGGTCATGGAGGCCGACGTCGAGGAGGGCTGCCGGGCGATCGGTTTCGGCCTCGGCGCGCCGAGCCCGTCGAACTTCGGCGTGGTGGACGGGCTGCTGGTGGACCGGGCCTTCGTCGAGGACCGGGCCAAGAACGCGGCCGAGCTGGGCGCCGTCGAGGACGTCCACCCGCCGGCGCCGCACAACATCGCCAACGCGCTCGCCGCGGCGGCGCTGGCCCGGGCGTACGGCGTCGAGCCGAAGGCCGTCCGGGAGGGCCTGCGGGCCTTCCGCCCGGACGCCCACCGGATCGCCGAGGTCGGTGTGGTCCGCGAGGTCACGTACATCGACGACTCCAAGGCCACCAACACCCACGCCGCGGCCGCCTCGCTGGCCGCCTACCGGCCGATCGTCTGGATCGCCGGCGGCCTCGCCAAGGGCGCGACCTTCGACGACCTGGTGCAGGGCGCGGCCGAGCGGCTGCGCGCGGTGGTGCTGATCGGCCAGGACCGGGCGCTGATCCGCGAGGCGCTGGAGCGACACGCTCCGGATGTGCCGGTGATCGAGGCGGCCGAGGGCCAGACTGGCGCGGTGGCGATGGCCGAGGTCGTCCGCGCGGCCGCGTCGCTCGCCCGATCGGGTGACACGGTGCTGCTGGCCCCGGCCTGCGCCTCGATGGACATGTTCACCAACTACGGCGAGCGCGGCGACCTGTTCGCGGCGGCCGTCCGGGAGCTGGCGGACACCGGCGAGTGAGCCACCGGGAGTGAGCCACGGCGAGTGAGCCGAAGGGCCGCGCCGACCGTCGGCGCCGGGTCCGGAGCGATCCGGGGGCGAACGAGCCGCATGAAGGATGGGGAGATCGGTGGCGGGGCAGGGCAAGGCGGATTCCGGGGTCGGGAAGCAGGACGCCGCTGAGCCGTGGCGAGTGATCTCCGCCACCACGACCAAGTACAAGTCGGCCGGTCCGCTGGTCCGCGTCCAGGCCTTCCGGGCCCGGCTGCGGTACTGGCTGGACCGGCCGCTCACGCCCTACCTGCTGGTCGTCGGCAGCACGCTGCTGCTGGTCGTGCTCGGCCTGATGATGGTCTTCTCCGCCTCGCAGATCCTGGCCCTGAACCAGCACCACGCGGCGCAGTACTACTTCCTCAAGCAGCTGATCGCGGCCATCCTCGGCCTCGTCCTGCTGATCGGCTTCGCCTCCGTCCCGGTGGCGGTGCTGCGGGTGATCGTCTACCCGGTGATGTTCGGGGTGATCGGCGCGCTCGCGCTGGTCGCGGTGCCCGGCATCGGGGTGCGGATCAACGGCAACCAGAACTGGCTGGATTTCGGCTTCTTCCAGTTCCAGCCCTCCGAGTTCGCCAAGCTCGCGCTGGTGCTCTGGGGCGCCGACCTGCTCGCCCGCAAGCAGAAGACCGGCACCCTGAACTCCTGGAAGCACCTGCTGGTGCCGCTGGTCCCGGGAGCCCTGCTGCTGCTCGCGCTGATCATGTTCGGTGGCGACATGGGCACCTCGATGATCCTGGTGGCCATGGTGTTCGCGCTGCTCTGGATGGTCGGCGCGCCACTGCGGTTGTTCGTGGCCACCCTCGGCGTGGCGGTGGTGGTCTGCACCGCCCTGGTCGTCACCGTCCCGCACCGGGCGGAGCGGCTCGGCTGCATCGGCGTCACCAAGCTCGACCCGGAGGGCGCCTGCTTCCAGGCCCTGCACGGCGTCTTCGCGTTCGCGAACGGCGGCGGCTTCGGCACCGGCCTCGGCGCCGGCGTGGAGAAATGGGGCCAGCTGCCCGAGGCGCACACCGACTTCATCTTCGCCGCGACCGGCGAGGAACTGGGCCTGGTGGGGACGCTGTCGGTGATCGGTCTCTTCGCGGCACTAGGCTACGCGGGTATCCGTGTGGCCATCGGCACGAAGGATCCCTTCGTCAGGTACGCCGCGGGAGCCGCCACCACCTGGATCATGGCGCAGGCCATGATCAACCTGGGGTCGGCGCTGGGACTGCTGCCCATCGCGGGCGTCCCGCTCCCGCTGTTCTCCTACGGCGGCTCCGCCATGCTGTCGGCCATGTCCGCGATCGGTGTGCTGCTGTGCCTGGCACGCAGCACCTCGGGCGCGAAGGCGGCCCTGGCCGCCCGGAGCAAGAACTCCCGGATCAGGAAGCGACTGGCCCGGGTGCTGACACGACGACGAACCACAGCGCGCCCGGCCCCCGGGCCGGCACGCAGGGAGCGGTGAATTTCGGTGCATGTCGTACTCGCCGGCGGGGGGACCGCCGGTCACATCGAGCCGGCCATGGCCCTCGCGGACGCACTCCGCAGGCACGACCCGTCCATCGGGATCACCGCCCTGGGCACCGAGCGCGGACTGGAGACCCGGCTGGTACCCGAGCGCGGCTACCAGCTGGAGCTCATCCCGGCCGTCCCGCTGCCCCGCAAGCCCACCCCGGAGCTGATCACCGTCCCCGGCCGGCTGCGCGGCACCGTGCGGGCCGCCCAGGAGATCATCGAGCGGGTCAACGCGGACGCCGTGGTCGGCTTCGGCGGGTACGTGGCCATGCCCGCCTACCTGGCCGCCAAGCGGGCCGGTGTGCCGATCGTCGTCCACGAGGCGAACGCCCGTCCGGGCCTGGCCAACAAGATCGGCGCCCGCTACAGCGACTTCGTGGCCGTCTCCACGCCCGACAGCAAGCTGCGCGACTCCCGGTACATCGGCATCCCGCTGCGCCGGACCATCGCCACCCTGGACCGCAACGCGGCCCGTCCGGAGGCCCGGCACTACTTCGGCCTCGACCAGCGACTGCCCACCCTGCTGGTCTCCGGCGGCTCCCAGGGTGCCCGCCGGCTCAACGAGACGGTCACCGCGATCGCCCCGCGGCTGCAGCAGTACGGCGTGCAGATCCTGCACGCGGTCGGCCCGAAGAACGAGCTGCCGCAGGTCGCGGACGTCCCCGGGATGCCGCCGTACCGCCCGGTGCCGTACCTGGACCGGATGGACCTGGCCTACGCGGCCGCGGACATGATGCTCTGCCGGGCCGGCGCCATGACCGTGGCCGAGCTGGCGGCCGTCGGCCTGCCCGCCGCCTTCGTCCCGCTGCCGATCGGCAACGGCGAGCAGCGGCTGAACGCCCAGCCGATGGTCAAGGCCGGCGGCGGCCTGCTGGTCGACGACGCCGAGCTGACCCCGGACTGGGTGCTGCAGAACGTGCTGCCGGTGCTCACCGACCCGCAGCGGCTGTGGGACATGAGCCGGGCCGCCGCCGAGTTCGGCCGCCGGGACGCCGACGACCTGCTGGTCGGCATGGTCTACGAGGCCATCCAGGCCCACCGCGGCGGTCGCCGCCGTGGCTGACGGCCGGCCCGCCGATCCGCTGGAGGCGGAGCTGGAGGACGAGGAGTCCGCTCCTCGCCTCCGGCTCTCCCGGCGGGGCGTCGTGGTGCTGAGCGTGCTCGGCGCCGCGGTGCTGGGCGGGCTGGCCTGGCTGGTGTTCCTCTCGTCGGTGCTGGACGTGCGCAGCGTCGCCGTCCAGGGGACCACCGACGACCGACTGACGGCGGCCCAGGTCCGCGACGCGATCGGCGGGCTGGGCGACGGCCCGCTGGCCCGGGTGGACCTGGAGGACGTCCGGCGCCGGGTGGAGGCGATCCCCCGGGTGTCGAAGGCGGAGGTGTGGCGGGGCTGGCCGCACACCCTGCAGGTGCAGGTCGTCCAGCGCAAGGCGGTGGCGGCCGTCAAGGGGGAGGACGGCCGGTTCACCCAGGTGGACGCCTCGGGCGTGAGCTTCGCCACCGAGGCGGCCCCGCCGGCGGGCGTGCCGGTGGTGGAGCTGCGGCTCAGTCAGCAGGCGAACGACGTGGACGGGGTGATTTCCCGTTCGCAGTTGGTCCAGGGCGCGGTGGCGGTGGCCGCCGGGCTGCCGCCGGAGGTCGCCAAGCGGGCCGGGGCGGTGCTCGTGCACTCGTACGACGACATCCAGCTGCAGCTCAGCGGGGGTGCGACGGTGCGCTGGGGGAGCCCGGAACAAATCGACCGGAAGGCCCGGGTTCTGGTGGCACTGATGAATCAGAAGGGTACGAACTTCGACGTGACGGCGCCCGAGGCGCCGGCGGTGTCGGGATGATCCGGTAGGTTCTGTGCCTGAGGGAGGGGTTGACGCCTCGAAGTGTCGGCCCGACCCTTGGTGGTCACCCCGGTTTCCTATGCCGGCTGATGATCACATAGGCTCAAAAGAAAAAGGGAAGCTCGGCGTGTTCGTTGAAACGCGTGCCCGGGGCCACCTAGTGTCCTGTGTCACCAGACTGTGTCCCTTGGTGATGTGACGGAGGCACAGGACTAACCCTAAAGGTCAAGTTTAGGGTTGGGGTCGGCGGTCGGCATTTCGGACATTCAGTCAGAAACCAGGCTCCCTACCCATCGACATCCGTCGGAACGGACCCTCGCCGGGCCGGGCCGACCCGGAAATTCGAGGCGAGAGGCCTTCGACGTGGCAGCACCGCAGAACTACCTCGCAGTCATCAAGGTCGTCGGTATCGGCGGCGGTGGTGTCAACGCCATCAACCGGATGATCGAGGTCGGTCTCAAGGGCGTCGAGTTCATCGCGATCAACACCGATGCGCAGGCCCTCCTCATGAGCGACGCCGACGTCAAGCTCGATGTGGGCCGTGAACTCACCCGGGGCCTCGGCGCCGGCGCCAACCCCGAGGTCGGCCGCAAGGCCGCCGAGGACCACCGCGAGGAGATCGAGGAGGTCCTCAAGGGGGCCGACATGGTCTTCGTGACCGCCGGTGAAGGCGGTGGCACGGGCACGGGCGGCGCGCCCGTCGTCGCCAACATCGCGCGCTCGCTGGGCGCCCTGACCATCGGCGTGGTCACCCGCCCCTTCACCTTCGAGGGCCGTCGCCGGGCCAACCAGGCCGAGGACGGCATCGCCGCCCTGCGCGAAGAGGTCGACACCCTCATCGTCATCCCCAACGACCGACTGCTGTCCATCTCGGACCGCCAGGTCAGCGTGCTCGACGCGTTCCGCTCGGCCGACCAGGTCCTGCTCTCCGGTGTCCAGGGCATCACCGACCTGATCACCACCCCGGGTCTGATCAACCTCGACTTCGCGGACGTCAAGTCCGTCATGTCGGACGCCGGTTCGGCGCTCATGGGCATCGGCTCGGCCCGCGGCGAGGACCGCGCCAAGGCCGCCGCCGTGATGGCGATCTCCTCGCCGCTGCTGGAGGCCTCGATCGACGGCGCCCGCGGCGTGCTGCTCTCCATCTCGGGCGGCTCCGACCTCGGCCTGTTCGAGATCAACGAGTCGGCCCAGCTGGTCAGCGAGGCCGCCCACCCCGAGGCCAACATCATCTTCGGTGCGGTCATCGACGACGCGCTCGGCGACGAGGTCCGCGTCACCGTCATCGCGGCCGGCTTCGACGGCGGGCAGCCGCCGGCGATCGTCCGCGACCCGGTGGTGAAGTCCACCGCCGCCTCTCCGGAGCGCCCGGCCACCACCGCGGCCGCCCCGGAGCGCCCGGCCGGCCGGCCGTCGTACGGGAGCATCGGCTCGGTGACGTCCCGTTCGGAGGGCGAGGCCCAGACCTCCGCCCCGACCCGTCAGGCCGAGACCCCGGCCACCACCGCGGCCGCCCCGGTGCCGCCGCAGGTGCAGCCGGTGGGCCGGCAGCCGTACGTGGAGAGCCCGGCCGAGGAGCTCGACGTGCCGGACTTCCTTAAGTGATCGATCACGCGGTACACACGGGTGCTCACTTCGCCTTCACCGACCGGTGGGGCGGGGTGAGCACTTCGCCGTACGGGGAGCTCAACCTCGGCGGCGCGGTGGGGGACGATCCGGAGGCCGTCCGGGAGAACCGGGCGCTCGCCGCCCGGGAGCTGGGGCTCGAACCGGCCGACGTGGTCTGGATGAACCAGGTGCACGGGGCCGAGGTCGCCGTGGTGACGGAGCGCCAGCCGCTGGGGGAGGCCCCGACGGTCGACGGGGTGGTCACCGACCGGCCGCTCGCGCTGGCGGTGCTCACCGCCGACTGCACCCCGGTGCTGCTGGCCGACCCGGTGGCGGGTGTGGTGGGCGCGGCCCACGCGGGGCGGCCCGGGCTCGCGGCAGGGGTGGTGCCCGCCGTGGTCCGGGCGATGGTCGAACTGGGGGCCGAGCCGGGGCGGATCACCGCCGCCACCGGCCCCGCGGTCTGCGGCCGCTGCTACGAGGTGCCGGCCGAACTGCGCGCCGAGGTCACCGCCGTGGTGCCGGAGGCCTTCGCCGAGACCTCGTGGGGGACCCCGGCCCTGGACGTGCCGGAGGGAGTCGCGGCCCAGCTGGCCGCGGCGGGGGTCGGCGAGCTGGTGCGATCACCGGTCTGCACCCTCGAATCCGCCGATCACTACTCCTATCGTCGCGAGCAGCGCACGGGCCGGCTCGCGAGCTACGTCTGGTTGGGCTCTGATCACTGATGACGAACGACATCTACGGACCGTTCCCGGGGGGCCCGGAGTTCTCGGCCGCGCTGACCGAGGGCCAGCGGGCCCGGTACGAGGAGCTCGGGACCAACCTGGAGGTGGTCGAGCGCCGGATCGCGGCCGCCTGTGCGGCCGCCGGGCGGGCGCGGGACGAGGTCACCTTGATCGTCGTCACCAAGACCTACCCCGCCGAGGACACGGCGCTGCTGGCCGGTCTCGGGGTCACGGACGTGGCGGAGAACCGGGACCAGGACGCCGCTCCCAAGGCGGAGCAGTGCAGAAACCTTCCTCTTGACTGGCACTTCGTCGGACAGCTGCAGACCAACAAGGTCCGCTCGGTCGTCCGGTACGCGAACCACGTGCACTCGGTGGACCGGCTGCGGCTGGTCGAGTCGCTCTCGGCGGCCGTGCTCAAGTCGGAGCGCCCCGAACTCGGCTGCCTGGTGCAGGTGGCGCTGGACAAGGCGCACGGCGAGGGCGCGCACCGGGCCGGGGTCGCGCCGGAGGACGTCGCGGAACTGGCCGACGCGATCGCCGACACGCCCGGGCTGCGGCTGGACGGTGTGATGACCGTCGCTCCGCTGGCCGGTCCGCTGGCCGGGGACCCGGCCCGGGCCTTCGATCGACTGGCGGAAATCGCAACCGCCGTACGGACGGACCATCCGGCTGCCACCATGGTCTCCGCAGGGATGAGTGGTGACCTTGAGCAGGCGATTGCCGCCGGGGCGACACATGTGCGCGTCGGAACGGCGGTACTCGGAGTGAGGTCACCCCTCAGGTAACGTCACCGAGTAAGTAGATCAGACTGCAGGACAAAATAGGACAGAATCTAGCAGCTCTCCGGAGCGCTAGCGAACCGTGGATCGCAGCTCCGCGGCCCCCACTCCACGAACCCTGACAGGCCGTCGGCCTGACGCGCCGTCGTGGACGGGCCGCGGAATCCGCAGGCAGGGTCGTACGGCCCGGGTCGCCGGGAAGCGGAGCCGGCCCCACGGAGTGAGCGAAGCGAGCGGCCGTCGGAAGGGCGCGGCTTCGCGAAGCAGCCACCGGGCGCCAGCTGGGTGGCCATGAGCGGAGGAGACAGGAGCATGGCCGGCGCAATGCGCAAGATGGCGGTCTACCTCGGCCTCGTGGAGGACGAGACGTACGACGGCCAGGGGTACGACCCCGACGACGACTACGACGCGGACCCCGAGCCGATCCGGACGGGACAGCGGACCGAGGACATTCCCCGGCCGGCCGCCGCGGCTGCCGCCACGCCCGCCCCGGTCTCCTCGATCACGCCCCAGCCGGTGCCCGCGGCGGTGCCGATCCGGCAGGAGACCCCGAGGATGGCCCCCGTGTCGTCCATCACACCCGAACGCCGCCACAACCTGGAGAAGAGCGCCCCGGTGATCATGCCCAAGGTAGTGAACGAACGAGAGCCCTACCGCATCACCACGCTGCACCCCCGGACCTACAACGAGGCCCGTACCATCGGGGAACAGTTCCGCGGCGGGACCCCTGTGATCATGAATCTGACCGAGATGGACGACACCGATGCCAAGCGGCTCGTAGACTTCGCCGCTGGACTCGTCTTCGGTCTGCACGGCAGTATCGAGCGCGTGACGCAGAAGGTGTTCCTGCTGTCGCCTGCTAACGTCGATGTCACGGCGGAGGACAAGGCTCGGATCGCCGAGGGTGGGTTCTTCAACCAGAGCTGACCCGGCCACGACTTTACGTGTGGATCTGATCGACAGTGGGTTAGCGACAGGTGACGAGCGGCGGGCCCGAGGGCTCGGGACCGGGGAGAGGGAAACGCGATGGACATCGTGTGGGCGGTGCTCTACTACGCCCTGACCGTCTTCCTGGTGTTCCTGCTCGTACGGCTGGTCATGGACTGGGTCTTCCAGTTCGCGCGTTCGTGGCGGCCGGGCAAGGCCATGGTCCTGGTCCTGGAGGCCACGTACACTGTCACGGATCCGCCGCTCAAGCTTCTTCGGCGGCTCATTCCGCCGTTGCGTTTCGGGGGCGTGGCGCTCGACCTGTCCTTCTTCGTACTGATGATCATTGTGTATGTCCTGATCTCGCTTGTGCACCCCTAGTCGTAGGTGAGCGATGCGACAGGATGCCGGTGTGCCGACGATCACGTTGAGGTGAAGAGATGCCATTGACCCCCGAGGACGTTCGGAACAAGCAGTTCACGACCGTCCGCCTGCGTGAAGGCTATGACGAGGACGAGGTCGATGCCTTCCTCGACGAGGTCGAGGCGGAGCTGACCCGCCTCCTCCGGGAGAACGAGGACCTGCGGGCCAAGCTGGCCGCCGCGACTCGTGCCGCCGCGCAGAACCAGGCCAACCTGCGCAAGGAGCCGCCGCAGGACGCCCCCCGCCAGGGTGGCGCGCCGGTGCCGGCCGCCATATCCGGCCCGCCGGTCCCCGGCCAGCAGGGCCCGGGCGGCCCGCAGCAGATGGGCCCCGGCGGCCCGCAGCAGATGGGCCCGGGTGGTCCCCAGCAGATGGGGCCCGGCGGCCCGCAGCAGCAGATGGGCAACCAGCCCCTCGGCCTGCCCGCCGGCTCCGCGCCGCAGCTCCCGCCGGCCGGCGGCCCGCAGCAGCAGATGAACCAGACCATGGGCGGCCAGCAGCAGCTGGTCCAGCCGATGGGCGGTCAGATGCTCCAGCCCATGGGCGGCCCCGGTGGTCCGCAGCAGATGGGCAACCCGATGGGCCAGGGCATGGGCCAGGGTATGGGTCAGGGCATGGGCCCCGGCATGGGTCAGGGCATGGGCCAGCAGCAGATGCAGCCGATGGGTGGCTCCATGGGCGGCGGGCAGCAGATGGGCGGCCCGCTCGGCGGCCCGATGCAGCAGCAGGGTCCCGGTGGCGACAGTGCCGCGCGGGTGCTGGCGCTCGCCCAGCAGACCGCCGACCAGGCGATCTCCGAGGCCCGTTCCGAGGCCAACAAGATCGTCGGCGAGGCGCGCAGCCGGGCCGAGGGCCTGGAGCGCGACGCCCGTGCCAAGGCCGACGCGCTGGAGCGGGACGCGCAGGAGAAGCACCGCGTCGCGATGGGGTCGCTGGAGTCCGCGCGGGCCACGCTGGAGCGCAAGGTCGAGGACCTGCGGGCGTTCGAGCGTGAGTACCGCACGCGTCTGAAGTCGTACCTGGAGACGCAGCTGCGCCAGCTGGAGTCGCAGGCCGACGACTCGCTCGCCCCGCCGCGGATCCCCGCCACCGCGTCGCTGCCGCCGGCGGCCTCGTCGATGGCGCCGGCCGGTGCGGGCTCGATGGGGAGTGCGCCGAGCTTCGGTGGCAACCAGCCGTCCTTCGGTGGCAACTCGCCGTCGTTCGGCGGGAACAGCTCCTTCGGTGGGTCCTCGCCGAGCTTCGGTGGGCAGTCGAACGGTGGCAACAGCGGGGCTCCGCAGATGCAGCCGGCCGGGATGACCCAGCCGATGGCGGCCGTCCGGCCGCAGCCGCCGCAGCCGATGCAGCAGGCTCCGGCGCCGATGCGGGGCTTCCTGATCGACGAGGACGGCGACAACTGAGGTTGTAGCTGGGCTTTTTGGGGCGTCCCCTTTCTGACCTTCGGGTTGGGGAGGGGGCGCTTTTTTGTGTGGTGGGGTGGGGCGGTGAGGTTCCGCTGGCGCGGGGCTGGTGGGGTGGTGGCTTTCGGGAGGGTGGGGGGTCGGGGGGGGGGGGGGGGGGGGGGGGGGGGGGGGGGGG
>NZ_JBIWJF010000057.1:0-18006 GCF_044764985.1 Kitasatospora sp. NPDC093550
CGCCGCCCGCTTCCACGGGCGCCGGGCGCTCGCCGCGCTGGCCGCCGCGCCGCTCGGCCTGCTGTCGATGCTGCTGTCCTGGCCGATGCGCAAGCTCGGCCTGGCCTCCCCGCAGTGGGGCCGGCGGGTCTACCGGCGCCTGGTCGGCGCCGCGCTGACCGCCCGCCAGCAGCGCGACCAGCAGGTCCACCAGGACGCCGACCAGGCCGCCGCCCAGGACCAGCAGCAGCCGGCCGCCCAGGCCGAGGAGGACACCGTCCAGCTGCGCAAGCTCGACCGCGTCTCGGACGCACCGCTCGACACCGACACCACCACCCCGGCGGCCGACGCCGCCAGCATCTACCAGGGAGACCTCATGGGCCTGTTCGACTTCCGCGGCGCGGCCGAGGACATGCACACCCAGGCCCAGCAGGGCGAGATCAGCGGCATGCTCGCCGTCCTGCGGTCCATCGAGACCATGCCGGACGCCATCACCTACATCGCCAACACCTTCGGCGTGGTCGCCGAGCGGCTCTCCCCCGAGGAGGCCCCGCTCGACCCGGCCGTCACCGACTCCCTGATGGAGGTCTACGGCCTGCTGGTGAAGGCGGCCGACGCCGCCTCGGAGGTCGCCGAGGTCTTCAAGAAGAAGCACGAGCCGGAGATCCAGCGGCTGGAGGACCCGCGCGTCGGCGAGGAGATGTGGGACGTCACCCGCAACAACGACGTCGAAGAGGACGTCTGACCGCGCCCGACCACCGCGCCGGGGCCTCGCCGAGGCCCCGGCTCCAACCCCGAGAGGAGAGGCCAGCATGACCAGCACCGCGCCTGAGCAGACCATCACCATGCAGAAGGAGACCAAGGAGCCCAAGGCCCCGGCCAAGCCGCGCCACCGCGGGATCCCGGTGGACTGGGTGGCCGGCCACGGCCCGGTCAGCGCCCCGCTGGCCATGGCCACCACCGCCACCGCCGTCGCCAGCCTCGGTTCCTGGACCGGCCTGCCCGCCGCGCTGCCGCTGGCGGTCGGCGCGGTCGGCGCCGTCGCCCACGGCGGAGTCCAGGGCCTGCGGCAGCGGCTGTCCCGGCCGACGATCGTCACCCGGGCCACCGCCTGGCTGCTGGCCTCCGGGTGGACCAGCGCGGTCATCGCCACCAACCCCACCACCTGGTCCCCGACCGGCTGGTGGGTCGCGGCCGGCGCCCTGGCCGCCTCCACCATCGGGGTCGGCAGCGCGCTGCACCACGCCGAGGTCCAGGAGGAGGCCGCCGAGGAAGAGCGGCTGTCCCAGGAGGCCGAAGCCGCCGCCAAGGAGCTGGAGACCGCAGACCGCGAGCTGGCCAAGCAGTGGATGGCGCTGATCCGGCACGTCACCCGCCAGCAGGGCGTCCGCTGGACCGGCGGCTTCGAGCGCCGCCCCGACGGCTCCGGCTTCGGCATCGAGGTCGAGCTGCCGCTCGGCTACACCCTGGCCACCCTCCAGGGCCACGCCTCCACCCTCGCCCAGGCCGCCCGGCTCCCGGTCGGCTGCCTGGTCCGCGTCACCGGCGCGGGCGTCCAGGGCCACGCCATCCTCGACATCGACCTGCGCGACACCAGTGCCGAGGTGCAGACCTACCCCCAGGACTACTCGCCGCTGTCGGTGCTCACCGGCATCCCGTGGGGTCTGAGCCGGGTCGGGGAGCTGGTCTACGTCTACCTGCGCGAGGCGTGCGGCCTGATCCTCGGTCCGCCCGGATCCGGCAAGACCACCCTGCTCGACGCCGTGCTCGCGGGCATGCTCCGCTGCGTGGACGTCGTCGTGTGGGGCATCGACCTGGGCAAGCGCGGCGGCGCCTTCCTGGACTGGCTCCAGACGTTCACCAGCGGCGAGTCCACCCGCCCCGCGATCGACTGGGTGGCCGGCACCCCGGAAGAGGCCGAGCTGATGCTCGCCGCCGCCGAGACCATCTCCGACGCCCGCATCCCCGCGTACCGCCACCTGGCCATCCAGCAGGACCTGCGCGGCCTGCTGCCGGTCAGCGCCCAACTCCCCGAGATCATCATCGTGGTGGACGAGGGCGTGGAGGCCCTGGCCAGCACCAGCCGCGACCCGCTGATGGTCAGCATCCGCGAGCGGATCAAGCGGATCATGCGGACCGACCGCGAGGCGGGCGTGCGCACCATCCTCACCGCCACCGACGGCAACCTCGCCAGCATCGGCGACACCGTGATCAAGAAGCACGCCTCGGTCCGCGCCGCGCTCACCGCGACCGACCAGGACGGCGCCGGGGTGAGCAAGCTCTTCGGCACCGTCCGGGGCCTGGACCCGCGCCAGCTCCGGGCGAAGGGCTCCGGCGTCATCGGTGCCGGCGGCGAGGGCGGCTTCGCCCCGCAGCCGTTCCGCACCTGGAAGACCAGCCCGAGCTTCGCCCGCGAGGTCTGCCTGGCCACCGACCGGATCCGCCCGCGCCTGGACCAGGTCTCCGTCCAGGCCGCCGGAGCGGCGTACGCCTCGCGCTGGAGCGCCGAGCGCACCCCGTGGCTCGCCGAGCAGACCAGCGGCTCCGCCCCGGCCGGGACCGCGCCCGGGTCGGCGCCGACCGCCGGCGGCTCGGTCCGCCAGGCGCCGAAGCTGTTCTCCCGCCCGGCCGGGACCGCCGGGGTCACCCCGGAGGAGCGGACCGAGATGGAGCGGGAGATGGAGCTCTTCCTCAAGAGCCTGGACCCGCCGGCCGCGCCGACCGACAGCACCGGCGAGGACGGCAAGCCGGTCCTGCGCCGCAGCCTCAACCTCCACAGCCGCGGCGGCCAGCAGGCGCCCCGGCCGGAGCCCGCCGCCGGTGACGCCGACTGGTTCGCCGCCGCCCTGGCGGTGCTCGCCGCCGCCGGGCCGGACACCTGGCTGTCCACCAGCCAGGTGCTGGAGCGGCTGCCGAAGGACGTCGCGGTGACCCGCCCCGCCCTCTCCGGCGCGCTCGCTAAGGCCGCCCGCGAGAGCCGGATCCGCACCCGCGGAGCCGGTGGCCACGTCGCCTACAGCACCAACGCAGAGTGATCGTTGTTGTTGTCGCCCCCGGGAAGGGACACCCCTCCCCCGGGGGCGCGGGACTGTCAACCAGCAAGAACAGCCCGAACAACAACGACGACAACAACAACGACAACAACCAAGAGTGATGAACCACCAGTGCCCGGGTCGGCCGCCGCCGACCCGGGCACCGCGCTGTCCGGGCCGGACGCGGCCCCTCCGATTCGAACTCTCGGGAATGACTGTTGTTCCCCGGGGTACTTTTCGGGTAGCGTGTGCAGCACCGCAGAAGCGGTCCAACCCGGAGGGGAGAGCCACCATGTGGCAGAGCATCATCACGATCATCGGCACGCTGGCCGGAGCCGTCACGGCCGGTCTGATCCAGCAGCGGGCCACCCGCGCCGACCGCACCGCCGGCCTTCGTGAGGCCCGCCGCGCCGAGCGGGTCCAGGCCGTCACCGGCCTCGCGGTCGCGCTCGCCGACCACCGCCTGGCGATGGTCCGGCGCGAGGAGATCCGGCTCAACGAGGGCGCCGACTCCCCGGCCTACAAGGCCGCCCGGACCCGGAGCCACGAGACCCGGGCGGCCGTCACCGCCCCGCACGCCACGCTCTCGATCCTCGTCCCCGAGCTGGCCGGTGCCGCCCAGGCCGCCGTCACCGCCGCCTACGCGATCCGGGGCGCCGAGCACCAGGGGTTCCTGGAGGTCGCCCGCGCCGAGGCGGTCCGCACCGCCGACGCGCTGATCGCCGCCGCCGCCCTCGCCACCCGCTGACCACCACGCCGAAGGAGACCACCACCGTGTTCGCCACCGTCTTCCTGCTCCTGCTCACCTGCCACTGGCTCGCGGACTACCCCGGCCAGACCGACCGCCAGGCCAGCCGCAAGGCCGGGTGGACCGACGAGAACGGCCACCACCACCACGGCTGGTACGAGAACCTGATCCACTCGGCCACCCACGTCGGCATCACCGCCGTGGTGCTGCTGCTGGCCGGGTGGCTCGCGCTCGGCGAGCACCCCAGCGCGCCCGGCCTGGTGGCCGGCCTCGCCTGGATCGGCATCAGCCACAGCGTCATCGACCGCCGCCGCGGAGTGCGGTGGTGGATGGAGAACACCGGTCAGGAGGACTTCCTCGCCCACGGCGGCGCCGCCCACGTCGACCAGGCCGCCCACGTCGGGCTCGGCCTGCTCCCCGCCGCGCTGCTGATCGCCCTGCTGTAGCAGGCGACTTCACCACAAACCGACCCGAACCGTCGGGCCCAGCCGAGAGGATCAGCACCATGACGAAGAACAACGCGCCGTACGCCGCCGCCCGCCAGGCCGCCGAGGCGATCCGCCAGCTCAACCACGACACCCTGAACGCCAGCGAGATGACCGCGCCCGAGATCAGCAGCGCGGTCCGGGCCCTGATGGAGATGGTCGACCGGCTGCCGCAGACCTTCGAGCAGCTGATCCACCACCTGGAGAAGCAGCAGCAGGCCGGCGCCGTGCGGATGGAGGACGGCCGCGACCCGGCCGAGCCGGTGACCAAGGTGGTCACCGCGCTCCGCGAGGCCGTCGGGATCACCGAGCCGCCGAACCGCGACGAGTGGGGCACCCCGGGCGGTCCGCTCAGCCTCGCGCTCGCCGAGGCCGGCGGCTGGCTCTACAACATGGGCGCCGTGTCCACCCCGGACGACGACGACGCGGAGACCGAGGCGTGAGCCCCGACCCGACGACCGGCCGGGGCTTCGACGCCCCGGCCCCGGCCGAGGCTTACGCCAACGCCCCCGAGGCCCTGGTCGAGGCCGCCCAGCTCACCCGGCTCCAGATCGAGCTGACCACCCAGGGCAGCACCCTGCCGACCGAGCCCGTCACGTACGGCACCAGGGAGTGGTGGCGGCTGCGGCCGGAGCGCGAGTACCGGCTGCGCGTCGCCGCCCTCACCGACCGGCTCGCCCTGGACACCGGCGCCGAGGCCGACGTCGCCGAGGCCGCCAGCCGCGCGCACGAGCTGCTGCAGCTCGACCGGCTGCTCGGCGGTGGGCTCGGCCCGATCGGCCCGAACTCCCCGGAGTGGGACCCCAGCGCCCGCCCGTACGTCCGCCAGGAGTACCCGGCCTGGCTCGGCCCGGTGCCCAACTTCGACCACCGCACCGAGGTCCCGAACCTCCCCGAGCCCTGCGACGCCTACGACTACGTCGGCGACAACGAGTGGTGCCGCCGCTGCGGCTGGTACCTCGCCGACCACCCGGGCGAGGCGTACGAGGGGTTCACCGACGACACCGCGCCGTTCACCGCCGACGACGCCTTCGACCACGACCGCCACCACCCGGAGGGAATCTGATGACCGAGACCGTGACCGAGACCGAGACCGACTGGGGCAGCGAGCGGCCCTGGCTCACCGCCGACATCGTGGTGATCCGCACCGACGACCGGGTGCTGCTGATCCAGCGCGCGGACGAGCCGCACAAGGGGTCGTGGGCCTTGCCGGGCGGCTACGTGGACCAGGGCGAGCGGTGCGACCGGGCCGCGGCGCGCGAGCTGGAGGAGGAGACCGGCATCGTGGCGATGCCGGAGGAGCTGGTCCAGGTGAACGCCTACACCGACCCCGACCGCGACCCGCGCGGCCGGGTGGTCACCGTCTCCTACCTGCTGGAGGTGGCCTCCGGCGTGACGGCGGTGGCCGGCGACGACGCGGCCACGGCCGAGTGGCACCCGCTGGACAAGCTGCCGCCGCTGGCCTTCGACCACGCCCAGATCCTGGCGGACGCGGTCCGCGCGCTGGCCACGAAGGAGGGCTGACCCATGGCCCACGAGGACCTCCAGGTCTGGCGCCACACCGGCGCGGCCGTCCCGGCCACCTTCACCGCCACCGACGACGTGAACCCGGTCTGCGGCCACCACCGCGGCTCGGCCTGCGCCGCGTGCGCGGGCTGCATGAGCTGTGACGGCTGCTACTGCGGCGAGGACGACGACTACGCCGGCGTCCGCGAGCACGAGAACCACCTGTACGAGCACGAGGAGGCCGACCCGGCCTGCTACTCCTGCGAGTTGGAGCGCCGCGAGAGCGCCGACTACACCCGCTGCGCGAAGTGCGGGCTCCAATTCCCGGACGGGCGCTTCGACTTCCGCAAGCACAACGCCCCGTACTGCTCGGCGCTCTACCCCCAGCCGTCCGGCATCGACTGGTCGTACCTGCTCGACCAGGACGTGCGGATCGTCGGCCGCGAGTACGCCATCACCGGCCACGTCCTCGCCGACCAGCCGGAGAACGCCAAGACCGCCGGCCTTCGCCCGCTGCTCTACTTCGTGCGGGCCGACGCCGGGTGCGAGGGCGAGACCGCCCCGTTCAACCCGCGCGAGTGGCTGGAGGTCCACCCGGCCCCGCCGGTCGCCACCACCTGACCCACCAGCAGAAACAGCGAGGGCCGGTCCCCGTGGACGGGGGACCGGCCTTCGATGGTCTTCTAGGTCACATCGAGAACTTCCGCGCGGTGCGTCCCGTTGACCGCACCAGTACGGCATGATCTCAACCAGCCTGAAAAGCAAGAGACCGAGGGTTGCACCCCTCGGCCTCTCTGTGGATCAGGTCCCTAAAGAATTCGCTCGCCGCGATTACACACGAGGACCCAACCCATTGACGCCCAGGGTAATGGGTAGCGCCGACATCGGCGCAACACCCACCCAAGAGATTTCGGCCACCGCGCCCGACGCGGCTCCCGCCCCTGCGGTCGAGCCCTCCGGCGCCGCCGGTCGTTCGCGCACCAAGATCACGGAGGCCCGGAGCGAGGTGCCGACCGGCACCCCCGAGCCCTCCGTCCCGCCCGCCCGAGCGCCGAAGCGCCCGCGCTGCGGGCTGTGCCGCAAGCGGATCACCAACGCCAGCAGCGGCCGGACCAAGACCTGGTGCAGCGACGCCTGTCGGAAGCGGGCAAAGCGCATCATTTCGGGCGGCGACGCGTCCGGATTCGATTCGGACGTTTTCGCAGGTCAGACCGGCTTTTCGGGCGCCGAAGGCGGCCAGCTTGGTAATGGGTTGACAGAGTTTTCCCCGTCGGGGTCTGCCGGGCTCGGCGAGGACACGGCTGCTCGGGTCGCCGAGGCGGCCACCCGCCGCAAGCCGGTGCCGCCTCCGGTCCGCCGCTGGCAGGGCCGGAAGGTGCTCAACCGCATCTCCCAGCACGGCGCTTGCGCGGGCTGCGGGAAGCGGGTCCTTGACCCGGACACCGGCGTGATCCACGCCCGGTCCACCAAGGGCTACGCCGTCACGCTCGGCCTGGTCCGCTGCGGGCGGATCTGGTTCTGCCCCGAGTGCAGCTCCTCGATCCGCCGGGGCCGGACCGAGGAGGTCAAGACCGGCGCGCTCCGCTGGCTCGCCAAGGGCGGCATCCTCGCCTTCGTGGTGCTGACCGCCCGCCACAACCGCAACACCGCCCTGGCCCACCTCGCCGCCGCGATGTGGGGCGAGGCGATGACCGACGACGACGGCGAGGCGGTCCGCGACCGTTCCGGCCGGGCCCGCCGCGCACCCGGCGCCTACCAGCGCCTGCTCACCGACCCGGCCTTCTACGGCCGCAACGAGGCCACCCGCACCTGGACCCGCAAGGACGGCTCGATCGGCACCTCGGTCCGGCCGGCCACCCCGGGCATCCGCCACCGGATCGGCTACGTCGGCATGGTCCGGGCCTCCGAGGTCACGCGGAGCCAGAAGAACGGCTGGCACCCGCACATGAACCTCCTCGGGTTCCTGGGCGGCCAGCTCGACGGCACCCCGGCCAAGGGCCAGGTGACCGGCCACTTCGAGCCCACCGAACAGGCGCTGGAGGAGTGGGAGGACTGGCTGCGCGGCCTGTGGACCAGCGCCCTGCGCAAGGCGGACCCCAGCTTCGAGCCGTCCACCGACTGCCAGATCCCGGGCTGCAAGTGCAAGGGCAAGGGCCACGGGGTCACCGTCCACATCATCCGGTCCGCCGACGACAAGGCCCTGCTGGAGTACCTGACCAAGGTCCAGGACGGGAAGCCGCCGTCCGACTCGGTCAAGGGCGACCTGGACGCCGCCGGCGGCGCCGCGCTGGAGACCGCCAACGCCAGCAGCAAGACCGGCCGGGGCCGGAAGACCATGACGCCGTTCCAGATGCTGTACCGGCTCTGGGACATCGAGGTCGGCGGGCTCGACCCCCGCGAGGCCGAGGGCTACGGCACCGTCGAACAGTGCCGGGCCTGGTGGTGGGAGTACGAGCAGGCCCTCGCCGGTCGCCGCGCGATCGAGTGGACCCGGGGCCTGCGCGGCCACGTCGACATGGTCGGCGACGACTCCGAGGAGTCCGACCTGCTGTACGTCTACGAGCCGGACAAGGCCCCGCTGACCGGTGGCGTCGTCATCACCGCCGACGCGAACACCGTGGTGGTCAACGCCGACGCCGAGATGGACATCAAGGAGATCATCGAGTCGGAGTGCTACGACTCCGTCGCGGACCTGGTCGAAGGGCTCGGCGGGCGACGCAACCACGTCCGCATCGCCACCGCCGAGGAACTGGCGGAGGCCCAGGAGGCGCTGTACGCCCGGGTTCTCGCCCGCCGCGAGGAGCTGGAGCGCCAAGCCCGCATCGCCGAGTACGAGGCGGACCAGGCCGAGCTGGAGCGAGAGCAACGGCTCGCCGGTCAAGCCGAGCTGCCCCACCCCACCCACCCGCACGAGTGAGAGAGCGAGACCACCCCATGACGCAGCAGGAGATGCAGCGGCTGCAGCTCGCCTGGGACCGCGCCATCGAGGCCGGGCTGATGGAGGACGGCACCGACGTGAACTACCGGGTCATCCCCGACGGCTCAGTGCTCTCCGACGCGATCGGCGCCGACGGCCAGCTCCTGGTCGACGGACGCGAGCTGACCGGGCAGTGGGCAGCCGAGCTTCGCCGGACGAAGCCGGCCTTCGCCGGGCTGGTCGACAACTTCGAGCAGATCAGCAGCCGCTGGACGAAGCTCTCGGCCATGGGCGCGTGCGGCCACTCGCCCGCCCGCCCCGCCGTCCGGCCCGGCGCGGCGTTCGGCCTGTGAGCGCCCGCCGCCCGCTCGGCCCCGGCTACGACCCGGAGCACCAGGCCGTCGCCGAGCCGCCCCGCCGCCCCGGCCGGACCGCCGCCGAGCTGACCGCCGCCGCGGATCCGCCGGCGGTCGAGCGCCCGACCGCGCCGACCGGCCGCCGCCCGCTCGCCGTTCGCCCGGAGCGGACGCCGGGGGACCAGGCGCCGTCAGCCGGCTGACCCGGGTGGCCGCTCCCTCCGGCGCGAGCGCCGGAGCACGGGCCCGAGGGGCCCGTGCGCGAGGGTGACCGACGCTCGGTCAGGAGCCGCCAGAGCCCTCCCGACCCAGGTCAGAGGGCATCTGAACAGCACGGCAGATGAGTCGGGAGCGAGCTAGGGATCGGCGCTGCGCTTGATCCTGCTCGCCCGCCCCTCGCTACGCTTCGGGGTCGGGAAGGGGCCGCGCCGCCTTGGCGGCGACCGGCCCGGCCGGCCCGGCGCCGAGGGCGCCGTGCTCGGCATCCGCGAGCGACGAGAGGTGACCGACGTGCCAGCCCGAGGCGGCCGACTGACCAGCGCGGGCAAGCGCGACCACCGGCACACCGTGAACCTCTCCGACGCCGAGCAGGCGCTCTGGTCGGAGGCGTTCGCCGAGTCCGGCCGCAAGGAGTTCGGCGCCTGGATCCGCGCCGCGGTGAACGACGCGCTCGGCCGACCCGGGCTCGGCGAACAGCCGGCGGTCCCCGAGGTGAACCACCTGGTGTTCGGCCAGCTCGCCGCGATCGGCAACAACCTCAACCAGATCGCCTACCAGGCCAACGTCTCCGGCTCGGTGCCGCCGGAGCTGCACCAGCGCCTGGCCGCCGCCATCGAGGCGGTCGGCGACGCCGCGCTGGTGATCCGCGGAATGAAGCCGCTCGACCTGGAGCCCGAGGACGGCGAGGACCAGGCGGAGCCGGAGGACCCGGACGCGTGATCGCCAAGATCACCAAGGGGAAGAAGGCCCGCCCGGCCCTGGCCTACGACTTCGGGCCCGGCCGCCGCGACGAACACAAGGACGCCCGGATCGTCGCCGGATCGGTGCCCGGCACCTGGCGCCAGGTCGGCCGGCTGATGGACACCCACCTCAAGCAGCGCGACCTCAAGCAGCCCATCTGGCGGTGCAGCCTCTCGCTGCCGGACGAGGACGGCGTGCTCGCCGACACCCAGTTCGCCGCCATCGCCGAGGAGTACATCGCCCGGATGGGCTTCGGGGCCTGCCCGTGGGTCGCCGTGCGCCACGGCCAGGACCACATCCACCTGACCGTGGTCAGGATCGGCTGGGACGGCCGCACCGTCGATGACCACGGCGACTTCATCAAGTCCATGCCGATCGTCCGGGCGCTGGAGAAGAAGCACCGCCTGGTCGACGCCTCCGAGCGGTCGAACCGCAACGCCCCGCAGGTCAGCGGCCAGGAGCGGGCCGCCTCGGTGAAGCGCGGCGCCGCCGAGCCCGAGCGCGACCTGATCCGCCGCGAGGTCTGGGCCGCGCGCGACGCCGCCGCTGGGCGGGGAAGGCCGGCCTTCGAGGCGGAGCTGGCCCGCCGCGGCATCGACTTCAAGGCCAACGAGGCGAAGACCACCGGCCGGATGAACGGGTACTCGTTCTCCGTCCCGGCCTGGCTCGACGCCGACGGCCAGCAGGTCTGGATCACCGCGTCGAAGACCGCCCGGGATCTCGCCTGGCAGAAGCTCCGGCCCGTGCTGGAGCCACCGGCCGAGACGCCGGCGCCCACCACCGCGCCCGGTCGTACGGTGGAGGAAGAGCGCGCCGCGGACCCCGCCGCGCAGCTGCTCGGCACGATGCGCGAGCGCGCCGCCCGCGAGCAGACCGAGGCCCTGGTCGACCAGCTGCGCCGCCTCCCGTTCGGCCTGCTCGGCGACCAGGAGCTGAGGTCGAGCGTGGTCACCCTGACGAACACCCTGGACACCCGGGAGCACACGTCGGCCGCCGAGGCGGCGACGTCGATGCGCCTGGACGGGATCGCCTCCGGGGTGACGACCGGCCCGGTCCGCCAGCGCCTGCTGGAGCGCCACGCCGCGCTCTCCCAGGCAGTCGGCTACGAGACCGAGGCGACCGCCCAGACCACCGCCGCCGCCGAGCAGCGCAAGGCCGCCGAGGCCGCCCGCAAGGTCGCCACCGAGGCCACCAAGCGCGCCGCCCAGCGCTGGAGGCTGCCCGCCTCGAAGCGCACCGAGGAGGGCATGGCGAAGACCGCGCTCGAGTTCGCCGAGCGGGCCGAGCGCGAGGCGGTGCGCCTGGACCGCGAGGCCGCCCGGGTGCTCGCGGTGGCCGAGTCCCTCGCCCCGGCCGGCACCGGCGGCACGACGTACGCCGCCGCGCTGGAGGCCCTGGACAAGGGGTGGAAGCGCGAGGACGCCGCCGCCCGCGCCGAGGACGCGAAGCTCGCCCGGCTTCGCCTGATCGACCACGCCCCCGCCGCCCAGGCCGCCCGGGTCGCCGTCGCCCAGGCCCGCCAGCAGCTTGACCAGGCGCTCGCCGAACAGCAGCGCCGCACCGGTCTCCCGGCCGACCAGGCCGCCGCCGAGCACCAGGTCCGCGACCAGGTCGCCGCCGCGATCCGGGCCCGCGCCGCCCAGGGGAAGAGCACCACCACGTCGCCCAGGCGCACGCCACCGAAGAAGGCCGGCCCCGCCGCCGGAAAGCAGCCGCCGCGCCCGCCGCAGGGCTACGACCCGCGCGACCGGGGCCGCGGCCGAGGCCGGTAGCCGTCACGGCCGACGGCCCGGCTCCGGTGGTACCCGGGCGCTTGCCGCCCCGGGGCCCCGGCCCCGGTCGGCACTCCCCGGCGCGCATCCCGTGCGTTCGCCCGGCCCGTCGTTCGCGCCGGGAAGCACCGCCCACCAGCGCCCTGCCGGACCACCGTCGGGGCCTCGCCGGACAGCAGAAAGGGCCGCCCGAGAGCGGCCCGTATCGTCACCGTGAGGTGACGATACCTTGGTCCTCCCGCCGGATGATCAAGGTTCCGTTTGGGGTTCCGTACCGAGTTCCGTTTGGAGTGTCGTACCGAGTTCCCTTTCGAGTTCCGTACGGAGTTCCCTTGGAAGGTCGGCTCCGTCGGCGCGGACAAGGGGCCTGACCTGCGGGACAAGGGGGTCGGCGGTACCGGTCTGGGACGCCGACAACTTCCCTGTGGACCCCTCTCCGGCCGCGATCCGGTCCAGGGAAGCGAGCACCTGGGCACCGCCGGGCGAGTCGAGGACGGCGTCGACCAGCCGCACCAGCCGCGGGTCGAGCGCGGTCTCCGAGAGTTCGGCCGCGAGCCGATCGACGTAGTCCATGCCGCCGATGATGAGCGCCGCCGCCCGCCGCTCCCCGGTGGCCACGCCGAGGCCGGCGCCCCCGGGTCAGCTCGTAGTGCATGAGGTGTGGTCGATTTCGATCATGGAAAACGGGCCGTCGCGTCGTGATGCATAGGAGTGGGCAGTCAGCCTTGTTGATCTTCCTTCGGGTGATGATGCAAGGGTGTGATCGTCGTCCGGTCGTTCGGTGGTCAGAGCATCTGCAAGAGGTGTCTGGTCTGCGGTCCGTGATCTTCGTCAGGTAATGCACATGGTGTGGCGAGATGGGTGCCGGGCGGGCGGGGCGGTCGTTGGGCTGGGCATGAAGACGTGGGCGAGGCTGGTGTTCAGTAGCAGGGCGGTCGGGGAGTCGAGGCCGGGGGAGCGGCGCGGGTCGGTGGCGCTGAGGTTTTCGGATGGCGGGGGCCGGCGGTGACGGGGTCGGCGGCCTGGGTGGAGCCGGAGGGCAGCGGGCGGCATCGGCGGCCGAGGGGAGAGGCGCCGCCGGTGGTGCCGCCGGTGGCGAAGCGCCAGCACCGCAAGCCGCGGCCGGAGGAGCTGCCACCGCTGCCCGTGGTCGAGGACCAGGTGCAGCCGGAGGTCGAGGAGCGGGAGCTGGCGGTGGTCCTCTCGCTGGACCGCCTCCGGCTCCGGCGCGGGCGGCCGGTCCAGCCGTTCGGCGGGTGACCTGCGCTCCCGGATTCGGGTCCGTGCTGTCGCCGCCGACCGCTACGGTCGGCGCATGACTGCTCACACCTCGATCCTGATCCACCCCGACGGCCGCGCCGAGTGGGTCGCGGACAAGACCGTCGCCGAGAAGGCGCTCGGCAACTACGGCGTCGGCCGCGCCTTCCTCACCGACGCCTCGCTGGGCCTGCGGATCTCCATGTCCGACTGCGCGCTGCTGATGCCGGAGGAGTTCCCGGAGAACCCACACGCCGTCGCGGTGCTCGCCCACGTCGCGGGTCTCGACCCGGCGGGCGCCCAGGCGACGCGCGGCCCGGTCGTGCTGTGGGGCTACGACCCGCGCAACGAGTGGGACAGCAGCCGGCCTTTCACCGAGCGGGAGCGGGAGGTCATCACCGAGGCCCTGGCCGTCGCCGGGTGCACGACCGGCTGACCGACCAGGCCGGGCAGGATGGCGGCATGAGCGACGAAGACGGCGAGCTGCTGCGCTGCGCCTGGTGCGGCGAGGAGTTCCGCCGGCCGAAGCCCACCGGTCGGCGGCCGAAGCACTGCCGACCCTCCCACCGGCAGCGCGCCAAGGAGGGTCGCCGAACGGACCGGGCGGTGTCGGCCGCCATCACCCGAACGCTGGCCGGGACCCCCTCCATTTCGGGACGTCCCGAAACAGAGGGGGTCCGGTCGCGGGGCAGGGGTCCTGCTGCCGCGCCGATGCCGGCCGCCGAGCCGACCCTGTTCTGACCGTCGGCCGGTTGCTTCTGCAGGTTGCTTCTGGCGCCTGCTACTCGGGGTGGCTTCTCGGGCTTGCTACTCGGGCTTGCCGCTGGGGTTGCCTCAGCCCACCGGCGGCCGGAGGCGTTCGCGCAGGTCAGGTCATGGACATCCGGTTGTCCATAGGGCCGACAACTTCCCCCGGGCCTCGATGGCCCGGGGGAAGTTGCGCTTGCGGCTCCGGCAGCACCTGGTGTTCCCGCTGCTCGCCCTGGTGGTCGGCTGCGCCGGGCGCCGGGCCGTCGCGGCTCGCTCGGCCCGGCGGCGAGGACCAGGCCGTCGCCGTGCAGGCCGGGATCGTCCGGGGGGTCGTGGTGACGACCCCCACCGTTCGCCGCGAAGGCCGGCCATCGTCCTGAACCCCAGAGGGGTGGGGCAGCGGGTGATCCCTCGGTGGGCGGCTCGCGGTGGTGGCCACGGGGTGGTGGTGCCGTTCGGCTCGGTCGCCGCCAAGGCGACCGACCCGGCCGGGAAGTTTCAGCCGCGGAGCTTGCGGAGCGGGTGAAAGTTGTCGGCCGGGCTTGGCCGAGCGGTGCCGCCGGCCCGTGGCAGGGTTCGGAGGCGTCCACCGAGGGATCACCCGCTTGCACCGGCCCGCACCACCCACTCAGGGGAAGACACCAAGATCACCGGGGCCCACCCCCTTGGAGGTGGCCCGCCGGAGGCATCTCGGTGACGCGAGCCGGAGCACCCTCCGGCGGCAGGAACGGCGAAGGCCCGGCACCACCTGGTGCCGGGCCTCGCGCTGGTCGGTAGGGGTCGTCAGCCGGAGCGTGGCTTGTACGGGCGGACGGGTAGGCCCGCCGACTTGAGCCAGGCGTACAGCGTCTTCGGCGAGACCTCGCACAGCTCGCGGACGCGGGTGCGGACGTTGCCGGCCTTCACCGCCGTCACCGCCGCCGCCTTCACCTTCTCGTCCCACTCGGCGACGACCTTGTTGCGGTCGTGGACGACCTGCGCGAGTGCCTTGAGCGTGGCGGCCTGCTGCTCTTCCGGGATCTCAACCATGTCCCGAGGATACGGCAAAGAACTCCGATCCAGAAGTGTTGTTCCCGGGGGAACTTTGCTGTAGCGTCGTCCTCAGCAAGACGGCCCCGGGTCGGTGGTTGCACACCGGCCCAGGGCCTTGACCAGCCCGTTCCTGACTTGACCAGGGAGGCCGATCCGCCATGGATCGTACCGTCACGGGGGCGTCGTCCCCCGAGCAGTCCCGGCAGGCGCTCGCCGCCATCGCCGCCAAGGGTGCCGCCGCGGCCGAGGCCGCCGGCCAGGCCGCGACCCAGATGGCGGAGCTCAGCCGCCAGCTCACCGCGCTGTCCGAGCAGATCACCGCCGACCTCGCTGGCGAGACGGGCGGTGCGCTGTGAACTACCGCATCGAGAAGCGCCAGGTGCAGGCGGTGCACGCCAACGGCACGCCGATCACCCGCACCGAGGAGGTCCGGGTGCCGGTCCTCCCCCGCGACTGGGACCAGATCGCCATCCGGGCCGTGGTCACCCTGGTGCTCGCGCTGACCCTGGTCTCCGTCACCTGGTCCACCGTCAGCATCGGCTCGCTGCTCAAGGGCGGGGTCGGTTACGCCGCCGCCTCGATCTTCGACGTGGCGTGGGCGGTCTGCCTGATCCTGGAGTGGATGGCCCGCTACGAGCCGCGCAAGCGGGCCTTCCCCCGCTCGCTCGGCTGGGGCCTGCTGGTGGCGACCATGCTGTCGATCGGCGCGCACGGCGTGCTGATGATGCACAGCTGGGCCGCCGCCATCATCGGCGCTGGCGTCTCGCTGTTCGCCAAGGTGCTGTGGCTCGGCGTGCTCCAGCACATCGACCGCGACCTGTCCGCCGACGACCAGGCCCTGGTGGCCGCCGAGAAGAGCCGGGCGTACACCGCGCTGGCGCTGGCCTCCACCCGCCGCCAGGTCCGCAAGGTCGAGCAGAACGCCGCCGCCGAGCTGCTGGCGATGGAGAACGCCGGGTTCACCACCCCGCCGGCGGTCGAACTGCTGGAGGCCGAGCCCGAGCCGGTCCGCACCCCGCAGACGCTCGGCCGCGCGGCCGAGGCGATCCTCGCCGACTCCGAGCACGGCACCGAGGCGACCCCGCAGACCGTCGCCGCGCTGGAGGCCGCCCGTGCCAACGGCTGGTCGATCCAGGAGGTCTGGCAGGCCGCGATGGCCGGTCGGGTGCCGTCCGGACATCCGGACGCGGCCGTATCCGCCCAGGTCAACCGCCCGCACCCGGGGGAGGGCCGTCCGCAGCCGCCCGAGGAGCGAGTGCCCGAGCAGGGCGGTCGGCTCAGCCTGGCCACCGCCGTCCAGGTCCTGATGACCGGCGGGGTCACCGACCGGGGCCAGCTGGAGCTGCTGCTCCCCTCGCTGGTCGGCGCGCCCTTCAAGGCGGAGTCGCTCGACCGAGAGATGCGCAAACACCGCACCTGACAGGCCCCGGTCAGCTCAAGCTGATCACCGACGACCGGCGGGGCGGGCGTCCGTCCGCCCCGCGCACCAACCGCTCTCCCAAGGGGATTCCCGCCGTGGACGCCACCACCGAAGCCGCCATCCGCGCGTTCCTGCGCCTGCACAGCACCACCGAGGCGGTCTTCGCCGACCCGAACCACCCCGGCGCCGAGACCAGCCTCAAGGCCGCCGCCACCGAGGCCAACCAGCTGATGAGCGCGGCCGGCCTGCTGGGCCAGCCCGAGCACGTCATCTACGGCCTGGTCCGCGAGCTGGTCCCCGGGTGGAAGCCCGCGACCAACCCGGACCGCCAGCTCTCCGCCCTGCTGATCCCGACCGGGCCGCTCGACCGGGCCCCCGCCGACCCGCGCTTCCGCGCCACCGGCCAGCACCTCACCACCGGCCGAGACCGCCAGCTGATCCTGCGCGCGGTGCTCAGCCAGGCCGGAGTCCAGCTCGGCGACCACGACGAGCGCGTGCTCACCGCCCTGGCCGACGAGTTCGAGTGGGGCACCTTCGCCACCGTGGCGAGCTGGATCCAGCGGGCCGCGGAATCCACTTCCCGCTGACACACCGCACAGCAACAATCACACCCTGCGCACCACGGCCCCGGCGGGCTCGGTTCAAGGCTTCGCCCGCCGGGACCTGACCTCCCGTCAGATCCAAGGAGGCACGGACAGCATGAACGCCGCTCCCCAGACGCCACAACCGGGCGTGACCAGCGCCGACCAGAACCAGCCGGAGGACGACTCGATCTACGTCCCGGCTCCCCCGCTCCAGCCGGAGGAGGAGACCACCTCCACCCCGGCCGCCAAGGCCCCGGTGGCCAAGTCGCCCACCCGGGGCGGCATCCCGGCCGTCCCGGCGCTGACCATCGGCACCGGCTCGGCGGTCACCGCCGTGTCGTCGGCCGGACTGGCCACCGGCCCCGCCGGAGCCATCGTCACCGCCGCCGTGCTGGCCACCGCCGCCACCGTGGCGGCCGTCGCCCGCGCCCCCCGCTCCCGCGCTGCCAACCGGGGCGGAGGCCAGCGGGGCGGCCGGGTCCAGACGGCCCGCCGGGACGCGGCCAGCCGTGCCGGGTCCGGGCAGACCGCCGGGCACCGCAGCACCGGGCTCCTGACGCCCCGCCATGGCGCGATCGGACGACAGGGCGGGTCTCCGGCCGTCTCGCTGCGCAAGGGCGCCGTCCCGGCCGCCCGC
This sequence comes from Kitasatospora sp. NPDC093550, assembly GCF_044764985.1. Lineage (NCBI taxonomy): Bacteria > Bacillati > Actinomycetota > Actinomycetes > Kitasatosporales > Streptomycetaceae > Kitasatospora > Kitasatospora sp. NPDC093550. Next base: position 17,436 of record NZ_JBIWJF010000057.1, read on the forward strand.
ACCGCCAGCACGGCGGCCACCCGCACCGGTGGGCTCGCTGCGGCCGGCACCCGGGCCGGACTCGGCGCGGCCCGCCAGCACGCCCAGGCCGTCCGCCAGGCCCGGACCGAGGCCGCGGCTCAGCCCCGGCGCCAGCAGCGCACCGAGCAGACCGCCGCCCGCCGCCAGGTCGCCGACGCCCGCCGCGAGGCGAAGCGCGAGGCCAAGGCCCGCCGCCAGCAGGAGGCCGCCGCCCAGCAGCGGACCCGGGGCGCCCACGCCGCCGGGCGGGTCAGCACCGCCGGCGCCCCGGCACGCGGCCGGATCGGCGACCGGATGGAGCGCCGCCGCCAGGGCCGCCGCCTGGTCCAGGACGCCAAGGCCCAGGGCCGGGTGGACCGGCGGGTGGCGGGCATCCGGGAGAAGGCCCGGATCCGCCAGGCCCAGGCCCAGGCCCGCGCCCGGGAGAAGGCCCGCTCGAAGGCCCTGCGCCGCTCCGCCGCCCGCTTCCACGGGCGCCGGGCGCTCGCCGCGCTGGCCGCCGCGCCGCTCGGCCTGCTGTCGATGCTGCTGTCCTGGCCGATGCGCAAGC
>NZ_JBIWJF010000058.1:0-17381 GCF_044764985.1 Kitasatospora sp. NPDC093550
CCAGACAGGACAGGCACCGCGCACCACACCCCGGCCACCACCCCGACAGGCCAACCGCCAGGCACGAGCGGCCGGTCACGGCCCCGCACCGGCCAAGTGCCAGGCACGAGCCGCCGGTCACGGCCCCGCCAGGCCACGCACCACGCACCACACCCCGGCCACCACCCCGACAGGCCAACTGCCAGGCACGAGCGGCCGGTCACGGCCCCGCACCGGCCAACTGCCGGGCACGAGCCGCCGATTACCACCCAGACAGGACAGGCACCGCGCACCACACCCCGGCCACCACCCCGACAGGCCAACCGCCAGACACCACAAGCCGGTCACGGCCCCGCCAGGCCACACACCACGCACCACACCCCGGCCACCACCGCGACCAGCCAACTGCCAGTCCAGAGCCGCCGGTTACCACCCCGACCAGCCAACGGCCAGGCACGAGCCGCCGGTTACCACCCGGAAAGGCCAGGCACCGCGCACGACACCCCGGCCACCACCCCGACCGGCCAACGGCCAGTCACGAGCCCCGGTTACGACACCGCACCGGCCACGTGCCAGGCACCACACGCCGGTTACGAACCCGACCGGGCCACCGGGACCACACACCCCGCACCGGCCCACCCGCCGGCACCCACAACTCCACACCCCACCGGCCACCACGGCCCACCCCCACCCAGCCCACCCCCGGGCCCGGGCCGTGACCCCCGACCACGCCGGCCCCCGGACGCCCGCCCCCGACCCCCCGGGGCCCGCGGGCCACCCCCACACCCGGACACAACCCCACCCACCACCCCCGCACCACCCACACCACCACAGCACTCACATGACCGAACGACCCTAGGACGTGAACCCCGCACGACCACAGCACCCCGACCACCCACCACCCCCGAACAGGGAGACACCACCCCATGAACCACCCACACCTCACCAGGCGCGCCCTGCTCACCGGCGCCGCCGCCACCGTCATCGGCTACAACACCACCACCCGCACCTGGGCCACCACCCACGACACCCCCACCGGACGCATCTCCCCCGCCCCCACCCTCCAAGGCACCCTCACCACCGCACCCGCCACCCGCGCCGCCTTCGCCCAGGACTTCGGACGCCTCACCACCACCACCCCCCACGCCGTCCTCAACCCCGCCGGCGCCCAGGACATCGCCACCATCATCAACTACGCCAACCGCCACAACCTCAAAGTCGCCATGAACGGCCAGAGCGGCACCGGAAACGACCTCGAATCACACTCCAACTACGGCCAAGCCGGCGCCCCCGGCGGCATCAGCATCAACGCCCGCGCCCTCAACCGAATCCACACCATCACCCCCACCAACGCCACCGTCGACACCGGCGTCACCTGGGCCCAACTCACCGACGCCGCCCTCGCCCAAGGCCTCACACCCCCCTGCCTCACCGACTACCTCCACCTCTCCATCGGCGGCACCATCAGCGTCGGCGGCATCGGCTCCACCGTCCACAAACACGGCCTCCAAGCCGACACCGTCGAAGCCATCGAAATCGTCACCGGCAACGGCCGCATCCTCACCGCCACCCCCACCCACAACACCGACCTCTTCCACGCCGCCCTCGCCGGCGCCGGCCAATTCGGCATCATCACCCGCGCCACCCTCAAACTCATCCCCGCCCCCCAGAACGCCCGCGTCTTCACCCTCTACTACAACGACCTCACCACCTTCCTCACCGACCAACAAACCCTCCTCAACGACGGCCGCTTCCCCTCCCAAGTCGGCGAAATCCTCATCCAACCCAACAACCAACCCCCCCGCTACAAAATCGAAGCCGTCGCCCACTACAACGGCACCACACCCCCCAACCCCACCCCCCTCCTCACCGGCCTCAACCCCAACCCCAACGAAACCACCATCACCGACACCACCTACCGCGAATACACCTACCGCGCCGACACCTTCGCCGACACCATCAAAAACCTCGGCTACTGGAACGCCCCCAAACCCTGGCTCTCCCTCTTCCTCCCCGCCACCCAGACCAAAACCTTCCTCACCGAAACCCTCCCCCAACTCACCCCCGACGACATCGGCCAAGGCCTCCTCCTCTGCTACCCCTTCCACACCGACAAACTCACCCACCCCTACGCCATCACCCCAGGCGAACCCACCGCCTACCTCTTCGACCTCCTCACCTTCCCCCACCCCGACACCAACCCCACCCCCGCCCTCACCCGCAACCGCAACCTCTACAACCGCGCCACCCAACTCGGCGCCAAACGCTACCTCGTCGGCGCCATCCCCCACATGACCCCCACCGACTGGCAAACCCACTACGGCCCCCAATGGACCAACCTCACCACCACCAAAAACCAACACGACCCCCACCACACCCTCACCCCCAACCAAAACATCTTCCCCTAACACCAAAAAACCCACCCACACACCACAACCACCCCACCCGAAAAAGCCCCCACCCGGAAAACCCCGAAAGGAAAACCATGCACGCCATCCACCACACCGACCACACCATCCTCCCCCACCCACCCCACACCGTCTGGAACGCCATCATCAACGAACTCAACGGCAAAACCACCTGGTGGCACCCCCACAACACCCACCAACCCGGCCCCACACCCCCCCACCACACCGGCGGCACCACCCACACCACCATCCACCCCAACGGCATAGGAAAACCCGGCCCCAAACTCCACTTCACCAGCACCACCACCCACATCACCCCCCACCACACCCTCACCCAAACCCACACCGGCCACTTCCACGGCACCACCACCTACACCCTCACCCCCCACCCCCAACCCCACAACACCACCCACACCCAACTCACCATCACCTTCACCACCACCCCCCACCACTGGCCCAAACTCCTCCACCACCTCACCAACCTCACCACCAAACACACCACCGCCACCCAACACGCCCTCACCAACCTCCACCACCACCTCACCACCACCAACAACCACCAATAAAAAACAGAACAAAACCGTGAAACGAGCCGGGAATTCACCGCCGCCATTCACCACGGGCGGCGCTCCCGGCTCTTCGCGTGTCCGGTCGGTCCGTACCGGCACAAGTCCGTTACAGCCAGGACCAGTTCCCCCCACAACGCCCGGCCGCCTGGCATCATCCGACTACACCCGGAAGATCAACGGGACGCGAGCCGGGCAGGGCGGGGAGGATGCGATGGAGGACGTGACGGATGCCTGGACGGGCAACCTGAGCAAGCCGAAGCAGCGGCGGAAGGTGCCGCCGGCCTTCCGGCTGGCGTGGCGGGCCTTACTGGTCGTCATAGGCCTGTCGACCGTGGGGCTCGGCTTCGTCCGTTTCGTCGACACCTTCGAGGCGTCGGGCGCCTACCGGTCAGCGCCGCTTTGCGGGACGCCGGCGGCCGGCGACGTGGTGCCGTGCATACGGCAGGAGAGCGGGCGGGTGACGAAGAAGTCCGTCAGCTCCGACGACGATTCGGTCACCTACCTGCTGACCATCTCCCGCGAGACGGCTCCCACCGACGAGTACGACGTGAGCAGGGCCTTCTACTGGGACGTCGAGGTCGGCACGACCGTCGATCTGATGGTCTGGAAGGATTCGGTGGTCCGGGTCGTCTACCACGGGCACCAGGCTGACCAGCGGAACATTCCGTGGTGGGACGTGCTCGAGATCGCCCTGCTGATCGGCGCCGGCACGAGCTTGGTCGCGTACCGGTTGGGCACGGCGGACCGGTGGGCGTGGGGAAGCGTGCTGCTCATCGCCGTTCCGACCGTCATCGCGACGGGCACGGGTTGTGTCGTTCTCATCGCGTGCCAGTGGTCGTTCGCCGTGACGTTGACCCTGGCGATCCTGGCCTGGCTGATCACGGCGGCCATCGCCGCGACGGTCGTGTCGGAGCTCTGACGGTGGCCCCGTGACTGAACCTCGCAGAGCCGCATGAGGTGAGAACCGGTCCTGGGCCAAGTCCTGCGGTGTGTAGCTCCCTGTCATGGCGGCCTGTCCAGCACCCCCGGGTCCCGAGAGGATGCCGTCCTCGGCAGGACGGCGTCCACGTTCACTCCGATGCCCAGGTCCATGGCGACGCGGATCCCCGGCAAGACGTGCGGACAGTGGTCCGTGATGGCGATCCGGGCCGGCGGACGCTCGCTCCCGGCCCGCACGCCTTCGGCCCCCGCCGCGGGCTACGCGTCGGGGGCCGAAGCCGGCTTTGTCGTACGGTCGTCGGTGGGCGCTGCGTCAGCCGAGCTGGCCGGTCGGGCGCACGGTGATGTGGTTGATGTCCACGCCTGCGGGCTGGTTGACGGCGAAGGCGATCGTGTCCGCGATCTGCTCGGGGGTCATCGTCGGCGAGGCGTCGGGGGTGCCGCCGCGCTCGCTCCAGAACGGGGTGTCCACCACCCCGGGGGCGACGACGGTCACGCCGACCCCGTCCTTGCCGACCAGCAGCCGGGTGTTCTCGGCCAGCGCGTGCGCGGCCCACTTGGTGACCGAGTACAGGTTGCCGGGCGTGTTGCGCACCCCGGCGACCGAACCGATGACCACGATCCGGCCCTTGGACTCCCTGAGGTGCGGCAGGGTCTCCCGCACCAGCAGCGCCGGACCCAGGACGTTGGTGAGGACCATGGCGCGCATGTCCTCGGGGGCGTGGCTCTCCAGGTTGCCGGGCAGTGAGAAGCCGGCGTTGGCGATGACGTTGTCCAGTCGGCCCCACACGTCCACCACGCGACGCACGGCGGAGGCGACGTCGTGCTCGTCGCTGGTGTCGCCGGTGATCGTCAGCAGCCGCTCCCCCGCTCCGGCCGATGCGGCGAAGGCGGCCAGCTTGTCGGCGTCACGTCCGGTGACGGCCACACGGTGGCCCTGCTTGAGCAGGGCGCGGGCGGTGGCGGCGCCGATTCCGGTCGAGCCACCGGTGATCAGCGTGACCGATTCCATGGGATGCCCTCCTAAGCGATGTGGTCATCGGGGATCCCGCAGCGTCCTGGACGTCCGCGGACGCGCGGTGCGCGGTGCGCGGTGCGCGGTGCACGCTGGCACGTCACGTCGGCGAACTCCCGGCCGCCGTCGGCCCCCTGAAACGCCTGCACTATACCCAGCGGTCTTCCCGTCGAGCCGGTCCACCACCGCTGACCGACCACCACCGGCCACCACGGCCCACGACCGGCCACTCCGGCCACGACCTGTCCCGAGAGCCGTCCTGGGGGAGGGGACGGGCGCGAACCGATCGGTCCTGACGGGTCAGCGGGCGAGGGAGACCGCGAAGGGCGTGAAGCCGTGGCGGCGCAGGATGTGGGGAACCACGAGGATCATGGCCTCGGTGGCGCGGGCGGTGGTGATACCGCCGAGGTCCTCGATCCATGCGGGGTGCCAGCCCAGGTCGCCGAGGAGGCCGGTGACGGTCTTCTTCGCGTTCTGGTCGTCGCCCGAGAGGTAGGCGGTCGGTGGGGTGGTCAGGGTCTCGGGATCGGTCATGACCATGAACAGCATGGTGTTGAGGGTCTTGACCACACGGGTGTCGGGGAGGGCGGCCTGGAGTCGCTCGGCGAGGCTGCTGCCGGGGTAGCACAACTCGCCGGGCAGACCGTCGGCGGCGTCGCGGGTGGCGTTGGAGACGTCGACGAGGAGTTTTCCGGAGAGCTCGGCGCGCAGGGCGGTCAGGCGGTCCAGGGAGGTGTCGCCGGGCGTCGCGTTGATCACGACGTCCGCGGTACGGGCGGTGGTGCGCTGGTCGGCGAAGGCGATCTGCGGGGCGGTGCCGATCGCCGGTGCGGCGGCCTCCTCCGGGTTCCGGACACCGAGGGTGACCCGGTGTCCGGCTGCGGAGAGCTTGCCGGCGAGGTTGGCGCCGACGCGGCCGGCGCCCAGGATGCCGATGCTGGTCATGAGGTGATGCTCCTTGCGGTGTGGGGCGGGCGGTGGGGGGTGGGGGGGTGGGCGGTGCGGGTGGGCGGTGCGGAGGTGTCCGGTCAGGCGATCGGTGACAGGACCTCGAGGGCGGCGGTGTGGATGCCGGGGGCGGCGGCCAGGAAGTCGCGGCTGCCCGTGTTCCAGGGCTCGCCCGCCAGGTCGGTGACGGTGCCTCCGGCCTCTGAGACCAGCAGCGCACCGGCGACCAGTCCGGAGCGCACGTCGGAGAACTGCCAGAAGGCGTCGGTGCGTCCGGCGGCGACGTGGATGAGCTGCATCGTGGCGGGCACGGACACGCGCACGACCAGGCCGTGGATGAGCATGGCGGTGACGGAGTCGCCGATCCGCCGGAAGGTGCGCTCGTCCTCGCCGGGCCTGGCCTGGCCGGTGCCGACGAGCGCGGCGCCCAGGTCGGTCTTGGCGGACACCGTCAGGGGCCGGTCGTTGAGGCGGGTGCCTCCGCCGGCGACGGCGGTGTAGGTGTCCCCGGTCAGCGGCAGGTGGACGACGGTGAGCACCGGCCGGTTGTCGCGGACCAGGGTGGCGGTCACGGCCCAGTCCTCCATGCCGTGGACGTGGTTGATGTTGCCTTCGGCGGGGTCGACGACCCACCACTCCCCGGACGGGAGCGCACCACCGGCCAGCTCGTCCTCGGCCCACTGCGATCCGGGCCGGGCCCGCAGCAGCGGCTCCCGCAGCACCGCCAGGACCGCGTCGTCGTTGGCGTGGATCTCGGCGACGACCTCGTACAGGCTCACGCCCCGGGCGTGCGCGGTGTGGCGCTCGCGCAGCGTGAGGCCGGCGGTCTTCACCGCGGCGGTCACCTCGGACAGGAGCGTCGTGTCGGCGGCGAAAGGCATGGTGGTGCTCATGGCGGGCTCCCTGGATTCGATGTGTGCCGGCGGCTTCGTCTCGCGCCTGCACTTCGAAGGTAGGGGCCGCGGTTGTTAACAACAAGTGCATGCTCTTCACTTGTAGAGTTACTGACATGCAATTGGATCTGAACCTGCTCACCGCCCTGGACGCCCTGTTGGAAGAGGGCAGCGTCGCCGGCGCCGCAGCACGCCTCCACGTCACCTCACCGGCGATGAGCCGCTCCCTGGGCCGTATCCGCAAGGCCACCGGAGACCAGATCCTGGTCCGCACCGGCCGCAACATGGTCCCCACCACCCGCGCACTGGCCATGCGCGCCCAGGTCCACGCCCTCGTCCAGCAGGCCCACCACCTGCTCTCCGCTCAGCAGGAACTCGACCTGACAGCGCTCGACCGGGTGTTCACCGTGCGCTGGCACGACGCCCTGACCGCCGCCTGCGGCACCGCGCTGATCACCGCCGTCCACCGCCGGGCCCCCGGCGTCCGGCTGCGCCTGTCCGCCGAACCCGGGACGGACGACGCCGAGTTGCGCCGGGGTGAGGTCGACCTCGAATCGAGCTCCAGCGCCCCCACGCTCCCCGACATCCGTCACCGCCTCGTCGGCAGCGACCGGCTGGTCGTCGCCGTACGACCGGGCCACCCGCTCACCGGAGGCCCGCTGAGCATCGAGCGCTACGCAGCCGCCGAACACGTCACCGTGTCGCGACGCGGAAGCCTGCGCGACCCGATCGACGACGCCCTGACCACCCGTGGGCTCGGACGACACGTCGTCGCCGCCGGGCCCACCGCCGCGTTCGCCCTGCAACTCGCCCTCGACACCGACCTGGTCGTCACCCTCCCCGACGCGGTCACCCGCGCGGCCCGGGAGCGACTCGGCCTGGTCACCCTCCCACCGCCGCTCCCGCTGCCCGACGTCCCGCTGTACCTGCTGTGGCACCAGCGCTACGACGACGACCGCGCCCACAGCTGGCTCCGCGACACGGCCACCGAAACCGTCCAGGCCCTGTTCGCACCCCCGACCACTCCCTCAGACGGCGTTCTGTGACTCTTTGGCCTGCGACAAGCGATCTTGACTGCGTGTCGGGTGGGTTCGACCCGCTGTGCAGGGTGAACCGGAAGTGGCCGGCGGGAGAGATGGACGCGGAGCAACGGTTGACGGTCCGAGCGCTGCCTGCCCACGTCGACGAGGCCACCGGGGGCCGGCGAGGGTGATTCCGTGGTTCCTGAGGATCCGGGGGGTGTGCGGGCTGTCGCAGTGGGTGTCCCGGATCAACTCGCGGTGGCCGTGTTCGCAGAACAGCCACGGTGTTCCGATCCCGGCGACGGCGCGCAGGGACGTGGTGTCCGCGCAGGAGCCCTCCAGGCGCTTGGTCGCGCGAAGCCGGGGATGCTTGTCGCTCCGGTAGCGGTGATGGAGACTTGCGCCGTTGTACGTCGCCCTCGGGCCGTCGAACGGCCCGAGGGCGACATGGGTTCAGTTCACGTGCTTGTCGAACCACTCGACCAGCTGCTCGGGGTGCTCGGAGAAGTAGTTGTAGCCGTCCCAGCGGCGGGTGCTGCCCTCGATCCAGAACAGCTTCTTGTCGCTTGCGGCGACGGCGTCGAAGATCGCCTGCACGTCGGAGGGCTTGGTCAGTGCGTCATCGTGCACCTGGGTGATGAAGGTGGGCACCTGGCAGTTCTTGGCGTACTCGATCGGCGACACCTCGTCGATGGTGAAGCTGAGGTTCAGTTCCACCTCCCGGTCGACGGCTTCGAACTGGTCCGCGATCCCCATCGCCTCGAGGTTGCGCTCGACCATCGCGCGCATCGAGATCGGCTGGATGGCGACCAGGGCGTGCACGTCCGCGAAGAGCTCCGGATGCCGGGTCATCGCCATGAACGTGGCGTTGGCGCCCATGCAGCGGCTGAGCAGGCCGAGCTTCATGGTGGCCGTGTCGGGTCGGGATCTGGCGTACCGCAGCGAGCCGGCCACGTCGCGGGACTCGAACCGGCCCCAGGTGAAGATGAAGCCGTTGGCGTCGCCGCTCTGGCCGTGGTTGCGTGCGTCGTAGGTCAGCACGTTGTAGCCGGCCTCATGCAGGTGCCGGTACTCCCGCATGTAGTTGACCTCGATGGTGTTGCCGGGGACGAACTGCCACGGGGGCAGGTGCGAGGGGAAGCCGTAGCGGTTCATGGGCATCGGGTGGTTGGCGATGATCAGCTTGTCCGAGCCCGGGCGGGGGATCCACCACGCCTCCAGCGGGGTGCCGTCCAGGGACGGGAACGTGACGTCCTCGTACGCCATCCCGTACTCGTCCGGCGTGTGCAGGATCGGCGTGCGCACCGGGCTGCTGAGGCCCTTCGCCAGCCCCTTGACCATCTCCGAAATATCCGCCATGACAGTATCTCTTTCTCTTTCGTGGTGAGATCGTCTGGTATTTCCTTCTGCTAGGAGAACGTAACTTTCGGGTCGGGGAGAAGCCACTGATGAAGGGTGTACTGGCAGGGCACCCCTCCTTCCGGAGTGGCTCCGGGATCTCGTCCTAACCTGGAAACCGTGGACAATGCAGCCGAGACCCGGGAGTTCCTGACCTCCCGCCGCGCCAGGATCAGCCCGCAGCAGGTGGGGCTGCCCGCCCATGGCCCCCGTCGGGTGCCGGGACTGCGGCGCGCCGAGGTCGCACTGCTCGCCGGGGTGAGCGTCGAGTACTACGCGCGGTTGGAGCGCGGTGACCTGTCCGGAGTGTCGGGCCAGGTCCTTGACGCCCTCGCTCGGGCGCTGCGGCTGAGCGAGGACGACCGCACCCATCTGGAGGATCTTGCCCGCGCCGCCGGTCCGGGACGCCGACGCCGGCCGGCCGCCGCCTCGGTGCGGCCGAACCTGCGGCGTCTCCTGGACTCCATGGCCTGCCCGGCGTTCGTCCTGAACGGCCGTGGTGACGTCCTGGCGGCCAACAGCCTCGGCCGCGCCCTGTACGCCCCCATGATCGAAGCCGCCGGGGGAGCCACCCCCAACCACGGCCGGTTCATATTCCTGGACCCCCGCTCCCGCCAGTTCTGGGGCGACTGGGAGAGCGCCGCCGACAACCTGGTCGCCCTCCTGCACGCCCAGGCGGGCCGCGACCCCTACGACAAGGACCTCACCGACCTCATCGGCGAGCTGTCCACCCGCAGCGACGATTTCCGTACCCGCTGGGCCGGCCACGACGTCCGCCAGTACCACCAGGGCGCCAAAGCCATCCACCACCCCGTGGTCGGCACCCTGCACCTCGCCTACGAGTCCCTCGACCTGCCCGCCGACGGCCTCATCCTGTTCACCTACGGCGCCGAGCCGGGCAGCGACTCCGAAGACGCGCTGCGCATCCTGGCCAGCTGGGCCGCCGACCACGTCCCCGAGCCGGCCGAGCGCTCTCCCGGCAGGACGAGCGACGTCCGGCGGCCCGGCGTTCGGCGAGACACCCCTCGCGCGGACGGCTGACCGGAACTGTGACGGCGGGAACAGCGACCGTCAGGAGAGGACGGGAACGATGCACAGCAAGGTGTTCACTGCGCCGGGCGGCGGACGGTGATTCGCGGGCAGCGCCCGGCATTCCGGAAAATGCTTCGTATTCCATCAAAGGTGGGGTTTAACGGTCGGGGCCCCCTACCGTTCGCCTGCGGCCGATGTACTGGCGTCGAGCGACACCCGACTCACGGGGTTCGCCGGATCCGTCAAGGAGACGACGCAATGACGCGAAGCAAGCTCGTCCTCGGCGCCTGCGCGATCACGCTGGCGCTGGCCGCCGGTGTGGGCTGGACGGCGCAGGCCGACACCGCCTCCGCCCAGCAGGGCGCGCAGCCCGCCTCCGGCCAGTCCGTGGACGGCTACCAGATCGTCAAGCTGGCCAATGCCAACGTGGGCAACTTCCAGCGCCGGACCGTCAACTGCCCGAGCGGCAAGCGGGCCATCGGCGGTGGCGCCGAGGCCCAGGGCGTCAACTCGGTGCTCAACGGCAGCTTCCCGACCGACAGCGGCACCGGCTGGATCGGTCTCGGCCACCAGCCCGGCTACGACTCCGTGGGCATCAGCGTCTACGTCGTCTGCGCCAACGCGTGACGCCTGACGCCTGACACCCGGCCTACGGGCCGTCAACCCACCACCCCGAGGGGCCCCCGAGTTCGGCGGCCCCTCGGCCGTTGCGAGACTCCACCGTGTCCCGGCGGCGGTCGCGCACGATTGTCAGGTCCTCGACAGGGGAAGGAGGTCGGTCAGCCACAGACCGCTCATCAGGGGAGGACCACACCCGTGCGCCGCATACCCGTCAGAACCGCCACCGCCCTGCTCACCACCGCTCTCGCCGCGGCCTTCCTCGGGGCCGCCCCCTCCTGGAGCGCCCCGGCCGGGACCACGGCCCCACCGCCCACCCGCCAGGTGGAGGCCTTCGCCGAGGACGGCAGCATCTCCCGCGTCCAGGCCCCCACCGCCTCCCCCTTCGTCGCCGCACCTCCCCAGGGCGTGGCGCCGCTGCAGGGCGACGGCGACGTGACGCCGCTGGTCCACGGCGGCGACCCGGCGACCAAGCTGGACGTGGTGGTGATCGGGGACGGCTACGCCGCGCAGGAACAGCAGAAGTTCCTCACCGACGCGGCCGAGAAGTGGCGCGAGGTGACCGCCGTCGAGCCGTACGCCACCTACCGCGGACTGTTCAACGTCTGGGCCGTGTCGGCCGTTTCACCGGAGTCGGGGGTGACCGGGGATCCGGACCAGGCGACGGTGCGGCACACCGCGCTGGGCTCGTACTTCTGGTGCGACGGCGTGGAGCGGCTGCTCTGCGTGGACGAGAAGGCGGTCGAACGGTACGCGGCCAAGGCCCCGCAGGCGGACCTGGTGCTGGTGGTCGCCAACAGCGCCAAGTACGGCGGTGCCGGCTACAACGACGTCAAGTCCTCGCTCGGCTACGAGGGCATCGCCACGGTCGCGGGCGGGAACGCCAAGTCCGGGCAGATCGCGGTGCACGAGACCGGCCACTCGCTGGGCAAGCTCGCCGACGAGTACGCGTACGACGGCCAGGGGACGTACCAGGGCGACGAGCCGGCCGAGGCCAACATCAGCACCCTGACGGCCGACCGGATGCGGCAGCAGGGCACCAAGTGGTCGCGCTGGCTCGGTCAGACCTCCCCGGACGGCGGGACGGTCGGTGCGTACGAGGGCGGCGGCTACTACCCGGCCGGGCTGTACCGGCCGACCGAGAACTCGATCATGCGCTCGCTCGGCCGCGAGTTCAACCTGCCCGGGCGCGAGGCGATGATCGCCGGCTTCTACCGCCACGCCACCCCGCTCACCAGCCCCACCCCCGCCGGCAGTCGGCTCACCGCCGCCGACCGCCTGACCGTCGACCTGCCGGTGCCCGGCACCCGCCTGCGCTGGTTCCTGGACGGGCGCGAGCTCCGCCAACTCACCGGCCGCACCGCGCTGGAGCTCGGCGACCTCAAGCTGACCGGGCCCAAGACCCTGCCGCACCTGCTCATCGCCGTCGCCACCGACCCCACCCCGGCCGTGGCGGACCCGGCACTGCGCGCGAACCTGACCGCGGGCCTGTCCTGGCTGGTCACGCGCTAGCCAGCCTCCGGGCGAGTCGCGGCCGGACGGATCCGGTGCCGTCAGGCCGACCCGAGCAGGGCGAGTCGGCCGGCGGTCCGGTCCAGGTCGCGGAACAGGCTCTCGTCGGCGGCCGGCCCGCCGGTCGGGTCGGCGCCGATCGGCACCGGCCGGACGCCCCGGTCACAGCAGACGTCCACCAGGTCGCCGCCGGCTGGGGCCGGTCAGCCGGTGGGGGTGCCGACCTGGTCGCGTTCGAGGACGGACCGCAGGGCCGCGAGGGCCCGGGCGGCGGCCGACAGCGCGGAGGCGTCGAGGGTGCCTCCGAGCAGCTCGGCCAGGCCGTCGGTGAAGGTCCGCCGCGCCTCCTCGACGAGCTGCGCGCCGCTGTCGGTCAGGGCCAGCAGGGAGGACCGGCGGTCCGCGGGGTTCGGGCGGCGGACGGCCCATCCCAGCTTCTCCAGGCGGTCGATGCCCTTGCTGGTCGCCCCGACGCCGATGGCGAACTCGGCGGCGAGGTCCGCGACCCGGCACCCGGGGTGGGTGCGCAGGTAACTCAGGAACTCGTACTGCGAGGTGACGATCCCGTGCCGCTCGCGCAGGCGGTCGTTGAGGGCGTTGTACAGGCGCGTCTCGCACCGGACCAGGTCGTCGAAGAATCCGCGGAGGTCGGCTGCTGCGGCACGCTCACCGCTCGATGTATATTCCACGGCATATAGTGTACGGGAAGCTACTTGTGGCAGGAGTGTGCCCATGAGCAGGGAACAGCGCATCCGGGTCGACGAGATCCTCCGCCGCCCCGGCCCCGGAGGCCCCCACTCGGTCGAGGAGATCCGCGCCGGGTTCCGGGAGTTGATGGCCGGGATGATCGTGCCCTGCGGCATCCGCACCGCGCCGACCACCCTTGGCGGCCGGCCCGCCCTGCACGTGGAACCCACGGGCGGTGGACCGGACGGCGGGAAGGACGGCCGGAAGAGCGACGGGCCGGGCGGCGGGAAGGCCGACGGGCCGGGCGGCGGGACGATCCTCTACTTCCACGGCGGCGGTTTCGTCTTCGGCTCTCCCGAGACCGCCCTCTCGCTGACCGGCAACCTCGTGACCAGGACCGGCCTGCCGGCCTTCTCGCTCGACTACCGGCTCGCCCCCGAACACCCCTTCCCGGCCGCGCCGGACGACGCCCTGAACGCCTACCGCGACCTGCTCGACCGCGGCGAGGACCCGGCCACCGTCGTCCTCGCCGGGGACTCCGCCGGCGGCGGCCTGGCCGTCACCACCTGCCTCGCCGCCCGGGACGCGGGCCTCCCGCTGCCCGCCGCGGTCCTGGCCTTCTCCCCCAGCGCCGACGCGACCCGGACCGGCGAGAGCATGGACACCAAGGAGGGCATCGACCCGATCTTCACCCGCGAGGCCCTCGCCCACACCGGCGCGATGTACCTCGCCGACGCCGACCCGCGCCACCCGCTGCTCAGCCCGGCCGTCCACGCCGACCTGACCGGCCTCCCGCCGATGCTGATCCAGGTCGGCGCCAACGAGGTGCTGCTGGACGACTCGACCCGCCTGGCCGCGCGGGCGAGCGCGGCGGGCGTGGACGTCGTCCTCGACGTGACCGCCGACGCACCGCACGTGTTCCAGGCCTTCGCCGGCGTGCTCGACGAGGCGGACGAGGCCCTGGACCGGGCCGCGCTCTTCCTGCGCCAGCGGGTCCGTGCCGGGGCGGCCGCGCGGGCGACGGCCGCGTAGACACGCGCAGACCCCGTCGGCCGCCGGTTCAGGACGCCGGTTCAGGACGCCGGTTCAGGACGCCGGTCCAGGACGCCGGATCAGGAAGCCGGTTCAGACCCTCGGGGCCCGTCAGCCTTCCCACCCGTCGGGGAAGTCCTGGCGGGCGCCGATGAAGTGGTCCAGGCCGTCCACCGGGGCCGGCGGGCCGAGCAGTTCCCCCAGCGGCGCGAGCAGCCGGGGCGGGACGCGGTAGTCGCCCGCCACCATCCAGACGTCCTCGCCGAGCCGGACCTCGGGCGCGCCCTCGAAGAGGGGGCGGACCCGCAGGTACTCCTCCCGGTCCAGCTCGCGGGAGTAGCGGAGCTCGTCCTCCGCGTCGAAGCCGTCCAGGAGCCAGAGCATGTTGCGTCCGTCGGCGAAGGGGTCGCCGACGGGCGCGACATCGGCCGGACCGTGGTCGGCGCGGGGTTGATCGTTGTCCACGCCGCCACTCTACGGGGGCCGGCGCTCAGCCCGGTCGGCGCTGTTCCGGCAGCGCGGGCGGGCGGCGTCGCAGCGGTGCCAGCTCGCGCTCCAGGGTGCGGACGTCCAGCGCGATCCGGGCCGCGATCTCGCGCGGGCCGGTGCCGGCGGGCAGCCGGCGCGACCAGGAGCGGGGCTTGGCCGGGCCGTCCTGGACCATGTCGAAGTTGAGCCTCACCACGTCGGCGACGTCGACCAGGCTCACCAGGATCCGGGTGTCCGCGAGGTCGATGCTCACCTCGTTCCCTATGCACGAGCAGGCCACCAGACCCTCGATGTCCTCCTCGGCCAGGTACCTGGCCAGGGGTACCGCCTTCCCCCGGACCAGAAACGGACGATCCACCGGACTCACCGGACCAGCCTCCTCCCCCAGCACGCGTACGGCGCCGCGGCCGCGGCGCAAGGGCGCCGCAACAGACCGGGCCCGCCCATGCTCCACCACATCCCTCGTCAGCGCCAACTCGCCGACTCATCACGTGACTTGGGTGAACGCACCGACCCGGCGCACCGGCGCACGCTCCGGCGCACCCGGCCCGGTTCCGCAGTCCGCCCGACGGCCCGGGCCGGAGCGGACGCACCGGCGGAACGGGCGCCGAACTGAGTACTCCTACTCAGGCGCACAACCGCGTGACCTGCGAGGCTCTCCCCATGCCCGGACCAGCACCGACCGCCCCCACGCCTCCCGCCTCCCCGCCCCCCGCCGCCGCCCCGAAGGCCCCCGCCCGACGTCTGCGCCGGCCGACGCCCTCGCCCGCCGCCGACCTCACCGTCGGCGTCCTGCTGCTGCTCGTCATGGTGCTGGTGTTCCTGGGCCGGATGTTCGCGTACGGGATGGACGGCTGGGCCGCCCAGGGCGCCGAGGGCGTCGCGGACCGCCTGGACCGCGCCCGGCGGACCTTCGTCGAGGGTCAGCTGGCCGTCGCGGTCGGCCTGGCCGGGCTCGCCGCCCTGCTCCGGGCCTACCGCACGGCCGTGCTGCAACTCCTGGCCGTGGTCGCGCTGTTCGGGATCGGCGTGCTGATGCAGCACGACTACGACCGCGGCCACCCCGCGCCGCCGCCCCCGCTGCCCTCCGGGTACACGCCCTGCCACAGCGGCAGCGGCCGCTGCAACTGACGTACGGACGTGGCGGATTCAGAGGTCCGAAGCGCACGCGCAGGTGCCCGTCCGCACCTGGCGGACGGGCACCTGCGCTCGACGCGGACGGGTTTCAGCGGCTCGCGCGCCCGAACAGCACCAAGGAGCGGGTGAGCGCCAGCAGGCCGCCCGTGCACAGCGCGGTGCGGAGCATGTTGGCCGGCACCCAGCTGTCCGCGAAGTGGGCCCGTACGGACGCGAAGTCCTGGATCTGGGACGGGTCACCGGCCGCCGCCAGCTGGTTGTTGAGCGGGATGTTGACGCCCATCGTGACGATCAGCGCCACCACGTACAGCGCCGTCGCCAGCGCGGCCCACAGCGCCGCCTGCCGCCGGCCCGCCTTGTGCAGCAGCCAGGCCGCGACACCCGTCGCCGCGAAGGCGCCGACGAAGACCAGGCCGAACATCCCGTTCTCGATCGACTTGTTGATGTGCTGCATCGCCGTCACGTACGTCCGGTCGTCACCCGCCGCGAGACCCGGCATGACCGACACGTCGAAGGCGAAGAACAGCCCCGCCATCAGCCCCATCGCGATGGTCGCGCCCACCAGCAGCGGACCGGTCGCCTTGTTCTGCCCGATGGCGTGCACCGAACTCCCCACCCCCACACCTCCGATGGCCGACGGCGCGGAGTACGACAGCGGAACCGCGGTCTGATCCGAACGCATCTCAGGACCCCTTCACTCTCCCGGCCCGCGGACTGCGGTGCCGACGAACGTGGTACACACGACACCGCCCACCGTGCGGTGCACCGCGCAACGGAAGCGCGACAACCGGAACCCGCGCCCGCAGGAGGGCACGCGCCCCGCCTTGCGGTGCCCGCGATGCCGGGCTCACGCGCCTGCGGCCCGACCCGCTCAGAGCACCGCCGACAGGCCGCGCCGGTAGCGCCGCTCCAGCACCGTGCGCCCGATCAGCCGCACGGGGGCCGGGATGGTCGCCGACACCGCCCGGACCGCGGCCGCTTCCGCGCCGTCGAACATCCAGGGCTGCAGGTAGGTCATCACCTGGGTCGGCGCGCTCTGGATGATCCGGCGCTCCACCCGCAGGTACTCGTCCACCGGCAGGCCGGCCAGTGCCGGGAAGACCACCGGCTCCTCGTGCCCCAGGTGTTTGCTCACCAGGGCCTCGAACCCCTCGGCCGCCTCGGGCAGTTCGGCGCGCAGGCCGGAGCCGAGCACGCCCGCGACCCGGCGCATCGACCGGTCCAGCGCCTCGTGGTCCTCCTCCAGGACCCCGCTGCCGTCGAAGCCGGCGACCCGGCCACGCAGGTACGGCCAGAGGATCTCGTCCTCGCTGTGGTGGTGCCAGTCGATCACCGCGCGCAGCCGCCCGAACCAGTCCGCCAGGCCCGCGCCGGACCCCGACGAACCGCGCGCGGCGACGGCGCTCAGCCGCGCCGCGTCCCGGCGCATCGCCACGTGCATGAGACCGAAGCCCTTGATGTGGGCGGGCAGTGTGCCGATGCCCTGTTCGCTCGACCAGACCGTTGTGCCGTCCGACATGACCAGACCCTCCTAAGTCCGCTCAGATTCCGTTCCGACGCCCGTCCGGTGGCGGCCGCTCGCGGCCTTCCGGGACGAGTCCGCTCATCCGTTCCACACGCCCGAGGCGGCGGCCTCCCGCGCGTAGTCCGCGAAGTCCCTCGGCTCACGACCCAGCGCCCGCCGCACCCCGTCACCCAGCGAC
>NZ_JBIWJF010000059.1:0-15938 GCF_044764985.1 Kitasatospora sp. NPDC093550
TCCGGGGTTTGACGCCCCGTCCGACGTTTCAAACTCTAGCCGATCCCCGCTCCGAAAAGCGAATCCAGCCGCAATCCGATAAAACGAGCACGCCAATTCAGCACCGAGCCACGAAGCGCAGAACGCGGACGCGACCCAGCACGGATCTGGGAAGTGGTGTTTCAGAGGATTGGCCGCCCCGGGACCGTCCGCGCAGACGCGTGTCCGGTGCTCCCTGCCGAGCAGCTCGAAGAACTCTACGCGCTTCGGCAGACGGATGCAAACAGCAGGCAAACGCGCGCCGACCGGACCCCGGGGAGAGGGGGTCCGGTCGGCGCGTCAGCGGGGCGCGGGCTCAGCTGTTGGTGGGGAAGCCGAGGTTGATGCCGCCGTGCGACGGGTCCAGCCAGCGCTGGGTCACGGCCTTGCCCCGGGTGAAGAAGTGCACGCCGTCCGGGCCGTACGCGTGGGCGTCACCGAACAGCGAGGCCTTCCAGCCGCCGAAGGAGTAGTAGGCGACCGGCACCGGGATCGGCACGTTGATGCCGACCATGCCGACCTCCACCTCGAACTGGAAGCGCCGGGCCGCGCCGCCGTCGTTGGTGAAGAGGGCGGTGCCGTTGCCGTACGGGTTGGCGTTGATCAGCGCCAAGCCCTCGTCGTAGGAGGAGACGCGCACGACCGAGAGGACTGGGCCGAAGATCTCGTCGTTGTAGACGGACATGCCGGGCTTCACGTGGTCGAACAGCGTCGGGCCCAGCCAGAAGCCGTCGGCGGTGGGGGTGCCGTCCTTGTCCTCGGCGGTGACCGGGTGCTTGCGGCCGTCCACGGCGAGCTCGGCACCGTCGGCGACGCCGGACTCGACGTAGGAGGTGACCTTGTCCCGGTGCTGGCCGGTGACCAGCGGGCCCATCTCGGAGTCGCCGTTGCAGCCCGGCCCGACCTTGAGGGTGGCGATCCG
Organism: Kitasatospora sp. NPDC093550; assembly: GCF_044764985.1. Lineage (NCBI taxonomy): Bacteria > Bacillati > Actinomycetota > Actinomycetes > Kitasatosporales > Streptomycetaceae > Kitasatospora > Kitasatospora sp. NPDC093550. Next base: position 941 of record NZ_JBIWJF010000059.1, read on the forward strand.
CTGCTTGATCTTCTCGACCAGCTCGTCGCCGATCGGGTCGACCGCCACCAGGACGGACACCGCCATGCAGCGCTCGCCGGCCGCGCCGAAGCCGGCGTTGACGGCGGCGTCGGCGGCGAGGTCCAGGTCGGCGTCGGGCAGGACCAGCATGTGGTTCTTGGCGCCGCCCAGGGCCTGCACGCGCTTGCCGTAGCGGGTGCCGGTCTCGTAGACGTAGCGGGCGATCGGGGTGGAGCCGACGAAGCTGACGGACTTGATGTCCGGGTGCTCCAGCAGGCGGTCGACGGCCACCTTGTCGCCGTGCACGACGTTGAAGACGCCGTCCGGCAGGCCGGCCTCCTTCCACAGCCCGGCGAGGAAGTTGGCGGCGGACGGGTCCTTCTCCGAGGGCTTCACCACCACGGTGTTGCCGGCCGCGATGGCGATCGGGAAGAACCACATCGGCACCATGGCCGGGAAGTTGAAGGGCGAGATGATCGCGACCGGGCCGAGCGGCTGGCGGATCGAGTAGACGTCGATGCCGGTGGAGGCCTGCTCGGTGAATCCGCCCTTGATGAGCTGCGGGATGCCGCAGGCGTACTCCACGACCTCCAGGCCGCGGGCGATCTCGCCCAGGGCGTCGGAGTGCACCTTGCCGTGCTCCGACACGATGATCGAGGCCAGCTCGTCGCGGCGGGCGTTCAGCAGCTCGCGGAAGGCGAAGAGCACGGTCGACCGCCTGGCGACCGAGGCGGTGCGCCACTCGGTGAAGGCCGAGGCGGCGGCGGCCACGGCCTGGTCGACCTCGGCGATCTCCGCGAAGTCGACCTGGCCGGCGACCTGGCCGGTGGCCGGGTCGAAGATGTCACCGCGGCGGGGCGCCGCACCGGCGGTGGCGACCGGCTTGCCGCCGATCCAGTGGATGATGTGCTTGCTCAAGGTCCGTCTGCCTCCGAAGTCCCGGGCGGCGTCCTGCCACCGGTCCGGTCTGGCGCCGCCCGCGAGTGGGCCGGGCGACGGAAATTCACGGGGCTACCGCGCTCGTCTCCCAGTCTGGTCGCCCTACGGGCGAGGCTCAACGAACAGGCTGACGGGGATCTCGGATTCAGCCTTACAGGTCGTCCGGTTGCTGCTCCGAACGTGTCACCGGTCCTCCGCGGGGCGCGGAGGTCCCGTCCCGTGGCGTCGGAGGCTCAGGCCTCCTCGTCCTCCGGGGACGGCTCCTCCAGGTACGGGTCGTGCAGCCCGTCCGCCGCCTCCTGGGTCTCCAGCAGGTCCAGCCGCAGGTCCTGCGCCCACGCCAGCGCCCACCGCTTCCGCTCGCCCACCGCCCCGGCCGGGACGCCGCGGGCGCGGAACCGGCCGTCCGCGGCCTCGGCGAGCGTCTCCAGCCGGTCGGCGAGCGCGGCGGGCTGGAAATCCGGGTCCAACTCACCTGCCAGTGCCAGCAGTTCGCCCTCGCTGTAGTAGCGGGTGAGGGCGTGGACGTCGATCAGGTCGCGTGGCATGCCCCGGTCCACGAGCAGCACGGTGGTCAGCGCCGCCGCGTCCTCCAGGGCGACCACCGGCAGCACCACCGGCGGCTCGTCCGGCCCGGGTGCGCCGAGGTCGAACCGGACCGGCCGGTGGCCCAACGGCTCCTTGCGCAGGTCCACCGAGTGCGTCCGGCCGCCCAGCGCCAGCCGGACGGTGAGCTGCTCCAGCCGCGGGGTTCCCGGCCGCTCGGCCACGCCGCCGCCGGCCGCCCGGTACGCCTCGGCCAGCGCGTCGGCCACTTCCGCCAGATCGGCGCCGCCGGTCGCCAGGGTGAGCCCGTCCTGCGCGCAGGCGGCGACACCGTGGGCGCGCAGCGCGTGCCCACCGGCCAGGGCGAGGCCGTACCGTTCGCAGACCGGCGCGGCCAGGCCGGCCAGGCGCAGCTGGGCCGGTCCGGGTCGCAGGGAGGCGTCGACGGCGTGCGGAACGGTGGTCACGCCTCCAGTCTGACGCGACCGCCCGCTCCGCGCGCCACCGCCGACCGACGGACTAGCGGACCGGCAGTCCGCTAGTCCGGCCGTCCGGTAGACCGGCACCGCCGACCCGCCGACCGACGGGCCGCTCTCGCCCCGCCCCGGCTCACCACCCGCCGAGCACCGCCGCAGCCTCGTGCAGGGCGAGCTCCAGCAGCACCGGGTCGTTGAGCCGCCCGGAGCCGTCGGGCGGGACGAGCCAGCGCACGCCCCGGCTGCGCCGCTCGGGGTGCGGGAGCGCGATCCAGGTGCCCTCCCCGGCACCGCGCACGCCGGTGCCGACCCAGCGGGCAGCGGTGCCGGGCGGCACCAGGAAGCTCACGTGCCCCTCGCCGAAGTCGGCGAGGACCGGGCCGCAGAGGCCGGTGTCCAGGAGTTCCACCACCGGGCGGCCGAGTCGGCCGGGGACGGACAGGACGTCCCAGCGGCGGCCGGCCGGGAGCAGCATCAGCCCCAGCCCGGTGCGTTCCCACTGCTCCCGGAAGGACTCCGGGTCCGGTGCCGCCTGGGCGAGCCAGTGCAGTCCGCTGCTCTCCATGTCTGTCCCCGCTCCTCGCCGTTCGTGCCGTTGGGGCGCGGCGGGAAAGACCGGGACCCGCCGTCACCAAGGAGAGGCGGACGGCGGGTCCCTCTTACACGGGTCCGCACGGGTGGCGACTTACACGGGTCCGCACGGGTGGCGACCGAGGTCGGCTCGCGAGGTCGGCCCGTACGGTCGGCTGTCGGCCGGGGTCGGCCCGTACGTCAGCTGTCGAAGCCCAGGCCCAGCCGGTCGAGCGTGCGCAGCCAGAGGTTGCGGTGGCCGCCGTTGCGGTCCGCCCGCTCCAGCGACCGGGTGGTGATCTCGATCCCGGCCCAGCGCACCGGCTCGGGCGGGAACGGCAGCGGCTTGCTGCGCACCATCTCCAGCGAGGTGCGCTCGGTGCGCTCGCCCGCGAGCAGGTCGAGCATCACCTCGGCGCCGAACCGGGTCGCGCCGACGCCGAGCCCGGTGTAGCCGACCGCGTACGCGACCTTGCCCCGGTACCCGGTGTCGAAGAACGCCGAGAACCGGCTGCAGGTGTCGATGGCGCCGCCCCAGGCGTTGGTGAAGCGCAGCCCTTCCAGCTGCGGGAAGCAGCGGAAGAAGTTGTTCGCCAGGGTGCGGAAGGTCTCCGGCCGCTGGTCGTACTCGTGCCGGACGTGGCCGCCGTAGTGGTAGACCGCGTCGTAGCCGCCCCAGAGGATCCGGTTGTCGGCGGAGAGCCGGAAGTAGTGGAACTTGTTGGCGCTGTCGCCGAGCCCCTGTCGCCCGCGCCAGCCGATCGAGGCGAGCTGCTCCTCGCTGAGCGGCTCGGTCATCAGCGCGTAGTCGTACACCGGCACGACGTACGGGCGGACCCGCTTGAGCAGGGACGGGAACACGTTGGTGCCGAGCGCGACCCGGCGGGCGAAGACCCGGCCGTACGGGGTGCGGGCGGCCATGCCGCTGCCGTACTCCCGCAGGTCGGTGGCCCGGGTGTGCTCGAAGACGCGCACGCCCTGGCTGAGGCAGGCCTCCTTGAGGCCCCAGGCGAGCTTGGCGGGGTGGACCATCGCCACGCCCTCCTTGTCCCAGAGGCCGCCGAGGAAGGTCGGCGAGTTCACCTCGGCGCGCAGCTGGTCGGCGTCCAGGACGGTGATGTCGAGGCCGTGGCGGGCGACCGCCTCCGCGAGCTCGTGCAGTTCCTCGACCTGGTGGGGCTGGGTGGCGACGTCGATCTCGCCGGTGCGCTCCCACTCCGCGTCGATGCCGTAGCGCTTGAGGGTGGCCTCGATGCCGTCGAGGTTGGCGGCACCGAGGCGTTCCAGCTGGGCGAGTTCGGACGGCCAGCGGTCCAGGCCGTTGCCGAAGCCGTGGGTGAGGCTGGCCGCGCAGAATCCGCCGTTGCGCCCGGACGCGGCCCACCCGACCTCGTTGCCCTCGACCAGCACGACGTCCAGCGAGGGATCGCGTTCCTTGGCGATGAGGGCGGTCCACAGACCGGAGTAGCCGCCGCCGACGACCAGCAGGTCGCAGGTGGTGTCGCCGACCAGGGCGGGCAGCGCCGCCGGCCGGCCCGGGTCCTCCAGCCAGAAGGGGGTGGGCCTGGCGTCACTGAGTGCGCGGGCGGAGTCCATGCATTATCAGCCACTTTCTACGGATAGATGACGTTACGAGCCACCGCTGACCGACCGTACGTCAGGCGGTGGCCTTCCGGCGGTTGCCGAGCCACTGGCCGGCGACGGTCAGCACCACGGCGGCGAGGAACATCGCGGTGCCGATGACGTTCACCTGCACCGGGATGCCGCGCTGCGAGGCGCCCCAGACGAACATCGGGAAGGTGACCGTGGTCGGGCCCGAGTTGAACTGGGTGATGATGAAGTCGTCGAAGGAGAGCGCGAAGCTGAGCAGCGCGCCCGCGGCGATGCCGGGCGCCGCCAGCGGCAGGGTGACCCGCAGGAAGGTCTGGGCGGGGGTCGCGTAGAGGTCCTGGGCGGCCTGTTCGAGCCTCGGGTCCATGCTCATCACGCGCGCCTTGACCGCCGTCACGACGAAGCTGAGGCAGAACATGATGTGCGCGATGAGGATGGTGGTGAAGCCGAACGGGATGCGCATGTTGAGGAAGAGCGTCCCGAGCGAGGCGGCCATGACGACCTCGGGCATGGCCATCGGCAGGAAGATCATCGCGGTGGTGGCGGAGCGGCCGCGGAAGCGGTAGCGGGCCAGCGCGAAGGCGACCATGGTGCCGAGCACGGTGGCGCCGATGGTGGCGAACACCGCGATCTGCAGGCTGAGCGAAAGCGACTGGCACATGTCGGCCACGCCGCAGGGGTTGGTCCAGGCGTCGGTGGAGAACTCGTTCCACTCGTAGTTGAACTTGCCCACCGGCCTGTTGAACGAGAAGGCGAGCACGACCAGGTTGGGCAGCACCAGGTAGGCGAGGGCCAGCAGCCCGGCCAGCACCACCAGGTGGGCGCGGACCCACTTCAGGATGCGGGACATCAGACCAGTTCCTCCGTCCCGGCCTTGCGCATGTAGACCGTCACCATGCCCAGGATCAGGGCCATCAGGATGAAGCTCAGCGCGGCCGCCGTGGGGTAGTCGAGCACGTTCAGGAACTGCTTCTGGATGCCGTTGCCGACCATCTGCTCGCTCGGCGAGCCCAGCAGCTGGGCGTTGATGTAGTCGCCGGAGGCGGGGATGAAGGTCAGCAGGGTGCCCGCGACCACGCCCGGCAGCGAGATCGGGAAGGTGACCTTGCGGAAGGTGGTGAACGGCCGGGCGTAGAGGTCGCCGGCCGCCTCGTGCAGGCGGGGGTCGATCCGCTCCAGCGAGGTGTACAGCGGCAGGATCATGAACGGCAGGAAGTTGTAGGTCAGACCGCAGACCACCGCGAGGGGCGTGGCCAGCACCCGGTCCCCGGAGGTGAGTCCCACCAGGTTGGTGAGGTCCAGGACGTGCAACGCGTTCAGCGCGCCGACCACCGGGCCGCCGTCGGACAGGATGGTCTTCCAGGCCAGCGTGCGGATCAGGAAGCTGGTGAAGAACGGCGCGATGACCAGGATCAGGATGACGTTGCGCCAGCGCTTGTTCGCCTTGAAGGCGATCGTGTACGCGAGCGGGTAGCCGACGGCCAGGCAGAGCACGGTGGCGACGCCCGCGTAGGAGAACGAGCGGACGAAGTGCCACTTGTACTCGACCAGGGCGTCCCAGTAGGTCGAGACGTGCCAGGTGACCTTGAAGCCCTCTTCGAGCGAGCCGGTCTGCAGCGAGGTGGACGCCTGGTAGACCATCGGGACGGCGAAGAAGACCACCAGCCAGGCGATGCCGGGCAGCAGCAGCCAGTACGGGGTGAGCTTGCGCCGGGGCTTGCGCTCCGCCGGTGTCAGCGGGATGACTTGCGGCGGCGCGGCCGGGGTGGTGGCGGTCATGCGGCCTCCTCCGCGGTGCCCGCGTCGATCGCCTGCGAGGCGTCCAGGGCGAAGGAGTGGGCCGGGTTCCAGTGCAGCCGGACGGCGGCGCCGGGGACGATCCGGGCGTCGCGCTCCATGTTCTGCTCGAAGACGGTGACCTCCTGGCCGCCCTCGGTGCGCACCACGTACTGGGTGGAGACGCCGATGAAGCTGGAGTCGAGCACCGTGCCGACCAGTTCGTTGCGGCCTTCGGCGACCTGCTCGGAGGCGTGCGTGATGGTGATCTTCTCCGGGCGCACGCCGAGGTGGACCTTCTTGGCGTCGGTCGCGCAGCGGGCCTTCGGCACGCTGAGGCGGGCGCCGGCCGCGCGCAGCAGCAGGTCGCCGCCCTCGGTGCCGGCGACCTCGGCGGGCAGCAGGTTGGACTGGCCGAGGAAGTTGGCCACGAAGGTGGTGGCGGGGTTCTCGTACAGCTCGGCGGGCGCGCCCAGTTGCTCGACCCGGCCGCCGTTCATCACCGCGATGGTGTCGGCCATGGTCATGGCCTCCTCCTGGTCGTGGGTGACGTGGACGAAGGTGATGCCGACCTCGGTCTGGATCCGCTTGAGCTCCAGCTGCATCTGGCGGCGGAGCTTGAGGTCGAGCGCGCCGAGCGGCTCGTCCAGGAGCAGCACCTGCGGGTGGTTGATCAGGGCGCGGGCGACGGCGACGCGCTGCTGCTGGCCGCCGGAGAGCTGGTGCGGCTTGCGCCGGGCGTACTGGCCGAGTTCGACCAGCTCCAGCATCTCGTCGACCTGCTTCTTGACGTCCTTCTTGCCGCGCCGGCGCAGGCCGAAGGCGACGTTCTCGAAGATGTCCAGGTGCGGGAAGAGCGCGTAGCTCTGGAACACGGTGTTCACCGGCCGCTTGTACGGCGGCAGGGCGGTGACGTCCTGGCCGCCGATCAGGACGGTGCCGCTGGTGGGCTCCTCCAGGCCGGCGATCATCCGCAGGGTGGTGGTCTTGCCGCAGCCGGAGGCGCCGAGCAGGGCGAAGAAGGAGCCCTGGGGCACGGTCAGGTCGAGGGGGTGGACGGCGGTGAAGGAGCCGTAGGTCTTGCCGATGCCGGTGAGCCGGACGTCGCCGCCGGCGGCCGCGTCGCGCTGCTGGTCTGTCATGGGGTGGTGTCTTCCTGGGTTCTCTGCCGTGGACGGGGGTCAGGCGCCGATGAGCTTGGAGAACTTCTGCTCGAAGTCGCTCTCCTCGCTCTCGGTGAGCGTGCGGAACACGTGCGCCTTGGCCGCCATCTCGGGGGTGGGTACGACCAGCGGGTTGGCCGCGCTGTCCGGGGCGAGGGCGGCGAGCTCCTCCTTCATCCCGGTGACGGCGGAGACGTAGCCGATGCCGGCGACCAGCTGCGCCGCGATCTTCGGCTGATAGTAGAAGTCGATCAGCTTTTCCGCGTTCGTCTTGTGCTGCGCCTTGGCCGGGACCAGCAGGTTGTCGGTCGAGGAGATGAAGCCCTTCTCGGGGACGACGAACTCGATGTCCGGGTTGTCGGCGCGCAGTTGGATCAGGTCGCCGCCCCAGGCGACGCAGGCGGCGATGTCGCCGGAGGAGAGCTCCTGACCGTAGTCGTTGCCGGTGAAACGGCGGATCTGCTTGCTGTCGACGGCCTTCTGCACCCGGGCGATCGCGGCGCCGAAGTCGTCCGCGGTGAACTTCGCCGGGTCCTTGCCCATGTCCAGCAGGACCATCCCGATGCTGTCGCGCATCTCGGAGAGGAAGGTGACCCGGCCCTTGAGCTCGGGGTCGTCCAGCAGCTGGGAGACGCTGGCGACCTCCTTCCCCTTGGTCGCCTTCTTGTTGTAGGCGACGACGACCTGGATGCCGGCCCACGGGTAGGAGTAGAGCCGCCCCGGATCCCAGTCGGGGGCGCGGAAGCGCGGCTCGACGTTGGTGATCGCGGTGGTGACGTTCGCCGGGTTCAGCTTCTGCACCCAGCCGAGCCGGATCAGCCGGGCGGCCATCCAGTCGGTGAGCACCACCAGGTCGCGGCCGGTGTCCTGGCCGGAGGCGAGCTGCGGCTTGATCTTGCCGAAGAACTCGACGTTGTCGTTGACGTCCTCGGTGTACTTGACCTTGATCCCGGTGGCCTGGGTGAAGGCGTCCAGGGTGCCGTGCTTCTCCTTGTCCTGCTCGTCGGTGTCCACGTAGAGCGGCCAGTTGGAGAAGTCGACCTCCTTCTCCGTGTCCGAGAGGTCCTTGGCGGCGTTCGCGGTGGAGTCACCGGTCGCCCGGGGAGCCGCCGGGATGCCGCAGGCGGCCAGGGTGCCGGCTCCGGCGGTGAGGGCGGCGGCGCGCAGCAGGGTGCGGCGGCCGAGTGCGGCCCGGCCGCTGGTCAGGCTGCGCTCCCAGGCCCTGCGGACCGGTTCGGGCAGACCGTCGGTGAGCTCGTTGAACGCCATGGAACGGGCCTCCTGGGGGGAGAGGGGGGCGTGGGGGAAGCGCCCCTGGTCCTGGGGGGGTTATCTGTCTCCGAAGACGGTGCGGTGCCAGTCCTTGCGGGCCACCGCGGTGGTGTCGAACATGACGTGCTTGACCTGCGTGTACTCGTCCAGGGAGTACTGGGACATGTCCTTGCCGTAGCCGGACGCCTTGTAGCCGCCGTGCGGCATCTCGCTGATGATCGGGATGTGGTCGTTGACCCAGACGCACCCGGCCGCGATCTCCCGGGTGGCCCGCAGCGAGCGGTGCACGTTCGTGGTCCAGGCCGAGGCGGCCAGGCCGTAGGGGGTGTCGTTGGCCAGCCGCAGGCCCTCGTCGTCGCCGTCGAAGGGCAGCACGACCAGCACCGGGCCGAAGACCTCGCCCTGGACGACCTCGCTGTCCTGGGCCGCGCCGGTGATCAGGGTGGGCGGGTAGTAGGCGCCCCGGGTGAGGTCGTGGCCGTCGTGGCCCTTCCGCGGCACGCGGCCGCCGGTGACCACGGTGGCGTAGCCGCGGGCGCGCTCCACGAAGCCGGCCACCCGGTCCCGGTGGGTGTACGAGACCAGCGGGCCGAGGTCGGTGTGCGGGTTCAGCGGGTCGCCGATCCGGATCGCCGCGAACAGCTCGGCCACCCCGGCCACGAAGGCGTCGTACAGCGGGCGCTGGACGTACGCGCGGGTGGCGGCGGTGCAGTCCTGGCCGCCGTTGATCAGCGAGGCGGCGACCGCGCCGTGCACGGCGGCGTCCAGGTCGGCGTCGTCGAAGACCACGAACGGGGCCTTTCCGCCGAGCTCCAGGTGGGTGCGCTTGACGCTCGCGGTGGCGATCTCGGCGACCCGCTTCCCGACGGCGGTGGAACCGGTGAAGGAGACCATCGCGACGTCCGGGTGCCCGACCAGGTGCTCGCCGGCGGTGCGCCCGGCGCCGGTGACCACGTTGACCACGCCGTCCGGGATCCCCGCCGCCGTGCAGGCGGCGGCGAACATCAGCGAGGTGAGCGGGGTCAGCTCGGCCGGCTTGAGCACGATGGTGTTGCCCGCCGCGATCGCCGGGAGGATCTTCCAGGCGGCCATCTGCAGCGGGTAGTTCCACGGCGAGATCGAGCCGACCACGCCGATCGCCTCGCGCCGCACGTAGGAGGTGTGGTCGCCGGAGTACTCGCCGGCCGCCCTGCCCTCCAGGTTGCGGGCCGCGCCGGCGAAGAACGCGGTGTTGTCGACGGTGCCGGGGACGTCGAACTCGGTGGCCAGCTTGACCGGCTTTCCGGTCTGCGCGGTCTCCACCCGGGCGAGGTCCGCGGCGGCCTCGGTCAGCACGCCGGCCAGCCGGGTGAGCGCCTCGGAGCGCGCGCCGGGGGTGGCCGAGGACCAGCCGGGCAGGGCGGCCCTCGCGGCGGCGACGGCGGCGTCCACGTCCCCGGTGCCGGCCAGGGCGACCTGCTCGACGACGCTGCCGTCGGCGGGGTTGACGACCTGGAAGGGCTCGCCGCTGCCCCGGGTCGGGCGGCCCGCGATGTACTGCGCGCCCGCGCCGAAGTCGGTCAGGTCCATCTGGTTCCTCCAAGTGCCGGTGGTACGACTGCGCAACGCGACATCGCGCCTCCGCGGGTAGCGGATTCCGCCGTGTCGATCACTAGGGGGTTGCGCGATCCTGACAGTCGGGCGGGGTCCTAGCAAGGGATTCCGCTGTTGCTTTCTGGTTACGCGACGGATTCCTGTGCGTGGCCGGTTTTCCGCCACGGCCGACCCGCTGACCATGCCCGTTGCCACCCCGGCGTGACAAGGGTCACTGCGACAACCCCGGCGTGAAGCGCCTTACAGGCTGCAAGGGTCCCGGCAGGGCGACAGGTCGTCCGGAGGATGGATGATTCACCTGACACTCTGATCAGCCCGGCCCGCGCTGTTCCCCCTCCCGACCTGGAGGCCCCGCGATGCTCCCCACCGTCGCCCGCGTACTCGACCTGGAGGTGATGCGGCGCGGCCTGCCCCAGGTGGTGGCCGGCGCCGACCACCTGGAGCGGCCGGTCCGCTGGGTCCACGTCAGCGAGCTGCCCGACGTGGCCGGCATGCTCCGGGGCGGCGAGCTGGTGCTGACCACCGGCATCGCGCTGCCCGAGGACCGCGAGGGCCTGGCCCGCTACGTCCGCGAGCTGGACGAGGTCGGAGTGGCCGGCCTGGTCGTCGAGTACGGGCGGCGCTACTTCGACGCGCTCCCCCGCGCGCTGGTGAACGCCGCCGAGCAGCGCGGACTGCCGCTGATCACGCTCCGCCGCGAGCTGCGCTTCGTCGCCGTCACCGAGGCGGTGCACGCCCTGGTGGTCAACGCCCAGCTGGAGCAGCTGCGCGTCTCCGAGTCCGTCCACCAGGTGTTCAACGAGCTGGTGGTGGAGGGCGCCGAGCCGCCCGAGGTGATCCGGCAGGTGGCCCGGATGGCGGGCGCGCCGGTCGTCCTGGAGAACCTGGCCCACCAGGTGCTCGCCCACGACACCGCCGGGCGTCCGGAGGCAGAGGTGCTGGAGGACTGGGAGCGCCGCTCGCGCGGGGTCCGTCCCTCCGGCCGCACCGGCCACGACCCGCGCAGCGGCTGGCTGGTCACCACCGTCGGTGCCCGCGGCCAGGACTGGGGCCGACTGGTGCTGGTCCAGGAGCCCGGACCGCTGCCCGCCGGCGAGGCCCACCCGCACACCATGCTGCTGGAGCGCGGCGCCTCCGCGCTGGCGCTCAACCGGCTGGTGGTGCGCGACCGGGAGAGCCTGGAGCGGCAGACCCACCGCACCCTGCTCTCCGGCATCCTCACCCACGCGCTGACCGTCTCCGAGGCCGCGCTGCGCGCCCAGGCGCTCGGCGTCCCGCTGGAGGGCCGGCGACTGGTCGGCGTGGTGCTGCGGCAGCGGCGCGGGCCGATCCCGGCCGCGCTGGAGGCGCAGGCCCGGCTGCGCGACTTCACCGAACTGGCGGCCGGGGCGGTCCGGGCCGCCCGGCTCTCCGCCCTGGTCGGCGCGCTGGACGACGAGGCCGTCGGCCTGCTGATCGCGCTCGGCACCCAGCAGGACGAGCACGCCGCCCTGGACGCCTTCTCGGCCGCGCTGCGCCGGATGGCCGCCGAGGCCGCCCGGGAGGGCGCCGACCCGGCGGGCCCGGTGGTCGCGGTCGGCTCCTCGGTCGGCTCGGTCCGCGACGCCCGGCGCACCCTGCTGGAGGCCACTCAGGTCGCCGACGCCGCGCTGCACGACTCGCCCGGCGGCCGCACCGCCTCCTACTACCGGCTGCCGGACGTCCGGCTGCGCGGCCTGCTCCACCTGCTGCGCGACGACGCCCGGCTGCAGACCTACGTGGAGCGCGAGCTGGGCCCGCTGCTGGCCCACGACGCCGAGCACAACGGCCAGTTGGTGCAGATGCTGCGGATCTACCTGGAGCAGGGCCGGAACAAGTCGGCCGCGGCGGACGCCGCGCACCTGTCCCGGCCGTCCTTCTACGACCGGCTGCACAAGGTCGAGCGGATCCTGGGCGTCGACCTCGACCAGGTCGAGTCCTGCCTGTCCCTGCACGTCGCCCTGCTCGCCCTGGACGCCGTACGGCGCTGAGACCCCTCGGGCCCCGGGGCTCACACCCCGGTGATCCGGCCCCAGACCTTGTGCAGCCGGGGCCGCTCGGCCGAGGTGACGTCGCGCATGGAGCGCAGCCGGGCGCGCAGCTCCTCGGTCGGGAAGACCAGCGGGTTCTCGGCGAGTTCGGCCTTCTCCCTGTCGCCGCCGGCCGCCAGCACCTCGCGGGCGGCCGGCACCGGGCAGATGTACTGGACGAACGCGGCCAGTTCGGCGGCCACCTCGGGCTGGTAGTAGTAGTCGATCAGCAGCTCGGCGTTGCGCTTGTGGCCGGCCCGGTTGGGGATCATCAGGCTCTCGGCCCACAGCTCGCCGCCCTCCTCCGGCACCACGAACGCGATGTCCGGGTTCTCGGCGGTGAGCTGGACGGCGTCGCCGGAGTAGGCCTGGCAGGCGAGCGCCGCGCCGGAGGCCAGGTCGCTGGTGTAGTCGTTGCCGGTGAAACGGCGGACGTGGCCGGTGTCGACCATCTTCTGCACCAGGTCCATCGCCTTGTGCGCGTCGTCGTCGTCGAAGGCCGCGATGTCGGCGCCCTGGGAGAGCATCAGCAGCCCGAGCGCCTCGTCCAGCCCGGCGAACAGCGTGACCCGGCCCTTGAGGTCGGGCGCCCACAGGTCGGCGGTCGACTTGATCTCCCGGCCGAGCGCCTTGCGGTTGTACGCGATGCCGGTGATCCCGGACTGCCAGGGGACGCTGCGCCGGCGCCCGGGGTCGAAGGCCGGGTTCGCGAGCTGCGGGTCCAGGTTGGCGGTGACGTTGGGCAGGTTGGCCCGGTCCATGGCCTGCACCCAGCCCAGCGAGACGTACCGGCCGGCCATCCAGTCGCTGACCACCATGAGGTCCCGGCCGGGGTCGGCGCCCTGCGTGAGCACCGGGCTGACCTTGCCGAAGAACTCGTCGTTGTCGTTGATGTCCTCGGTGTAGGTGACCTCGATCCCGGTCTTCGCGGTGAAGCCGTCCAGGGTCGGGCGCCCGCCCTGGTCGTCGGTGTCGATGTACTGCGTCCAGTTGGAGAAGGCGAGCCGCTTGTCGCTCTCCGAGCGGTCCGGCGCCGAGCGCCGGTCCTCGGCGACGTAGGCGGACGGGATCCCGCAGCCGGTCAGCGTGCCGGCGCCGAGCAGCGCGGCCCCGCCGAGCACGGAACGCCGGCGGATGAGCGAGGAGCGGGACGTACGGCGGGTCAGGGTGGAGCTGCTGGGCATGAGCGGCCTTCCGGGGCGTGGGACGGCCCCGGGCACACGGGGTGCCCGGGGCCGTCCGGTCGGTACGTCAGACAGTGTGCGCGTCGGTGAGCGACAGCACCTCGTCCAGCACCGCGAGGCCGGTCTTGGCCTCCTCCTCGGTGACGGTGCACGGCGGGACGACGTGGAAGCGGTTCATGTTGACGAACGGCCAGAGCCCGCGCTGCTTGCAGGCGGCGGCCAGCTCGGCCATCGGCGCGTTGGCTGCGCCGGCGGCGTTGTACGGCACCAGCGGCTCGCGGGTCCTCCGGTCCTTCACGAGGTCGAGCGCCCAGAACACGCCCAGGCCGCGGACCTCGCCGATCGACGGGTGCCGCTCGGCCAGCTCGCGCAGGCCGGGGCCGAGCACGGTCTCGCCGATGTGCTTGGCGTTCTCGACGATGCCCTCCTCCGCCATCGTGTTGATGGTCGCCACCGCCGAGGCGCAGGCCAGCGGGTGGCCGGAGTAGGTGAGGCCGCCCGGGAACGGCCGCTCGGCGAAGGTGGCCGCGATCTCGGCGCTGATCGCCACGCCGCCCAGCGGCACGTAGCCCGAGTTGACGCCCTTGGCGAAGGTGAGCAGGTCCGGGGTGACGCCCCAGTGGTCGGCGGCGAACCACTCGCCGGTGCGGCCGAAGCCCGCCATCACCTCGTCGAGGATGAACACGATGCCGTAGCGGTCGCAGATCTCCCGCACCCCGGCGAGGTAGCCCGGCGGCGGGATCAGGATGCCCGCGGTGCCGACGACGGTCTCCAGGATGACCGCCGCGACCGTGCCCGGCCCCTCGAACGCGATCACCTCCTCCAGGTGCCGCAGCGCGCGCTCGCACTCCTGCGCCTCGTTCTCGGCGTGGAAGTTGGAGCGGTAGGCGTACGGGCCCCAGAAGTGCACCACACCGGAGACGCCGGTCTCGTTGGCCCAGCGCCGGGGGTCGCCGGTGAGGGCGATCGCGTTGGCGGTGGCGCCGTGGTACGAGCGGTAGGTGGAGAGCACCTTCTGCCGGCCGGTGTGCAGCCGGGCCAGCCGGATGGCGTTCTCGTTGGCCTCGGCGCCGCCGTTGGTGAAGAAGATCTTGTCCAGGTCGCCCGGGGTGCGCTCGGCGATCAGCCGGGCGGCCTCGCTGCGCGGCTCGACCGCGAAGCCGGGCGCGAGGGTGCAGAGCTTCGCCGCCTGCTCCTGGATCGCGGCGACCACCTTGGGGTGCTGGTGGCCGATGTTGGTGTTGACCAGCTGCGAGGAGAAGTCGAGGTAGCGGTTGCCGTCGTAGTCCCAGAAGTACGAGCCCTCGGCGCCGGCCACCGCGAGGGGGTCGATCAGCGCCTGGGCGGACCACGAGTGGAAGACGTGCGCGCGGTCGGCGGCCTTGACGGCCTGGCCGGCGGCTGAGTCAGCGGTGGGGATGCTCATGCCGGTAAGGCTAGGGCCGGGCGTCGGCGAAGTGCAGTTTCATCTTGTCAGTCGGTCGCGCGATCCGTCGACAGGATGCAAAGGCACAGGGCCCGGGTCGAAAAGACCCGGGCCCATGGTCGGTTCATACGACCGAACGGTCTCGGACGGCCGTCATCCTGCGTCCGACGTCGTGACCCGCTAGATCGCGGTCATGACGTGCTTCACGCGGGTGTAGTCCTCGAAGCCGTAGGACGACAGGTCCTTGCCGTAGCCCGACTTCTTGAAGCCACCGTGCGGCATCTCGGCGACCAGCGGGATGTGGGTGTTGATCCAGACGCAGCCGAAGTCCAGGCGGCGGGACATCCGCATGGCGCGGGCGTGGTCCTTGGTCCACACCGAGGAGGCCAGCGCG
>NZ_JBIWJF010000060.1:0-15629 GCF_044764985.1 Kitasatospora sp. NPDC093550
ATAAGTCTTTCGGGGGGGTTGGGGCCCGGGCCCGGGGGGGGGGGGGGGCCGCGGCCCCCCCCCCCGGGCCCCGGGGCCCCCCCCCCCCGCCCCCGCGGCCCCCCCCCCGGGGGGCCCCGCCGCGCCCGTCCGCCTCAGCGGGCGGCTCCGGCGAGGCCGAGCCCGGCCTCGTCGCCGCTCAGGATCAGCCGGCAGGTGCGCCGCAGCAGCCGGCTCGGCGGCACCCCCAGGTCCTCGGCCAGCCGGCGCCGGGTGCGGTCGTACACGGCCAGTGCGTCGGCCTGCCGGCCGCCCCGGTACAGCGCGCGCATCAGCAGCGCGGCCACCGGCTCGTTCAGGGGGTGCTCCGCGGACAGCGCGAACAACTCGGCGGCCGCCTCGGCGTCCTGGCCCAGCAGCAGCTGCCACTCCAGCTTCCGCTGGGCGACGGCGATCCGGCGTTCGGTCAGGCGCAGCCGCTCCAGTTCGGCGAGCGGGCCGGGCAGGCCGGCCAGCAGCTCCCCGCGGAAGAGGCCGAGCGCCCGGGAGCAGAGCCGGACCGCCTCGGCCGGGTCGCCCGCCCGATGGGCCGCACCGGCGTCGGTGACCAGCCGCTCCATCCGGGCCAGGTCCACGTCGGCCGCGCCGGGAGCGAGCCGGTAGCCGCACCGGTCGTGCTCGATCACCGAGTCCGGGCTGTCCCCGATCCGCAGGCTCTTGCGCAGCCGGTAGATGTGGACCGGCACCACGTTGGTGACCGGCGGCTCCGCCCCCCACACCCCGTCCAGCAGCTCCTGCCGGCTGACGGTGCGTCCCGCCCGCAGCGCCAGCGCCGCCAGGACGGCCCGCTGGCGCAGGTGGCCCAGGTCCAGCGGCCGTCCGTCCTGCCAGGCGCGCAGCGGTCCCAGGACGGAGATCTGCACCTTCGGCCCGGCCGGCCGACAGCCGGCGCCGCGCGGCAGCGGGCGCACCGCCCGGGTGCGCGGGCCGCGCCCGGGTGCGACCAGACCGCAGTCGAAGGCGTGGACGATGGCGGCGGCCCGGTCGCGCAGCCCGAGCTGCCCGAGGATCCGCGCCAGCACCCCGGCCACGGCCTCCTCGGGGAGGGCGAGCGCGGCGGCGATCTCGTCGTCCCTCAGCCCGCAGCCGACCGCGTGGAGCACCTCGCGCTCCTGGCGCCCGAGCCCGGCGGCGCTCGGGCGGCTGGTGGTGGCGGTGACGGGCATCGCTGCTCCCTGGACTCCGGGCCGGCCGGCCGCTCCGGCGGACGCCGTCGCCACGCTAACCGGGGGCGCGCGGGGCGGTGAATCCGGAAACATCCGGAGGGCGGCGCCCCGGTGAGCACGTCCGGGCAAGGGCCGGGCCGGGCTCAGGGACAGCGGACGAGCTCCGGGCGGTCCCTGGTGCGGACGGCGGGGAGCCAGGCGGTGGTGCGGTCGGGGAGGTGGACGCGGTACCAGAGGGTGGAGGTGCGGTCCTCCTCGTCGATGATCGGCAGACCGGTCGGGAGTTGGCAGTCGGCGTCGAGGGTGTCGTCGTGCCAGACCCGGACGGGGACGACGTTCTCGGCCGTGTAGGGGCGCAGCGGGTCGACGGCGAGACCGAGGCTGCACCGGGGGTCGCGGTCGGTGCGGTCCTGGCAGCCGCGTTCGGCGTTGAACACCCGGACGCGGGCGGGGTGTGCGGCCGGGCCGGGGCTCGGCCAGAGCGCGGCCGCCGTGGCGGCGGCGACGGCGGTGGCACAGCCGGCGAGGGTGAGCAGGGCGGCGCGCGGCCGCGGCCGGCGGGGCCCTCGGCGGAGGGCCGGGCGGGGGGTGCGGAGCGTGCGGCCGGGCTGGTGGGAGCGGCCGGACTGGTGGGCGCGGATGCGGGCGAGCAGGCTCTCGGCGGTGTGCGGGGCGCGGGCGGCATGGGTGGGGGCGAGGCAGTCGGCGACGAGGGCGCGCCAGAACGGCGGGAGGGCGGGGGACAGCCGCAGCTCGGCGCGGCCCTCGGCGTACTGCTGGACGGCGGCGCTGCGGGCGGTGGGGGTGGCGCCGGGGAAGGGCGGGACACCGGCGGCGAACACCTCGTGGATCACGATGCCGAGCGCCCAGATGTCGGCGGTGGGACGGATCTTGACGCCCTGTTCGCCGAGCGGCTCCTTCCAGCGCTCCGGCGGCAGGTAGTCGGGGGTGCCCATGGGGGCGCAGTGGCCGTGGGTGCCGGTGAGTTCGATGGCGAGGCCGAAGTCGGAGAGGCGGACCTCGCCGTCCCGGCCGATCAGCACGTTCTCCGGCTTGAGGTCGGTGTGGACCCAGCCGGAGCGGTGCAGGTGGGCCAGGCCCTCGCAGATGCCGGCGACGATCCGGCCGGCCCGGGCCTCGTCGACGCCGGTGGCGAGCAGGTCGCGCAGGGTGCCCTGGGCGCGCTCCATGACCAGGACGATCGCGCCGTCGAGCGCGGGGTGGTCGGGGGCGGCGAGGGGCAGGGTGCCGAGCAGCCGGACCAGCCGGGGGTGCGGGGCGGTACGGGCCAACTCGGCCTCGCGGCGGGCGGCTTCGGCGATGTGGCGGGCCTGGCGGGGGGCGAGCCCGGCGGTCGGCAGCACCTTGAGGGCGACCGTGTCGTCCAAGCCGCCGTCGCCGCTCCTCCGGTCGCAACCGCCCGGATCACCCGGATCACCCGGACCGCCCGGACCGCCCGGGCCGGTGGCGGGCGCGGCCCGGCGGGCGGCGTAGACCGTCGCCCAGCCGCCCTCGCCGATCGGCCCGGTGACGGTCCACTCGCCGACCCGGTGGCCGGGCGGCAGCAGGGCCTCGTCGTCCTCGCAGAAAGCCAGGTCGTTCACCGTCGACGCCCCTTCCTACCGGCCGGTCCCGGCGGTTTCCGGGCGGGGCAGGAGCGCGAGGTGCTCCTCGCGGACGATGCCGAACTTCAGGGCGAGCCCCACCACGGCCTCGCGCTTCCCGCTGCGGCGGTCCGCGCGGGCCGCGCCGTCGGGCACGTCGATGCGGAGCTTCTCGTCGGCGAGGTAGTCGAGGTGCGAGCTGACCGCGCGGGCGGTGAGCCGGGCGCAGGCCGGGTGGCCGCGCAGCCGGGCGACCACCTGGGGGGTGGTGGGCACGGCGGCGGGGGAGTGGTCGCGCAGCCAGGGTTCGCAGAGCGCGACCAGGACCAGGAAGTAGGTGGCGGTCTCGTCCAGCGAGTACGCCGTCATGGTGCGGCTCTCCCAGGAGCCGGCGCCGCGGGCGTGCGGGTCCAGGAAGACGTGGTCGGGCGCGAACACCTGGAAGGACAACGGGGTTTCGCGCCGCGAGGGCAGCACCACCCGGGAGAACTCGAACGGGATCGGTGCGCCGATCCGCCGCGGCGGCACCCGCAGGTACTCCCCGGCGCCCTCCGGGTTCTCCACCAGGTAGGCGTGGGTGCTGCTGAGGTTGCTCAGCTGCCAGTGGTCGTCGATCGCGTGGATCTCGCCGGCCAGCCGGGAGACCGACGCGTCGCCGAGCCGGAGTTCCACCGGCGCGGCGGCCGAGCCGCGGCCGAACCGCGCCCGCTCTCCCGGACCGAGCCGCAAGGTGACCGCGTCGTCGCCGTTCCCCTCCGGCAGGTGGACGAGAATCCCGCTCACCGCTCCTCCGTCCCGCGCACCGCTCCCCCGCTCCCCGTTCCGTGTGCCGACCGTTGCCGGTCGGAGCCACATTACCGCTTTGCGCATGACAATAAACCGTATGGTGGCACAGGCCACGTGACGGCTGGTCGATCATGCGGGTACGCGCAGTGAGCGGTCGGGTGCGGTCGGGTCGAGTCGGGTTCGATCGGGTGCGGTCGGGTCGGGGCCGGAACGGCCCGTGAGCGGGAGCACGAGGGCTTCCGCTCACGGGCCCGGTCCGCAGCAGGCCCGCGGAGGGCCTCAGTTGACGGCGGGTCCGGCGGTGGTGTTGAGCCAGGCCCAGTCGGACCAGGTGGCGAATCCGGTCTGCCACTTGTGGTAGACGCCGGCGGTGCTGGTGCCGAAGACCTCGATGCGGCCGTCGGCGTTGGCGGTGGCGACGATCTCGGTGCCGCCGCCGCCGAAGGTGTCCCACGGGCCGTACGGGGCGTTCAGGTTGCCCTGCCAGGTGTGCTGGGCGGTGCTGCCGTTGATGGCGAACACCTCGACGCGGCCGTCGGCGGTCGGCTGGCTGGTGAGTCGGGAGTCGGCGGGGCCGCCGGCGGGTTCCCAGTCGGACCAGGTGGTGGGGTTGGTCTGGTACTTGTGGAAGACGCCCTTGGGGCCGGAGGCGAAGACTTCGAGGCGGCCGTCCTGGTTGTGGTCGACGGTGAGGTCGTGGCCGCCGCCGCCGAAGGTCTCCCAGGTGGACCAGGCGCCGTTGACGGCGGTCTGCCACTGGTGTTGGAAGGTGGTGGTGTTGAGGGCGAAGACCTCGAGGCGGCCGTCGGGGGCTTTGCCGAGGGCGATGGTGCTGTCGGCGGGGCCGCCGCCGGCGGATTCCCAGTCGGCCCAGCCGCTGTTGGGGGCGGTCTGGTAGCGGTGGAAGAGGCCCTTGGGGCCGGAGGCGAAGACTTCGAGGCGGCCGTCCTGGTTGGCGCCGACGGCGAGGTCGTGGCCGCCGCCGCCGAAGGTCTCCCAGGCGGACCAGGCGCCGGAGGGCTGGAGCTGGTAACGGTGCTGCAGCGTGCTGCCGTTGAGGGCGAACATCTCCAGGCGGCCGTCCGCGTTCGCGCCGATCGCCAGCTGGGCGCCGCCCGGGCCGCCCAGGGACTCCCAGTCCGACCACGCACCGCTGACGGCGGTCTGCCAGGCGTGCGAGACGCCGTTCGCCCCGGCCGCGAACACCTCCAGCCGGCCGTCCGCCGACCGCGCCGACACCACCTTCCCCGCCTGCGCCGGATACACCAGCGGGGCCGGTCCGGGATCGTGGTGGCCGAGGCGGTCCGCGGCGGCCCGCGCCGCGTCCAGGTACCGCACGTGCGCGCGCTCGTTGTAGGTCGACCACGGCTGCCAGTTGGTGCCGCCGTTGGAGATGCGGAAGGTCTCGTTGGCGTTGCACTGGGCGTCGTAGGCGCAGGCGTCGGAGACCTCGGGGTGCCAGTAGTCGTTGATCTCCCACAGGCCTCGGTCGCGGGACGGCGGGGTGTTGTTCTGGACGTTGGACGCCAGCGGGTTGCAGCTGGACTCGGCCATGCCGACGGCGATCGCGATCACCAGGGCGTCGCCCCGGAAGCCCGCGTTGTAGCCGACCTCGGCACACAGGTCGATGCCGGTGGCGGCCGGCGCGGGCGTGGCGCCGGCCACCAGGCCCGCCGCCGCCACGCCCAGCGAGACGAGCGCGGCCAGCGGGGCGCGGTGCGGTGCCCGGCGGGTGCGTCGCGCGGTGGTCACGGGAAGGCTCCTCAACTGACGTCTCCTCAACTGACGGCGGGTCCGGCGGTGGTGTTGAGCCAGGCCCAGTCGGACCAGGTGGCGAATCCGGTCTGCCACTTGTGGTAGACGCCGGCGGTGCTGGTGCCGAAGACCTCGATGCGGCCGTCGGCGTTGGCGGTGGCGACGATCTCGGTGCCGCCGCCGCCGAAGGTGTCCCACGGGCCGTACGGGGCGTTCAGGTTGCCCTGCCAGGTGTGCTGGGCGGTGCTGCCGTTGATGGCGAACACCTCGACGCGGCCGTCGGCGGTCGGCTGGCTGGTGAGTCGGGAGTCGGCGGGGCCGCCGGCGGGTTCCCAGTCGGACCAGGTGGTGGGGTTGGTCTGGTACTTGTGGAAGACGCCCTTGGGGCCGGAGGCGAAGACTTCGAGGCGGCCGTCCTGGTTGTGGTCGACGGTGAGGTCGTGGCCGCCGCCGCCGAAGGTCTCCCAGGTGGACCAGGCGCCGTTGACGGCGGTCTGCCACTGGTGTTGGAAGGTGGTGGTGTTGAGGGCGAAGACCTCGAGGCGGCCGTCGGGGGCTTTGCCGAGGGCGATGGTGCTGTCGGCGGGGCCGCCGCCGGCGGATTCCCAGTCGGCCCAGCCGCTGTTGGGGGCGGTCTGGTAGCGGTGGAAGAGGCCCTTGGGGCCGGAGGCGAAGACTTCGAGGCGGCCGTCCTGGTTGGCGCCGACGGCGAGGTCGTGGCCGCCGCCGCCGAAGGTCTCCCAGGCGGACCAGGCGCCGGAGGGCTGGAGCTGGTAACGGTGCTGCAGCGTGCTGCCGTTGAGGGCGAACATCTCCAGGCGGCCGTCCGCGTTCGCGCCGATCGCCAGCTGGGCGCCGCCCGGGCCGCCCAGGGACTCCCAGTCCGACCACGCACCGCTGACGGCGGTCTGCCAGGCGTGCGAGACGCCGTTCGCCCCGGCCGCGAACACCTCCAGCCGGCCGTCCGCCGACCGCGCCGACACCACCTTCCCCGCCTGCGCCGGATACACCGGCGGGGCGGGGCGCGGGCCGGTTCCCGGGGTGCAGGGCATGGTGACGCCGCGGTCCGCGAGGTAGGGGATCGGGTCGGTGCGCACGGAGGCGTCGGCGTCGGCCCAGACCCGCAGGTGCAGGTGCGGGCCGCTGGACTCGCCCTCGGCGCCCATCTTCGCGATCAGCTGGCCGGCCGTCACCTGGTCGCCGCGGGCCACGTCCCGCTCCTGCATGTGCCCGTACTCGGTGATGGTCCTGTCCGGGTGCAGGATCCGGATCCACTGGCCGTAGCCCTGCGCCGAACCGGACTCCAGCACCCGGCCGTCGCCGACCGCGTAGATCGGGGTGCCGTAGTCGTTGGCGATGTCGATGCCGTTGTGTTCCGGGGTGTAGCCCTGGGAGATGTACCCGGAGGTCGGGCAGGACGCCGCGAACCCGGCGACCGCGGCCGCGACGGCAGAGGCCGCGGGGGCGCTCGGGGCGGCCGCGGCGGAGGCGGCCGGCACGGTGGCCGGCAGCAGCAGGGCGACCGCGGCCAGGGCCAGCCGCGGGGCGCACCGGTGGCGGGACGGGACCATCGTCGCGCCCCTCACGCCTTGCGCAGCCGGTCGATGACGCCGTCGATGTCGGCCCGCATCAGGTCGGGCCGGATGATGTGGCCGCCGCCCTCCTCGTGCGACTCGTGCGGGATGCCGGCCCGGTCGAGCAGGGAGCGGAACTCGCGCTGCCCGGCCAGCACCTGGGGCTCGTTGACCTGGCTGAACCAGTCGACCGGGTCGGGGCTGGTGCCGGCCACCAGGAAGACCCGCTTGTTGCGGTAGCTCTCGATCCGCTCCACCGGGTTGTCGGCGCTCACCCGCGCCTGGTCCCAGAACGGCGCGCCGTAGATCGTGCCGCCCGCCAGGTCCAGCGCGGCGGAGGAGGCGTTGGCCCAGTGCGCCACCAGGCCGCCGTCCCGGCGCAGGCTGGCCGGGCCGGAGTGGGCGCTGACCGAGGCGAAGTGCCCGTAGTACTTGGCGGCGTACTTCAGCGCGCCGAACCCGCCCATCGAGAAGCCGGAGACCGCGCGGCCGTCGTACTCGGCGAAGGTGCGGAAGTTGGCCTCCACCCACGGCAGCAGCTGGTTGATGTGGAACTCCTCCCAGTTGCGCGGGCCCACGTTGGAGCTGACCGGGTTGGAGTACCAGCCGGCGTGGCCGCCGTCCGGCATCACCACGATGATCGGCTTCCCGGCGGTCCAGTCGCGGACCCCGGCCCGGTCGAAGGTGATGAAGTCCTGGTCGGTGCCGCCGCCGTGGAACAGGTACAGCACCGGGTAGGTGCGCCCGCTCCAGTGGTAGTCGTCCGGCAGCAGCACGTTCACGGCGGGGTTCCAGCCGATCGCGGCGGTCTGGAAGCGGTAGTACCACATCCGCGGATCGCTCTCGTTGCGGTCCACGATGGTCAGCCCGAACCCGTTGTCGGCGGCCGCCGCGGACCCGGCCGAGGCCAACGAGCCCGCGGCGCCCAGCGCCAGCGCGGCACCGAGCCCGCCGGCCGACTTGAGGATGCTCCTGCGGGTGGGGTGGTGCGCGGTCATCGTGACCTCCAGGGACGCGGGAACGGCGGCCGGTCCGAACCGCCGGCCATCGAGCGGTTGGGACGGTAGCCACCCCCGGCGTGGCGCAGAACCCGGAACCATACGGACTGACAGCCGCGGGCCGGGCCCCGACACTGGTGCCTTTCGGCGGGGCCGCTGCCCGGCCCCGCCGGTCACCCCGGCCCGACCTCGGCCACCCGGGCCCCGCCGGCCGCACCGGTCACGCCGGCCGCACCGGTCACGCCGGGACGAGCTTGCGCAGCTCGGGCACGACGCCGAGCCAGACGCTCTCGGTGCCCGCGGCGCGGAAGTACCGCTGGGCGGAGGACTGGAGGGTCATTCCGAAGGCGCCGTGGACGTGCAGCGCCTCGGCGGTCACGGTGCGGCCGAGCTCGGCGGCGAAGGCCAGGGCGCGGGCGGCGGGCGCGGCCACCGGCTCACCGCCCTCGGCGCGCACCGCCGTGTCGCGGACGAGCAACCGGGCGGCCTCGATCCGCGCGGTGGCGGCCGCCAGGCGGAAGGAGATGGACTGGAAGCGGCCGAGCGGCTTGCCGAACTGGCGCCGGTTGCGGGCGTAGCCGACGGCGGCGTCCAGGGCCCCGGCCGCCAGGCCGACCAGGTGGGCGGCCTGCCGCAGCCGGGCCCGGCCGAGCACCTCGCTCCACACCCCGTCCGGGTCGCCGGCGAACTCCAGCAGGTCGGAACGGGGGACGGACGCCCCGCACGCGTCGACGTCGAAGAGCCGGCGCCCGCCGAGCACGGAGCGCGGCTCCAGCAGGACGGCCGGGTCGTCCGCGGCGAGCGGCAGCACACCGTCCACGCCCGCGCCGACCAGCAGCAGGGTGTCGGCCTGGTCGGCCGACTCGACGGTCGGGAAACGGGCGTCGAACCGGATCAGGTCCGCCTCCTGCGCCAGCTCGGCCCACCGGGGGAGGGTGTCCGGCGTGCGGTCGGCGCTGCCGTCGCGGAACGCCACCGCGATCCGCCGCCGGCCCTCCACCACCTCGCGTTGCAGCCGGCTGCGCCCGGCCGAGGGCCGGCAGCGGTCGAGCAGGTCGAGCCCGAGCAGGGTGTCCAGGTAGGCGCCGGCCGGGAAGGCCGCGGCGCCCATCAGCTCGGCGATCAGCACGGCGGCGGGCTGGCCCAGGCCGAGGCCGCCGGCGGCGCGCGGGGTGGGCAGGACCAACGCGCCGCGCTCGGCCAGCGCGGACCAGGTGGCCGCCGGCGGCGCCGCGGTCGGCACTTCGGCCAGCGCGGCCGGGTGGTCCTCCAGCGGCGGGGTGTGCTCGGGGAAGAACCCGGCGAAGCGGGCGCGCAGCAGCTGCTCCAGCTGTCCGATCTCCATGTGTCAGCCCTCCAGGCCCAGGCCCAGGGTCGCCACGACCTTGAGCATGATCTCCGATGTGCCCGCCGAGAGCCGCAGGTTGGGGCTCTCGCGGTAGATGCCTTCGACCGTCTCCCGCCAGCCGGGCTCGCCGTCCCAGCGGGTCGCCGTGCCGGCCAGCCCGGCGACGTCCAGAGCCAGCTCCACCACGGAACGGGCGAGTTCGGTGTTGAACCACTTCGACCGGGCCGAGACGACCGGGTCGACCGCCCCGGCGTCCACCGCGTCGACTGCCTGGTAGGCGAGCAGCCGCCCGGCCAGGATCTCGGTGTCGAGTGCCACCAGCCGCTGGCGCAGCGCCTCGTCCCGGAGGAGCCCGAGCCGCTCGGCGGTGTCCCGGACGGCGTCGAACCAGCGCCGCACCTTGGCCTGGTAGTCGATGCCGGTGCGCTCCAGCGCGAGGCAGGTGTTGAGCACCGCGAAGCCGGCGTGCAGCGGGCCGACCCGGTCGCCGTCGTCGACCAGGACGTCCAGGGTGACGTCGTCGAACCGCTCCTCGGTGGCGTTCCAGATCGGGGAGATCCGCACTCCGGGCGCGGTGAGGTCCACCATGAACAGGGTGATGCCGCTGCCGGTCCCGTCGGCGGTGCGGGCCGCGCACAGGGCGTGCGAGGCGAACTGGGACTTCTGGCTGTAGATCTTGCGCCCGGTGATCCGCCAACGGTCGCCCTCCCGCTCGGCGGTGGTGCGCAGCGAGCCGAGGTCGGAGCCGACGCCGGGCTCCGAGTACAGGACGGTGGCCAGGTACTCGCCGCGGGCGAGCGGCGGCAGGTGGCGGGCCTTCTGCTCGTCGGTGCCGGCCATCAGCAGGAAGAGGCCGACGATGTCGACGCTGAGCACGTGGGCGACGTCGGGGACGCCGGCCAGGCCGAGCTCCTCGGCGACGGTCGCCGCGTCGACCGCCCGCAGACCGAGTCCGCCGTACTCGACCGGCCAGTTGACGGCCAGCCAGCCGCGCTCGCCGAGCCGCCGGTAGACGTCCAGGTTGCCCGGCTCCCGGCCGGGGGGCAGCTCGCCGAACCGGCGGATCTCCTCGCGGACCTCGGGCGAGGCCAGGAACCCCCGGACCTGGGCCCGGAAGTCGCCCTCCCGGACCGGGGCGGGCCGCCGGGCGGCGCCCTGGTCGGTGGGCCGGTCGGTCGACTGTGCGGTCAGCTGTGCGGTCATCGGACGGCGGTCCTCTCGTGCAGGTCCTCGGTGAGCCGGGTGAGCACCTCGTCCGCCGCGGTGCGGACGAAGAAGTGGCCTCCGGGGAAGCCGTGGGCGCGCGGCGGTTCGGTCGCGGCCGGGGCCCAGTCGGCCACCAGCCGGTCCGGGTCGGGCACTTCGTCCCACCCGTGGTACAGCCGCAGCGGGGCGCGCAGCGGCGGGCGCGCCGGGTCGTCGCGGTACGAGGCGACGACGGCGAGGTCGGCGCGCAGCACCGGCAGCAGGAGCGCCATCAGTTCGGTGTTGGCGAGGACCTCGGGCGGGGCGACCTCGTCCCGGCGCAGTTCGTCGAGCAGGACCTCGTCGGTCACCTCCGCCACCGGGTGGGGGCCGGAGAGCACCCGGGGCGCGGCGGTGCCCGAGGCGACGACCAGGTCCGGGGCATGGCCGGCCGCCTCCAGCCGGCGGCCGAGCTCGTAGGCGAGCAGTCCGCCCATGCTGTGGCCGAACAGGGCGAACGGCGTGCCCAGGTAGGGGGTGAGCTCGGCGTGGAGGTGGTCGAGCAGCGGCTCGAAGCCGGTGGCCGGCGGTTCGGCGAAGCGGCTGTCCCGGCCGGGCAGCCGGGCGGCGATCACGTCCACGCCGGGAACGGCGTCGACCCAGTGCCGGTAGTCGTTCGCGCTGCCGCCCGCGTGGGGCAGGCAGACGAGCCTGCGGTCGTTGAGCAGCGGGCGCCGGAAGGTGGTGTACACCTCACACCGTCCAGGAGGTGGAGGAGTCGGCGGCCGTCCGCTGCCGGCGCAGGTCCCGGGTGACGCTGACCCGCTTGAGCCAGCGGTCGCGTCCGTCGTAGCGGGCGCGGAAGGGCCGGCGGCCGTGCACCCCGCGGTAGTTGTCCAGCACCAGCACGTCGCCGGGGGCCAGGGCGACGTCCCGCAGGCTGCGCTCCACCAGCTCGTACGCCTCGGCCAGGGCGCGGGCGGCGAGCTCGTCGCCGGGCACCGGTGCCATGTAGGCCGGGTCGATCCGCAGGTACGGCCGGTCCGGCGGGCCGAACACCAGGGACACCGCCGTGGGGTCGGTCAGCCGTCGCTCGACGTCCTCGAAGCGGTCGGCGAGGCCGGGGGTGTCCCGGTGCCCGGGGTTGCGGGCGCTCAGGTGCGAGTCGTCCGGCAGGATGTGGAAGCGGGGCTCGGCGAGCACCCGCCGGGTTTCCTCGGAGAGCTCGTGCAGGTCCGGCACGGCCACGGTGGTGCCGACCTCCTCGTCGTTGCGCAGGCACAGCAGGGCCAGGTAGTCGCAGCGCAGTTCGTGGAAGGCGTCCTCGGTGTGCCAGAGCAGCTCGGTGGCGCTGCTCGACCCCAGCTGCACGTGCTCGTCGCCGCGGGTGGGCAGGATGTCGTGCACCAGCCGGCCGGCCTGCTGGGTGGACCAGGCGTACGGCTCGCCGAGCGCCGCGGTCAGCACCAGGAGCAGCAGTTCCTCGCGGATCCGCCGGTCCGCCGAGCGCCAGCTCGCCGGGGTCGGGCCGATGGCCGCGTCGTCGACCCGGCACCCGCTGACGAGCAGGCCGCCGGGGCGCTCCCACAGCCGCATCTCGTCGAGGGTGGAGCGCAGTCGGGCGGGCAGGCGCCGGGCCGCGTCACGGGCGAGGGTGACGAGGTGCTCCTCGGCGCCGCCCCCGGCGAGCGCCAGGGTCTCGTCGACCACGGCGTCCAGCCGGTCGGCCTCGGCGGCCTCCAGCCGCAGGCGGGTGAACGCCGCGGTGGTGCGGGGGGTCTCAAGGGAAGCCACGGACATCGGTCAGTCGTCCTTTCCGGGCCGCGCGGGCCGGCAGGCCGTCGCGAGCTCCTCGATGGTCTGGTGCTGGAACACGTCCCGGAGTCCGATCCGGATCCCGGCCTGGGCGGCGCGGGCGATGACGCGGGTGGCGACGAGGGAGTTGCCGCCGAGGTCGAAGAAGTTGTCCCGGACGCCGACCCCGGTGAGGTGCAGCACCTCGCCCCAGACGGTCGCGAGCAGTTCCTGTACCGGGGTGCTCGGTGCCACCGAGCCGACCGCGACGCCCGGGACCGGCAGCTCGTCCTTCTTGAGCTTGCCGTTGACGGTCAGCGGCAGGGCCGGGAGGCAGACCACCGCCTGCGGGACGAGGTACTCGGGCAGTCGGGCCGCCAGGTACTCCCTCAGCTCCTGCCCGAGGACGGCCGAACTCTCCGTCGAGACGGGGTCGTTGGCCGTCCGGCCGGCGGCCGGACGGGCCTCCGGGGCGGGGAAGCGGCGGTCCTCCGGGGCGCCGCCGAGCACCGCGTCGAAGGCGCCCTCCGGGTGGTCGGCCCGCCAGCTGAGGGCGACCTCCAGCCCGTGCCGGGCGGCGAGCTCGGCGAGGTCGACCGGGCGGACCGCCTCGACCGTCGCACCCGGCGCCACGTCCTCGCCGAGCAGCAGCGCCGCCTCGCGGGCGGACCCGGCGACCAGCGCGTTGGGCACCCGGGTGAGCCGCAGCAGGCCGTCGCGGGCCAGCAGCGCCTCGGCCTCGGCCAGGGTGAGCCGCTCGGCCACCCAGTCGCGCCAGCCCTCGGCGGGTCGCGCCGGCCCGGACGGGTCGGTCGCGCCGGCCGGATCGGCCGGTCGTGCCGCATCGGCGGGGTCGGTCGAGAGCACGACGTCGTACCGGTAGCGGGACAGCTCGTTGTCGAAGCGTCCGGCCTTGGGCGCGACGGTGATCCCGGGGAGCCGCTCCTGGGCCGCGAACTCCTCGAACCAGGCCGGGGAGAGCACGAGTTCGCCCTCCTGCTCGCGCCGGCGCAGGAAGTCCTGGTGGAGCCGGCGCGGTGAGCCGTCACCCAGCCTGGCCAGTGCGACGCCGTGGTGGAAGGAGTCGAGCAGCCCGAGGTGCCGCACGTCGCCGACGAAGATCCGCCCGCCGGGGGCGAGCAGGGCGCGGGCGCCGGCCAGCACCTCACGCAGGTAGGCCTCGTGCGGGAAGTACTGGACCACCGAGTTGACCACGACGCAGTCGAACGAGCCGGGTTCGAAGCCCGTGAGGTCGTTCGCCTCCCGGTGGACCAGCTCGACCCCGTCGATCGGCCGGTCGGCGAGGCGGGCCGCCAGGCCGGCGAGCGTCGAGGCGGAGAAGTCCGTGCCGACGTACCGTTCGCACTGCGGCGCGAGGCGCCACAGCAGCAGGCCGGTGCCGGCACCGATCTCCAGGACCCGCCGCGGCCGCAGCGCGCGGATCCGGGCCACCGTCTCGTCCACCCAGTCGCGCATCTCCTCGGCCGGGATCGGGCCGCCGGTGTAGCTGCTGGTCCACCCCGCGATGTCGAAGGTGGCGTCGGCGGTGCCGGCTTCGGCGTGGGTGGTCTGGAAGACGTCGCGCCACTGCTCCACCTTGTCGCGGGTGGTGGCCGGCGCCTCGTCCGCGCCCCGCGCGGCCGGGACGGCGTAGGCCAGCAGGCGGGCCGGCTGTCCGTCGTCGGACCGTGCGATCACGGCCGCCTCGCGGACGCCCGGGTGTTCGGCGAGCACGGCCGCGACCTCCCCGGGTTCGACGCGATGGCCGCGGATCTTCACCTGGTCGTCGATGCGGCCGTGGAAGTCGAGCGTGCCGTCGGGGTTCCAGCGGCCGAGGTCGCCGGTGCGGTAGACGCGTTCGGCGGGGAGGAACGGGTCCTCGGTGAAGCGCTGGGCGGTGAGTTCGGGGCGGTTCCAGTAGCCGCGGGCGACGCCGGCGCCGCCGATCCAGAGTTCGCCGGGCACGCCGAGCGGGGCCGGGGTGCCGTGGCGGTCCATGACGTAGACCCGGGTGTTGGGCAGCGGGCGTCCGATGCTCGGCCGGTCCCGGGTGGTGTCCAGCAGGTGGAGGGTGGTGTCCACGGTGCACTCGGTGGGCCCGTAGAGGTTGAAGAAGCGGGTGCCGGTGGTGCCGCGCATGGCCGTCCACAGGGCGGGGCTGATCGCCTCGCCGCCGACCATGACGAACTCGGGGCGGTGCCCGTCGTGCTCGCCGAACAGACCCAGCGAGAGCAGCAGTTCGAGCTGCGCCGGGGTGACGCTCAGGACGTCGACCGCCTGCTCCCGGACGAGTGCGGCCAGGGCGTGGGTGTCCCGCCGGACCTCGTCCGGCACCAGGTGCAGCTCGTGGCCGTTCAGCAGCCAGCACAGCTGGTCCACGGAGGCGTCGAAGCCGAACGGCGCGGTGTGCGCGGCGCGCACCGGGCGACTCGGGTCGCCGGCCGGGCGGGGGCGCTCGGCGGCGATCAGGTTGGCCAGCGAGCCGTGTTCGATCTGGACGCCCTTGGGCTTGCCGGTGGAGCCGGAGGTGTAGATGACGTAGGCGAGTTGGGAGGGGTGGACGGGCAGGTTCGGGTTGTGGTCGCTTTCGTCGGCGTGGGTGTCGTCGAGGAGGAGGGTGTGCGGGTGGGGTGCCAGGCGTTCGGCTTGGGCGGGGTCGACGAGGAGGACGTCCGGGGCGGCGTCGGCGACCAGGTCGTCCAGGCGGGCCACGGGGTGGGCGGGGTCGAGCGGGACGTAGGCGGCGCCGGCCTTCCAGACGGCGAGGATGGCGGCGACGACGTTCGGGTGCCGTTCGGCGCAGAGTGCGACGCGGGAGTCGGGGCCGATGCCGGTGGCGATCAGGCGGTGGGCGAGGCGGTTGGCGCGGGTGTTGAGTTCGGCGAAGGTCCAGCGTTGTTCGCCGAAGACCAGGGCGGTCGAGTCCGGGACCCGGGCGGCGTGTTGCTCGAAGAGCTGGTGTGCGGCTTCGGGGCGGACCGGGAGTGCGGCGGGTTGGAAGCCTTCCAGTACCTGGTGGCGTTCGGTGGCGTCGAGCAGCGGCAGGGCGCTGACCGGTGTGGACGGGTCGGTGGCGACGGTGTCGAGGACGCGCAGGAAGCGGGCGATCAGCCGTTCCATGGTCGAGGCGTCGAACAGGTCGGTGCTGTAGTTGATCCAGCCCCAGAGCGCCTCCGGCTCGTCGACCACGTCCATCGACAGGTCGAAGCGGTTGGTCTGCTCGACCTGCTCGAACCGTTCCACCTCGCAGCCGGCCAGCTCGATCGCCGGGTCGGCCGCGTTCACCAGTTGGAAGGTGACCTGGGCGAGGGGGTTGCGGCTGAGGTCGCGTTCGGGTTGGAGGAGTTCGACCAGGTGCTCGAAGGGGAGGTCCTGGTGGG
>NZ_JBIWJF010000061.1:0-12955 GCF_044764985.1 Kitasatospora sp. NPDC093550
GGCCGAGCCATTCTGGAATTCGGCGCAAAGCGCCTCATTGCCAAATTCAGAATTGCGCTTCGCGCAATTCTCCCGCCGTTCGTGACGCATTCCTCGACCCTTTCCAGGCTTTTTCAACAATTCTCCGCGCTTCGCGCTACGAGCCAAATTCAAGGCATTCTTGGCCAATTCTTCGCTGAATTTGAACCGATTTCACGAAGGAATTCAAGGCCGAATCTGAGGGTTTTTGCCAAGGAATTCAAGGCCGATTGTCCCCCGCATTGTCCCCCGTATTGCCCCGCCTTTTCTGCCGGTCGGGAAGGCGTCCCGGGATGCCCGTTGACGATGTGACGCGAAATTCGGGTAGCAGCGTGTATCACTTCGGGCTTGTCGGAAAACCCCGCCGAATTCGCTGTGCGGACCCCGGTCGGGGCACGAAAAAGCCCCCTCGAAATGAGGGGGCTTTTCGCCGGAATTCGCCTGCTATTCGGCCGGGACGGCAGCCGGAGAGAGTTCCCCGCGCCCCTCGTAATAGGCGTAGATTTCCGAGTAGGTGTATTTCGCCTTTCCCTTTTCGTCGGGAATTCCGGCGGGGAAGTCCTTTCGGCGGCGCTTGTGCGCGCTCATTGTGTTGGCGGGCTTGAGGATGCCGTTCTCCTCCAGGCGGCGGGAGATCTCGGCGAGGCTCAGCAGCTCCTCTGCGGGCTCGGCCGGCGCCTGGTCGGCCTGCCCGGCAACCTGGCCGTCGTGGCGGGCCAGGATGGCGCCCAGGGCGTCACGGAGGGCGTCACCGCCCCCGTCACCGGAGGTGTCATAGAGGCCGTCACCCTTGCTCAGTGTCACGCGCTGACCAGGCACGATGCCCGCCGGAAGGCCCAGAACCGGGGTTTCCGCGGTTCCGGCCGCAGGAGGTGACACGCGGCCCTGGAGCAGCTTCGGGATGCCCCTGGGCGAGTTGGCCGGCGGGGCGGTGTAGAGGCCGTCCGGCTCGTAGCCGTGGCGCTCACGCAGCTCCAGGTAGAGCTGGTGGTAGATGGCCTCCGAGGCTTCCTGAATGGTCTGTCCGGGCGGGGGCGTGAGGGCGTCCAGGGTGAACGGGACCTGATAGCGGACCGCTTTTCCTTCGGCCACCACGGCCATTCGTCCGGCGTGGTCCTTGTTCGGCGGCATGGGGACCGATCCGAAAATGCGCTTCCACTGCCGCTCTTCGTAGTTCCCGAGGGACTTGAGGCGGAACAACGGGACCAGGCTCATGCCACCGAATTCGTTGTCCTTGAAATCCTGGAAAACGGCGACGATGTGAATATTGGCGTCACGGCCGAGACGGAGAATCTTGCCGACCGACTCACGCCAAATCGGGTCGGCCGCCGATTCCTTGTCCTCTCCCGTCTTAATGCGGGTCTTGTCCCATACCTGCTTGAGGAGAACGGCGAGTTCGTTCGACTCCTCCAGAATCAGGTAGATCGGATCGAAGGCCGCACGGAGACCCTGTTCCTTCTCGTAGAACCGGGCGGTCGCTACCTCGGCCAGCCAGTCAATTACCCGGCGCATGTCCAGGCCGTTTTGGGGGTCGGTGTAGAGGTGCACGCCAGGAATTCCACGGAGCGGCTTGAGGCTGACCATCTTCGGGTCCACGCCGATGATGGTGCCACGCTTCATGAGCATCTGGACTGCCAGCCACTGGAGCTTGGCCGACTTGCCGCCACCGGTGCCCACGGAGAATGCCCAGTGCGCCAGCTCACCGGCCATCTTCCGGATAAGCGCCTCGTGGTTCTCCTCCAGGCCCAGGATGAATTCCTCGGGGCCGAGCTTGGCGAGTGCGGCGACGATGCGCGGGTCGTTGATGTCCACCGCGTCCGGCGGCTCCGGGGTCGGCTTCGGCGGGGGCCGGTGGGTCCACACCGCGTAGTGCGGGCCCTCCATGAGGTGCCAGCGGCTCACCCAGTCGCCGGGGATGCGGGAGTTCACCAGCGCGTCGAGGCCGGCGCGCTCGGCGTCGTGCCCGACGAACTCGGGTGGCAGCTCCAGGCGGATCTCGGCGGCGCGGTCGGCCACGGAGGCCGGGATGGTCAGCCAGTCCCAGAGCTGGTCCTTCTCGGGCAGGCGCAGGGTCGTCCGCACGGCGGCCCACAGCGACGGGCCCAGACGCGCTTCGTCGCCCACCAGGTCCCGGATCACGGGCGCGGGCTGGAGCGTCCACAGCGCGTGGTGGCCTCCGCCCATCAGGCGCCAGGTGCTCACCCACTCCCCCGGCAGCTTGCTGTTCACGACCTCGTCCAGGGCCGCGCGCTCGCGGTCGGTGCCGACGAAGGCCGGCGGAAGCTCCAGGCGGATCGGCGGGCCGTTCTCCACGAAGTCGTCCGGGACGGTCAGCCACTTCTCCCGGGGTTCCTCGTCGTCCAGGCGCAGGGCCACCTTCACGGCCAGCCACAGGGCCGGGCCGTACACCTCCTCGTCGGTGGGCGGCGGCGGGGACCAGTAGCCGAGCCCGTCCGGGCCCGTGGCGGCGAATCCGGCCGCGACGAGGGCGACGGCACCGGCACCGAGCTGCACTCCGCCGGGGTACGCGCTGTAGAGCAGCACGCCGCCGAGCGTGGCCAGGCGCAGGACGAGGACCCAGGAGTGGGCCCAGCGCGGGTAGGTCGCTGCGGAGCGCCACAGGGCCCGGGGGAGGACCCACAGGCCGCGCAGGGCCCGGCCGAGCCAGCGGGCGCCCACGGCGGCCCAGACGGCGCCCAGGGCGGCCCAGTCGGCCAGCGTGAGGAGAAGGGAGGGCACCTTGCCCGCCAGGGTCTCCAGGTAGTCCTGGAAACCGGCCAGCTTGGCGTCAAGGTCGAAGGGCGCCGGGGTCGGCCCGGCGATCGCCACGGAGGCCATGGCGGCCATGGCCTGGCGCTCGGCGACGGGGCGCGGGACGGGCTCGAAGAAGGTTCCGCCCGCCTCCTTCTTCCGGGCGTCAGCCGCGGCGGACAGCGGCCGGCCGGAGACGATCCGCCAGACGAACCGGCCCAGGGCGCCGAACGCCTTGCCGATCGCCTCGTCCCGCTCCTTGGCCTTCGCCTTCTCGCTGGCGCTCGGCTTGGGCATCTGGGTGAACGCCCAGCACAGGCCGCCGATCACCACGACGACGCCGAGCACGCCCAGGCCGGACTTCTCGCCGAGCCAGTGCAGGACGGTGCCGACCGTGTCGGCGATCGCCTTGCCCACGCCGTTGTCCGCCCCGTTGGCGGGCGTCGTAGGGCCGGGCGAGGGAGTTGCCTGAGCGAGGCTGGATACGGCGCTGTGGGCGTCTCTGGTGGCTGCCAGGATGGCCATGTGGTGCTCTCCTCTCCATTGCCTGGGGAGCCTGCTGCCGGGCGGGTCGTGACCCCCGCCCGGCGTCCCCTCGTTGATCAGAGATCAGCAGGTGATCTGTCAGTTTGCGCGCCACCTGCGACAGATGGCACGCCTGTTTCAGTCCGCCGAGTTGCGTTCGGTGATCTGCGGGGTCAGCCAGGCCAGGTACTCCTGGCGCACGTACGCCCGCCCGCCCCCGGCCGCGTCCCACTCCACCGAGTCCGGTCCGAACGGTCCGGCCGACTGCTCGGGGTGCGCCTGGTCGAAGTTCTGCAGGGCGCCGGCCGCCCGCGCGGCGGCGGTCAGATCGGCCTCGGACCGGGTCTGCCACCAGCGCCGGTCCGCGACGGCGGCGATCCTCAGCAGGCTCTCCCGGTACATGTCCCGGACGTCCTGGTCCTGCTCGATCTCGGCCCGGTCCTGGTCGTCCATCTGGGTCTCGTGGAACGCGGCGAACTCGTCGGCCTTGGCGCCCTCCGTCTCCAGGTCCGGCGCGTACTCGTACGCCTCGTTGGCGGACGGCGCGTTGAAGGCGGGGTAGAAGGCCATGGTCAGGCCACCTTTCGGATCTCGTAGGAGTGGCAGAGGGCCGATCCGGCGAACCAGCCGTCGAGCTTGACGGTCCACTTCCCGCCGGTCAGGTCGCTCGGGATCATCTGGTCGTCCCGCAGGTCGTCCAAGACCTTGCCCGTCTTGCCGACCGCCCAGGGGTCGGTCGCGCACTCCACGATCTCCACGCGGTCACCGGCACGGAACTCGGGCATCAGATCTTCTCCTCGGTGTCGAAGTGCGGGTAGAGCTGGCGGACCAGGCCGAGCACGTGGGCCGGGTCGGCTCCGAGAAGGCCGGCCTTCTTCATCGCGGTGTTGGCCTCCCAGGCCGCCGCGCTGAGCCGCTGCTCGGCGTCCGGGTCGGCCAGGGCGGCCGGGTCCTTGGCGACGGACAGCAGCGCCTGCTGGAGCCGGTAGTACGCCTGGACGCCCTCGCGGGTGACGTCGTCCATGGGGTTCCTCTCGTGGTCGCGGGGCGGGCCCGGGTGGGCCCGCCCCGGTAGCGGGTCGGTCAGGAAAGTCCGGCGATCAGCAGCGCGGCCGGGAGCACGCCGAGCGCCAGGTGCGCGCTCTGGTCTACATGGGCGGCCCCGCCGTGCTCGGCGAATCCCTGCTGGCGGGCCCAGACCATCCAGCGGGCGACGGGCCACCGGCGGTCGATCGCGGCGTGGCTGACGCCCAGCCAGAGCGGGGCGACGACGGCCGCGGCCGGGCTCAGGTGGAAGCCGAGCACGAACTCGCCGAGCATCAGCAGGACGAGGGACGTCACCACGTGGGTGCCAGCGTGCGCACCCAGGGCCCGCCAGCCGATCGGGCCGTGGCCGGCCTTGTGCTGGGCCTGGTGGTCCGTCTGAAACGGGTAGTCGCTCAGGTGGTGCGCGACGTAGAGCAGGGCGAAGACGGCGGCGAACAGGGCGGTCATCAGGTCTCCTCGGGGTGCGGGGCGGGCCCGGCGGGGCCCGCCCCGGGGTGGTCGTGCGGGGGCTAGAACCAGCTGTTCGCGCGGCGCTCGGCCTTGGCCTTCGCCTCCGCCTCGCGCTTCTCCTTCTCGGCCTTCTCGCGGGCCTCCTGCTCGGCCTGCTCGCGGGCGCACGCCTTGGCCTGGAGCCGCTCGACCTGGCCGTCGTACTTCGCGGGGTCGCCGCCCCGGGCGGCCGTGACGGCGGCCTTGGCGATGATCCAGGCGGACCCGAGGATCTCGCCGGTGGTGTAGTGCTTGGGCTCGGCCATGGTCAGTTCCCCCCGGTGAAGCCGAAGCCCACGGAGGGCTTGGCGCTGCTGGACTTGGCGTTGCGGATCTCCCGCTTGACGGTCGCCTCGCTCACCGGCCGTCCGGCCCGGGAGGTGACCCACGGGACCGCCGCTTTTGGGTCGGTGACCCCCTGCGCGACCGCTTCCCGGGCGAGGGAGGCGATGGACGGCGCCTTGCCCTGCTCGGGCACCCGCTGGTCCTCCGGGCGGAGACCGGCGGTCTGGGCACGGGCACTGACCTGCTGCGGAGCGGCCTCCGAGCGGACCCCCGCCCCGTCCCCGGCGGGGGCCGGGCGCAGGGCGGCGACCGGCGTCCACATCGGCAGCTCCCACAGCGGGGCGGCCGGGGCGGCCACCTCCTCCAGGGCGCGGCCGTGCTCCTGCCCGGTCGTGTCCAGGCCCGACCAGGCGTTGGAGAGGCGAGCCGCGGACTTCGCCTGGGCCTTGGCCACCCGGGCGCCGGCCTCCGAGAGCGCGGTCATCCGGACGACCTCCACGGAGGTCCGGGCGTTGAGGGAGGCGCGGGCCTTCGCGGCGTTGTCGCGGGAGTCCTGGAGTACCTGGGCGATCTCGGCGAGGGCCCGGGGACTGATCTCGGTCCGCTCCCACAGGGAGTGGAGCCACCACAAGGACTTGGCTCCGACCGGCAGCCAGGCCACGGCCAGCCAGGCCGCCGTGCCGGACGGCGCGGTGAGCGCGTGGGTCACCAGCATCCCGGTAGCCACCAGGCCGAAGGCCCAGCCCACCAGGGTCACGCGGACGTCGTGGTCGCCCTGGCGGGCCAACCGGCGCTCGTACGCCTGGGCGCACAGCCACGCGGCGTCGAAGGCCAGGCCGATCACGATCGCCAGGAAGACCGGCATCACGCTGCCGAGCCACAGGGCGACCACGGCCACCGTGAGGACGGCCGACAGGACGGTGGAGACGATGGCCGGGGCGGCGAGCCAGGCCCGGCGGGTGCGCTGGCGGATCGAGGCGGACATCACTCCGCACCTCCGAAGGTCATCAGTCGGTACAGGGCGGAGTAGATGAGCCAGCCGGACAGGACGCCGACCGGCAGGGAGACGGCGGGACGGGGCACGTTCCACAGGCCGTGGGCGACGTCGGCGAGGACGCCACCGGCCGCGAAGCCGAGCCCGACGGAGACCAGGGCGAGCAGCCAGTTCAGAGCGCGACGCATCCCGATCACCCGGCCAGCGCGAGGAGCGTGCGGCGGGCGGCCTGCTTGCGCTTCCAGATCGCGGTCTCCGAGCGGCCGAGCCGCCGGGCGATCCGCCCGTCGCTCAGCCCCTGGGCCTTGAGCCGGATCACCACGGCCTGGGCGGAGGTGAGCAGGGCCAGGACCATGCCCTCGCTCTCGTCGGCCGGGGCAGCGGTCGGCAGGGCCCGCGCGGTGACGGCGTCGGACCAGTCGGCCGGCGCCTCGTCGGCGCGGCGGGGCCGGTAGTGGTCCACGGCGGCCCGGACGACGATCGCCCGCAGCCAGCCGTAGGCCCGGGAGTCGTCGGCGCGGAGCTGGTGGAGCGAAGCCGCGGCGCGGAGCCAGGCTTCGGAGACGACGTCCTCAGCGGTGGCGTGGTCGCGGGTCCGCGTCCCGGCGAAGGCGACCAGCCGGGCGTTGTACAGGCGGAACAGGGAGTCGAGGCGGGCGGCGGCCTCCGGCGCGAGGGTGGCGGTCACTGGGCACCGCCCTGGGGCCAGATGACGCTGTAGCCGGAGCCGCGCTCCAGGACGACGGGCTCGGGGGCCGGGGCGGGCGTCGGCTCGGGCGCCGGCGCCGGGGCGGGGGTGGGCACGGACGTGCCCTGACCCTGGGTACGATCCATCACGGATCGCCCTCCTTCTGTGTGTGCAGAAGCGGGTGTTCAAGGCCCTGAGCAGGTGTTTGCCGCACCGGCTCGGGGCCGCTCCCGTTTGGGAACGGCTCCACCATGACACAGAAGTTTCGCCGCGCACAAGTGTGTTGCGCGGCGAGCCGAGAAGGTATGATCCGGAGCATGGAGATTCCGGAGGTAGCCCAGGCCGCCGCACTGGCGGACCTGGCGACGCTCGGCCATGACAGGGCCGAACTACTGAGGCAGGCAGACGAACTGCTCACGAAGATCCGGCCCGCCGCTGTCCGGGCCGTCCAGGCCGGGGCCGGCCGGAACCGCGTGCGCGAGCTGGCCGGGGTCAGCACCACGCTGTTCTACGGCTGGCTGGAGGATGCGGGGATCGAGATCCGTCCCCAGGCGCCCGCGAAGAAGCAGGCCGCGAAGAAGACCACCGCCAGGAAGCGGGCCACGTCATGAGCCGCCTGCCCGAGCCCGCCGACATGTCGCACGCCATGCTGATCGGCCTGCTGATGCATCTGGGTGGCAGCTACGACATGCCAGCCGACGCACTGTCAGTCGATGCGCTCGGCACCCCGGACGGCACATTCCACGCCGTTGAGCTGGGAGTTCTTGAGGACGGCCAGGTCCGCCTGTCCGTCGTCCCCCGGCCGCCCGGCGACGACGCCGGGCTCACGATCCGTGGCGGGGAGTAACCTCACCCCCACGAACCACGCTTAGCCCCAGAAACGACTCACCCGCCCCCGGACCCTCTCTGGCGTCGAAACCAGGTGAGGGGTCGAAATCCGGAAAGGCGGGTGCTCACTAGTCGGTGTCGAGTGTAGGGGACTGGTGTCCCCGACACACCACGGCACCGGCGGGAAGGCTTGTTCTTGCCCACCCCCAAGTCACCCACCGTGCCCAAACAGGGCACCGTGACCAGCATCAGGCCGGGCGTTTCGACCGCCGGACTCCTCCCGATCGCGGGCATGAAGAGCGGCTGGTTCTTCGACCCCGCCACCCGCCAGATCCTCCACCAGGCGAAGGCCGGCGCCGAGCTGCTGCCGGTCGGCGACGTCCCCCCGGTCCGCGGCCGGGTCACCTACCGCATGTCCGACCGCTCCCACACCCGGATCGGGTTCCTGCTGGAGAGCAAGGAGGGCAGGCGCCGGATCGCCACCACCTCCGAGATCCACGACGGCAGCTACGCGGACAAGATCGGCGAACCACGCCCGGTCGGCCCCGACCAGCGCCAGGCGTTCGCCCAGGTCATGTCCGAGGAGGTGAAGACCGCGCCCGAGCTGGCGGGCATCGCGGTGAAGACCGAGAACGGCACGCTCGTGCTGCCGGACCCCGACGCGCAGGAGTACGGCTACCTGCGGCTCGGCGACCCCGACGAGAAGGGGGCGCGGGCGGCCTGGGACACGGTGCTCCGGTCGGCCATGGCCTCCGAGCGCACCACCCTCGTGATCGGCGCGGTGTTCGCCGGGCCGCTGGTCTCCTCCCTGCCCGGGGTGCACGCGCACGTGCTGAACCACCTGGGCAGCCCGCAGCAGGGCAAGTCCCTCGTCCAGATCGTCCAGGCGTGCCTGCTGGGCGACCCGAGCGACGCGGGGATGCTGTTCAAAGAGCTGTCCAGCACGGCGAACGCGCTGCCCGAACTCCTGCTGCTGGTCCGGTACCTGCCGATGATCCGCGAGGAGATCTCCTCCGGCGGCCTGACCCTGGCCCAGATCCGGGCCCTCGTCTCGCGCATCATCGGCGGCGGCCGGCGCGACCGCATCAGCGTCGAAGGCGCCGTGCGGTTCCAGGTCGGCGCGTGGAAGTCCGTGCTGTCCACCTCGTCGAACGAGTCGCTGTTCCACCCCGGCCAGCCGGAGTCCTGGGCGTCCCGGGTCATCGAGGTGCACGCGCCGTTCTTCGCCTCCGGGGCCGACGCGCAGCAGGCCGCCGAGCTGGCCACCCAGTTCCACGGCTGGCCGCTGCACTGGGCGAACGCCACCGGCCAGTTCTCCGGCGAGAAGATCGCCGAGTGGCGGGCGCTTCACCTCCAGATCACCCAGCGGCTCAGCGGCGCGGACGGCGGCGTGGCGCTGACGCTGGCCCGGACCGTGGCCGCGTGGTGCGTCGGCGCGCACCTGCTCGGCGTGGTGCTGGGGATCCCCGAGCTGGGCGAGCGTGCCTTCGAGGACGCCCGCGCCGAGCTGCCGCGCATCGTGGACGCGGCCGTGGAGAACAACCAGCCGCCCGGGGCGGTGCTCTGGGAGAAGCTGGCCGGTCTCATCGGCACCGAGCCGCTGTGCTGGCCGGACTACCGCCAGCTCGGCCCGAAGACCGGCGGTGACGACGAGCTGCCGATCCGGACCCTGCTGGGCTACTGGTACGACGGGAAGCAGGGGCTCGAAGTCCACGTCCTCAAGACGACGATGGACACGCTGGCCAAGCAGGCCGGGATCGACACGACCACGCCGGGGCTGACCGAGATGCGCAAGCTCGGCATCCTGCGCTCCACCCAGGGCGCCACGAAGTTCACGTCCAAGCCGCCGGGTGAGCACCTGCGCAAGCAGGTCCCGGGCATGGTCTACATCCTCAACGTGGACAAGGCGCGGGCCCTGTACAACGAGGCCGCCGAAGCCACCGTGCTGCCGCCCGTGGAGCCCCCGGCGGAGGACTCGCCGATCGCCCGCGCCGAGCTGGCCGCCGCGAACGGCCCGGCGGCCGGGACGGCGTTCACCGCGCCCGCGCTGCCGGTGGTGCCCGCCCAGGCCGCTGCCGACCCCGTGGCGGCCGTGGTCCCGCCCCGGCCCGAGCTGCCCCCGCGCATCGTGTTCCCGGCCCCGGAGCGGGCCGTTGTGGACGGCCGGTGGGACACCCTGGAGAAGGCCGGCGGCCGGACCGCCGACGCGGCGGCGCTCGGCGTGCTCGGCGCGGACGGGCTCCACCTGCCCAACTGCGCGCCGGTCGCGGTGGAGCTGCCGGAGTCAGTGGACCAGGTGGTCCCGCTCATGGACGCCTACGGGCTCAAGACG
Organism: Kitasatospora sp. NPDC093550; assembly: GCF_044764985.1. Taxonomy (NCBI): domain Bacteria; kingdom Bacillati; phylum Actinomycetota; class Actinomycetes; order Kitasatosporales; family Streptomycetaceae; genus Kitasatospora; species Kitasatospora sp. NPDC093550. Next base: position 9,958 of record NZ_JBIWJF010000061.1, read on the forward strand.
CTCTACCTGCACGCCACGGCGCTGCGGGCGCTCGGCCTGCCCGGCTACGACCGCCGCAAGCCCGGCGGCCGGACGGCCCCGGCGGTCCACCCCTGGGCGACCCCGAGCGAGGGCGGGCCGGTGCTGCGGGTCGTCCAGGGCGGCCTGGTCCCGTGGATGACGCTGGAGACCGGCGACGGGCGCCGGCTGAACCTGGCGATCCCGGAGTACGAGGACCGGATGGACAAGGGCGTCCGGCACGGCTTCTCGGGCCCGACCGAAGCCGCGGTGCTGCTGGACGCGCTGATGGTCTACCTGCTGTCCACGCTGCACGGGACGGCCGGGAAGCCGAAGGTCGTGCCGTACTACATGAGCCCGAACAAGACCGGCGAGGACTACGCGGGCGGCCTGTACCGGGACGACGTGACCAGCCAGGCCGTGCGGCGGGGCGAGGTGAAGCCGCTCGGGCTGAACCTGCCGTCCGTGCTCAAGCTGAACTGGGACCGCCAGCCGAGCGCGGCCGAGCGCGACGCGAAGTGGCTGCACCAGTTCGACAAGAGCGCGGCCTGGCTGGCGGCCTGGGGGAACACGCCGCTCGGGATCGGCGAGCCGGAGCACTACCTGGCCGAGCGCGACGGCGCGCTGCCGGAGATCCCCCGGGACACCCCGGGCCTGTGGCGGGTCTCCAACCCGCCGGGGCCGGGCATCCCGGGCCTGCCGGACTTCCGGTTCGAGCCCGCCGACGAGGGCGGGTTCTGGGTGCGCTCCACGCCCGCGCTCAAGGTCGTCTGGGACGTCTACCCGGACTGGGTGCCGGACGTCCTGGAGGCGTACTACTGGCCGGAGAAGAAGCGGGCCCTGCACGGCGCCTACGAGCTGCTGTCCCGGGGGCGGGTGCGCATCCTCGCCGACCTGGAGGCCGGGCGGCCGGGCGCGGAGTGGGCCCTCGCGGTCAACGGCTCGGTCTACAAGTCGTTCCGCGGCTACCTGGAGCGCAAGAAGCCCAAGCGCGACCACGTCACCGGCGAGATCTACGAGCGGGACATCTACTGGCGTCCGGACTGGGCCTGGGCCCTGATGGACGCCGCGCTCGCCGCGACGTTCTACAACGTGCGGAAGTTCGCGGACGAGGACGGGATGTTCCCGCTGACCGTGTACGTGGACGCGGTCACGTACGCCTCCGACGAGGCGGACCCGCTGGCCGCCCGCCCGACGTCGATGAAGCTCGGGCGCACCGGTGGCGGGTGGAAGCCGGAGGGCTCGGCGCCGATGGCCGAGCTGCTGCCGCTGATCGACGGGGACCAGGACCAGCCCGGCCTGGACGCCCGCAACGCGCTGCGCGAGTACCTGCGGGGTGAGCGCTGATGGCGAAGTGGTGGCCCTTCGGGCGCAAGGACAAGGGCGAGCAGCCCGAGCCGACTCCCCCGGCCGAGCCGACCCCGGCCGCCCCGGAGGCGCCGGAGCCGGTGGCGGAGACCGCCCCGGAGACCCCGGCGGCGGAGGCCGGGGCGGCGGCCCCGAAGAAGGCCGGCCTTTTCGGTCGGCTCTTCGGCCGGGGCCGGAAGAAGGAGGCGGCGGAGGCCGGGGAGGAGGCTCCGGCGGAGGCTCCGCCCGCTCCCCCCGCCCCTCCGGCGGAGGCTCCGCCCGCTCCCCCCGCCCCTCCGGCGGAGCCCCCCGCGCCACCCGCCGGGGCCCCCGGAGAGCCCGGAGGGGAAGAGCCCGCCCCTGGTCCGGCCGGGGGCGGAGAAGGCGGAGGAGAGGGCGGAGAAGGCGGAGAAGGAGGCGGAGAGGCCGCCGAAGAGGAGGAGGAGCGGGAGTACCCGTCCGAGCTCCACGTGGAGATGGACGGGGACTGGCAGATCAGCTCCACCCTGTGGAACGGCGTGATCTCCGCGACGCTCCACGGCGGCGCGGTGAAGCGCTTCGTGGACGCCATGGACGGAGGGGACCTGGACAGCGCCGTGCACCTGGTGTGCGCCCGCTGGAGCCGCAACGTGGACGACCAGCTCGACGTCCGCGCGAGCGTCTTCGACATGCGGTACGACGAGAGCGTGCACGACTGACCAGCAGCGCAGGGAGGGCCCGCCACCGGCCGGTGGCGGGCCCTCTCGCGTTCCGGCCGAAGGCCGGCCTACTCGTCGCCGTTGATCGCGTCGAAAAGGGCCCGGCCGTACGGCTCCGTCTCCGGGTTCTCCATCCAGCGCTGGGCCAGGGCGACGACCCGCGCGCTCTCCTCGCGCAGCTCCTCGATCTCCGGCCGCCGCTCGGGGAAGGGCGACTGCCACGGCTCGGCCGCGGCTCGATCCAGCCAGGCCCGCAGCTCCGAGCGACCCGTTCCGTCATCCGTCTGAGTGGTCATGCCGTGCCCAACGGCCGGCGCCCCGGGGAGGTAGCGGCCACGCCGGACCGACCCGAATCTCACGCTGAGTGAGGGTGGCAGGCTGCCACCCGGGGCCCCCGAGAGCTGCCACCCTGGGTGGCAGGAGGGTGGCAGGGTGGCAGGGGTGGCAGGGGGTGGCAGAGCCCAAAACGCTGTGACCTGCGGAAACGTCCTGCCACCCTCCTGCCACCCCCCGAAAACCTGCCACCCCTGCCACCCTGCCACCCGGGACCTGCCACCCCGAGGGTGGCAGGTTTTTAGGGGCTCTGACCTGCGGAAATGCGAAACCTGCCACCCCTGCCACCCCTGCCACCCTCGATTTCGGCGTTCTCTAGGAAACGGGGGTGTAGCACCATTGTGCTAGCACCCCCAATATGGTGACGGAGAGTAACCAAAATCGAGCGGCTGCCAAAAAAAGGAAATTGCCAAATTCCGCCGAATTTCCGGAAAATCGCCGAGGGTGAAATTCAAGCGGAATTCTTCCGAATTCCGAGCGGGCTCGAAAATCTTTATCGGTGCATTCCGTCAAGGCAACGAGAATTCCGCTTCGCTCCATTCTCGCCCGCGATTGCTTCGCAATCCAAAAAGAAATTGAAAGCCGGTTCTGGCGCTTTGCGCCAGAATAAGAAAGGCTCGGCC
>NZ_JBIWJF010000062.1:0-10945 GCF_044764985.1 Kitasatospora sp. NPDC093550
CGATGGTACTGCAGGGGGGACCCTGTGGGAGAGTAGGACGCCGCCGAACAATCATTCCAGAAAGCCCCTTCCCGGTCCGGGAAGGGGCTTTTTGCTTTTGTGCTTTCGCGTTCTCAGAGCTTCAGTTTGAAACCGAGGTGCGACTGCACGAACCCGAGCCGCTCGTAGAAGCGGTGGGCGTCGGTGCGGGTGGCGTCGGAGGTGAGCTGCACGAGGTCGGCGCCGAGTTCGCGGGAGCGTTCGATGGCCCATTGGATCAGGACGGTGCCGAGCCCGGTGCCGCGTTCGTCGGCGTGGATGCGGACGGCCTCGATGATCGTGCGGGTGGAGCCCTTCCGGGCGAGGCAGGGGACGACGGTGAGTTGGAGGGTGCCGATGGTCCGGCCGGCGCGCTCGGCGACGACGAGGTGCTGGTGCGGGTCGCCGTCGATGCGGGCGAAGGCGGCACGGTAGGGGGTGAGGTCGTCGGGGCTCTCGCGGGTCGCGCCCAGTGGGTCGTCCGCGAGCATCGCCACGATCGCGGGGAGGTCCGCCTCGGTGGCCCGGCGGATCGTTAGATCGGTCCTGTCGCTCATGATCAGAGAATAGGAGTCACTGGGAGGCCGACCGCACCTGTCTACGCCCGTAGCACCCCCTCACGCCCTTCTGGGGGCCCGGTAAGGAGGCCGACGGGGAGAAGTGAGCCGGTGTCATTCCCCGGGCTCGGTACTGCTGATGACGGCGAAGACGGCGCCGTGCGGGTCGGACAGCTGAGCGAGGCGGCCGACGCCGTGGACGTCCGTGGCCGGGAGCCGTACGGTCGCGCCGAGGGTCGCGGCGATGGCGAGGCTGGCGTCGGGGTTGGGGACCTCGAAGTACGGGAGCCAGTGCGAGCCGGTGCCGGCGTCGGTCCGTTCGGGGTCGAGCTGCACGATGCCGCCGTGGGCGTCGTCGGTGCCGCCGCCCGCCGGGGTGAGGACGGTGTAGACCGAGCCCTCGTACGGGACGTCCTGCTCCTGCCAGTCGAAGACCGTGCGGTAGAAGGACTTGGCGAGTTCGGCGTCGATGCTGTGGCACTCGGCCCAGCAGAGGCTGCCCTCCGCGTCGACGAGCTCCAGGCCGCGGGTGTCGTGCGGTTGCCAGACGGCGAAGTCGGCGCCGGTGGGGTCGGTGTAGCCGGCCATCCGGCCCGACGTGAAGACGTCGAAGGGGGCGAACCGGACGCGGCCGCCGGCCTGTTCGACCAGTTCGGTGGTGCGGTCGGCGTCGACGGTGGCGAAGTACAGCGTCCAGCCGGGCGCGGAGCCCTCCTCGGGGAGCGGGCCGAGGGCGGCGACCGTCCGCCCGTCGAGTGTGAAGAAGCCGTAGCCGCCGGACGCGGGGCCGGCCGAGTCGTAGGTCCAGCCGAAGAGCGCGGTGTAGAAGTCGGCGGAGGCCCGGGTGTCGGGGCTGCTCAGGTCGAGCCAGTTCGGGGAGCCGGGGCGGAAGGCGGTGTTGAGCATCTCGGCACTGCTCCTCGGACGGGGCCGGCCCCGGGCGGGCGCGGTCGACGGCCCCCCCTTCCTGTCCCTCACAGCCTGGCACCTCGGCGCAGACGCCGCGCGGCAGGCTCCGGCCCCGGCCGGGCGGGCCCACGGCCCCGGTGCCCGCGTTCCGGGGCTGTGGGCTTGTCGGGGCAGGACGGTACGGTGCGTAGCGGAATCATCCACCCGTACCGGTCGAAGGGGGCCCGGTGAGCAAGCAGGCGCCGTCGGGACAGCAGCCGCGCCAGCTCGCGCAGGTCGAGGGCGTGCTGGAGCGGATCACCTACGCCAATGAGGAGACCGGCTACACGGTGGCCCGGGTCGACACCGGCCGGGGTGGGAACGACCTGCTGACCGTGGTGGGCGCGCTGCTGGGGGCGCAGGTCGGGGAGTCGCTGCGGCTGCACGGCCGGTGGGGCTCGCACCCGCAGTACGGGCGGCAGTTCACGGTGGAGAACTACACGACGGTGCTGCCGGCCACCGTCCAGGGGATCCAGCGGTACCTGGGCTCGGGGCTGATCAAGGGGATCGGGCCGCGGTTCGCCGAGCGGATCGTGGAGCGGTTCGGGGTGGACACCCTGGAGGTGATCGAGACCGAGCCGGGCCGGCTGATCGAGGTGCCGGGGCTGGGGCCGAAGCGGACGAAGAAGATCGCGGCGGCCTGGGAGGAGCAGAAGGCCATCAAGGAGGTGATGGTCTTCCTGCAGGGCGTCGGGGTGTCGACCTCGTTGGCTGTGCGAATCTACAAGCAGTACGGCGACGGTTCGATCGGTGTGGTGAAGAACGAGCCGTACCGGCTGGCCTCGGACGTGTGGGGCATCGGCTTCCTGACGGCGGACCGGATCGCCCAGGCGGTGGGGATCCCGCACGACAGCCCGGAGCGGGTGAAGGCCGGGCTGCAGTACGCGCTGTCGCAGAGCAGCGACCAGGGGCACTGCTTCCTGCCGGAGGAGCGGCTGATCGCGGACGGCGTGAAGCTGCTGCAGGTGGACGTCGGGCTGGTGATCGACTGCCTGGCGGAGCTGGTGGCGACCGAGGGGGTGGTGCGGGAGCCGGTGCCGGGGGAGGGGGGCGAGCCGATCACCGCGGTGTACCTGGTGCCGTTCCACCGGGCGGAGATCTCGCTGGCCAACCAGCTGCTGCGGCTGCTGCGTTCGGACACCGACCGGATGCCCTGGTTCGCCGACGTGGACTGGCCGGTGGCGCTGGACTGGCTGGCGAAGCGGACCGGGGCGGAGCTGGCGCCGGAGCAGGAACAGTCGGTGCGGCTGGCGTTGACCGAGCGGGTCGCTGTGCTGACGGGTGGGCCGGGGTGCGGCAAGTCGTTCACGGTGAAGTCGATCGTGACGCTGGCCCTGGCGAAGCGGGCCAAGGTGGTGCTGGCGGCGCCGACCGGCCGGGCGGCGAAGCGGTTGTCGGAGCTGACCGGGGTGGAGGCCTCGACGGTGCACCGGTTGCTGGAGCTGAAGCCTGGCGGGGACGCCGCGTACGACCGGGACCGGCCGCTGGACGCGGACCTGGTGGTGGTCGACGAGGCCTCGATGCTGGACCTGATCCTGGCGAACAAGCTGGTCAAGGCCGTTCCGATGGGTGCCCACCTGCTGTTCGTCGGGGACGTGGACCAGCTGCCCTCGGTGGGGGCCGGGGAGGTGCTGCGGGACCTGCTGGCGCAGGGCGGCCCGATCCCGTCGGTGCGGCTGACCAGGATCTTCCGGCAGGCGCAGCAGTCCGGGGTGGTGACCAACGCGCACCGGATCAACGAGGGCAAGCCGCCGTTGACGGAGGGTCTGGCGGACTTCTTCCTGTTCGCGGAGGACGACGCGGAGCTGGCGGCCGGACTGACGGTGGACGTGGTGGCGCGGCGGATCCCGCGGAAGTTCGGCTTCGACCCGCGCCGGGACGTCCAGGTGCTGGCGCCGATGCACCGCGGCCCGGCGGGCGCGGGGAACCTGAACACACTGCTGCAGGGGGCGGTCACGCCGGCCCGGGAGGGGCTGGCCGAGCGCCGGTTCGGCGGCCGCACCTTCCGGGTGGGGGACAAGGTCACCCAGGTCCGCAACAACTACGACAAGGGGCGCAACGGTGTCTTCAACGGCACAGTGGGAGTGGTGACCGCCCTCAGTGTGGACGACCAGCGGTTGACGGTGCTCACCGACGAGGACGAGGAGGTGGGGTACGACTTCGACGAACTGGACGAGCTGTCGCACGCGTACGCGGTGACCATCCACCGCTCGCAGGGCAGCGAGTATCCGGTGGTGGTGATTCCGGTCACCATGTCCGCTTGGACGATGCTCCAGCGGAACCTGCTCTACACCGCGGTGACCAGGGCACGGAAACTCGTGGTGCTGGTCGGGTCACGGAAGGCGATCGCGCAGGCCGTACGGGCCGTCAGCGCAGGTCGGAGGCATACCGCGCTCGCTCATCGGCTGACTACTGGATGATTATCCAACAGGATGGTTGCCTCTAATGTTCTCTTGACGTGAAGAGATTTACGGCAGAGCCTAGGGTGGTGCCGATCTTGTCCGGTTCGTACCGGCTGCGGCTGCAGGTTTTGTAGGGGCGGGCCCTTTCGGGCCACCCCGGGTGCGCGGCTGTCCTCCGGATGGGGGATCGTAGAGACAGTCAGGGCACCTTGGAAGAGGATTCATTTCGTCGGTGAGGAAGACGTGAGCGACAACTCGGTAGTACTGCGGTACCAGGACGGCGAGTACGAGTACCCCGTCGTCGAGAGCACTGCGGGCAACGCCGGCTTCGACATCTCGAAGCTGCTCCCGCAGACCGGCCTGGTCACCCTGGACAACGGCTTCGGTAACACCGCCGCGTACAAGTCCGCGATCACCTTCGTGGACGGCGACAACGGCATCCTGCGGTACCGCGGCTACCCGATCGAGCAGCTCGCCTCGCAGGGCGGGTTCATCGAGACCGCGTACCTCCTGATCAACGGTGAGCTGCCGAACGCGGACCAGCTGGCGGAGTTCAACCGCGAGATCACCCAGCACACCCTGCTGCACGAGGACGTCAAGCGCTTCTTCCAGGGCTTCCCGCGGGACGCCCACCCGATGGCCATGCTGTCCTCGGTCGTCGGCGCGCTGTCCACGTTCTACCCGGAGAGCCACAACCCCTTCGACGCGGCCCAGCGCCACCTGTCGACGGTCCGCCTGCTCGCCAAGCTGCCGACCATCGCCGCGTACGCGTACAAGAAGGCGATGGGCCAGCCCTTCGTCTACCCGCGCAACGACCTGAGCTACGTCGAGAACTTCCTGCGGATGACCTTCGCGGTCCCCGCCGAGGACTACGAGCTCAACCCGGTCGTGGTCAACGCCCTGGACAAGCTGCTCATCCTGCACGCGGACCACGAGCAGAACTGCTCGACCTCCACCGTGCGCCTGGTCGGCTCCAGCCACGCCAACCTGTTCGCCTCGATCTCGGCCGGCATCTCGGCCCTGTGGGGCCCGCTGCACGGCGGCGCCAACCAGGCCGTGCTGGAGATGCTGGAGAGCATCCAGAAGGACGGCGGCGACGTCGACTCCTTCATCACGAAGGTCAAGAACAAGGAAGCCGGCGTCAAGCTGATGGGCTTCGGTCACCGGGTCTACAAGGCGTTCGACCCGCGTGCCGCCCAGGTCAAGCAGCTCGCGCACGAGGTCCTCGGCCAGCTCGGCAAGAGCGACGAGCTGCTGGAGATCGCGCTCAAGCTGGAGGAGCACGCCCTCAAGGACGACTTCTTCATCTCGCGCAAGCTGTACCCGAACGTGGACTTCTACACCGGCCTGATCTACCGCGCCATGGGCTTCCCGACCAGCATGTTCACCGTGCTGTTCGCCCTCGGCCGGCTGCCGGGCTGGATCGCCCACTGGCACGAGATGATCAACGACCCGACCAGCCGGATCGGCCGTCCGCGCCAGATCTACACCGGCACCGCGATCCGCGACTACGTGCCGCTCGACGGGCGCTGACCCGGGCGGAAGCCGACAAGGGGCCCGGCCGCTGCCAGAGCGGCCGGGCCCCTTCGTGTCCCCGCGCGGCCCCCGGAGGGGTCGTGCGGGGGCGGAACCGTACGGCGCACGACTCCGGGGCCGGCCGCAACCGGGAACGGCCGCTCAAAGCGTCCCCAGCCCGCCAGAACCCCGGCGCCGTGCGCGAAGGCCGTCGAGGACGACGACCGTTCCCGGGGCCCGCCGGAGCCCCGTCGGCGGCAGCCGATGGAAGCGCGGGGACGCGTTGCCGTTCATCGCGTCCTCGCCCGTCGGAAAAACTGCCGCACTACCAACCTAAGACGTATCAGGGTGCGAGAAGTTACGCCCGGGGGGTGTGAGCTGCCTCTCGCCACGCTCCGTGTGCGGGTCGTACCCCGCCCATATCACACCTCCTCTCGCGCGGGACGTCACCCTCCCCGCAGTCACGGCAACCGAGCGTGATAGGAATCGTGGCATTCCGGTACGGACCGTCGCGCACACTCGCAGCGCGGCGGCGGAACTGGGGAGGGAGTGCGCAGATGGCCAGGAACGTCGTCGTCACCGGCGGTGGCACGGGAATCGGGTACGAAGTCGCGCGGCGGTTCGCCGAGCTGGACGACCGCGTGGTGATCGTGGGCCGCCGCCGGGCGGTCCTGGAGAAGGCCGCGGCCGACCTCGGGCCGAACGTGACCCCACTGGTGTGCGACCTCGCCGACCCTGACGACGTCGAGGCGGCGGTGCGCGAACTGCCCGAGCGGATCGACGTCCTGGTCAACAACGCCGGCAGCCGGGAGACCGTGGTCGGCGGCGGTCCGCACGCGCTGCTGGCCCGCTGGCGCGGCGACTTCGAGCGCAACGTGCTGACCGTGGTGCTGCTCACCGAGTCGATCCGCGACCGGCTCACCCCGGGCTCCGGCCGGGTGGTCACCATCAGCTCCATCGCCGCCCTGCGCGGGGCCGGCTCGTACGGCGCGGCGAAGGCCTCGCTGCACGCCTGGAACCACTTCCTGGCCGCCCAGTTGGGCACCTCGGGCATCACCGCCAACATCGTCGCGCCTGGGACGGTCAGCGGCACCGAGTTCTTCGGGCCGCGGCTGGACGAGGCCGAGGTCGCCCGGCGGGCCGCCCGCACCCTGCTCGGCCGGATCGGCGATACCGGTGAGGTCGCGGCGGCGGTGCACTTCCTCGCCTCGGCCGAGGCCGGGTTCATCACCGGCGAGATCCTGCACTGCAACGGCGGCGAGCTGCTGGGGCGTTGAGGCCCGGCACACGGGAGGGGCCCGGACCGATGGCGGTCCGGGCCCCTCGCGTCCGCTGCCGCCGGGGTTCAGGCCGGTCGGAAGCGGCGCAGCCGCAGGCTGTTGGTGAGCACGAAGACCGAGGAGAAGGCCATCGCGGCCCCGGCGATCACCGGGTCGAGCAGCCCGGCGGCGGCCAGCGGGATCGCCGCGACGTTGTAGCCGAAGGCCCAGAACAGGTTGCCCTTGATGGTGCCGAGGGTCCTGCGGGAGAGCCGGATCGCGTCGGCCGCCGAGCGCAGGTCGCCGCGGACCAGGGTGAGGTCGCCGGCCTCGATCGCGGCGTCGGTGCCGGTGCCCATCGCCAGGCCCAGGTCGGCCTGGGCCAGCGCGGCGGCGTCGTTGACGCCGTCGCCGACCACCGCCACGACCCTGCCCTCGGCCTGCAGCCGCTTGACGGTGTCGACCTTGTCCTGCGGCATGACCTCGGCGATCACGTGCTCCGGCGCGATGCCGACCTCGGCCGCCACGGCCTCGGCGACCGCCCGGTTGTCCCCGGTCAGCAGCACCGGGGTCAGGCCCAGCGCCCGGAGCTCGGCGATCGCCGCGGCGCTGGTCGGCTTGACCGCGTCGGCGACCTCCAGGACGGCCTGGGCCTCGCCGTCCCAGCCGACCGCGACGGTGGTGCGGCCGGCCGCCTCGGCGGCGGCCTTGGCGCGGGCCAGGGCGGGCGGCAGGTGCAGCGCCCGGTCGGCGAGCAGGGCCTCGTGGCCGGCCACCACCGTGCGGCCCGCGACGACACCCTCCACGCCCCGGCCGGGGACGCTACGGAAGCCGTCGACGGCGGGCAGTTCGCCGGCCTTGGCGGCGGCGTCGGCGATCGCCCGGGCGATCGGGTGCTCGGAGGCGTGTTCGACGGCTCCGGCCAGGCGCAGGGCCTCGGCCTCCGTGGTGGTGGCCGTGGTGTGGACGGCGAGCAAGGTCATCCGGCCGGTGGTGACGGTGCCGGTCTTGTCCAGCACGACGGTGTCCACCTTGCGGGTGGACTCCAGGACCTCGGGGCCCTTGATCAGGATGCCGAGCTGGGCGCCGCGGCCGGTACCGACCAGCAGCGCGGTCGGGGTGGCCAGGCCCAGGGCGCACGGGCAGGCGATGATCAGGACGGCCACGGCGGCGGTGAAGGCCTCGGTGGGGCTGTCGGCGGCCAGCAGCCAGGTGACCAGGGTGGCCAGGGCGATCAGGATGACCACCGGGACGAAGACGGCGGAGATCCGGTCGGCGAGGCGCTGGGCGGCGGCCTTGCCGTTCTGCGCCTCCTCGACCAGCTCGGCCATCCGGGCCAGCCGGGTGTCCGCGCCGACCCGGGTCGCCTCGACCACCAGGCGGCCGCCCGCGTTGACGGTCGCGCCGGTGACGGGATCGCCGACGGCGACCTCCACCGGGACGGACTCGCCGGTGAGCATCGAGGCGTCCACCGCCGAACCGCCCTCGACCACCACCCCGTCGGTGGCGATCTTCTCCCCGGGCCGGACCACGAAGCGGTCCCCGACGGCCAGCCGGTCCACCGGCAGGCGCGTCTCCCGGCCGTCCCGCAGGACGGCGACGTCCTTGGCGCCGAGGTCGAGCAGGGCGCGCAGGGCGGCGCCGGCCCGGCGCTTGGAACGGGCCTCCAGGTGGCGGCCGAGCAGGATCAGCACGGTGACGGCGGCGGCGGTCTCCAGGTAGAGCGTGGAGGAGGCGTCGGTGGCGCGGCCGACGGTCGGCGAGAAGTCGTGGTGCATCCCGGGCATGCCCGCGTGCCCCCAGAACAGCGCCCAGCAGGACCAGCCGAAGGCGGCCAGGGTGCCGAGCGAGACCAGGGTGTCCATGGTGGCCGCGCCGTGCTTGAGGTTGGTCCAGGCGGCGCGGTGGAACGGCAGGCCGCCGTACACCACGACCGGGCCGGTCAGTGCGAAGGCCAGCCACTGCCAGTTGGTGAACTGCAGGGCCGGGACCATCGACAGCAGGACCACCGGGAGGCTGAGCAGGGCGCTGATCGGCAGGCGGTCGTGGCGGGGGTACTCCCGGCCGGAGGCTGGGGGAGGGGCGGAGGTTCGGGGAGGGGTGGAGGCTGGGGGAGGGGCGGAGGTTCGGGGAGGGGCGGAGGGGGCGGCCCCAGTCCCGGCCTCGGCGTCGGCGGGGCGGGCGGCTGGGCGCGCGCCCGGGCCGGGTGGCTCGGGGGTGGTGGGGAGCGGGGGCGGCGGGAGTTCGGCGGTGTAGCCGGTGCGCTCGACGGTGGCGATCAGGTCCGCCACCGTGACGCCGGGGCCGTAGTCGACCCGGGCCTTCTCGGTGGCGTAGTTGACGGTGGCCTCGACGCCGTCCATCCGGTTGAGCTTCTTCTCGATCCGGGCCGCGCAGGAGGCGCAGGTCATCCCGCCGATGGACAGCTCGACCCGGTCCCGGGCCTCGACGTCCGGGGCGGATGTGCTCATGCGGATCAGCTCCTTGTCGGTGGGCGTAGGGCGGGGCCGCTGGTCCGGCCCCGCCGCACCTCGGCGGTTCAGGCGCTGCGGCCGACCAGCTCGTAGCCGGCCTCGTCGACGGCGGCGCGGACCTGCTCGTCCTCCAACGGCGCGGCGGAGGAGACCGTCACGGTCCCGGCCTTGGCGTCGGCGGCGACCTCGGTGACACCCGTCAGCGCGGAGAGCTCCTCGCTGATCGCCTTCTCGCAGTGGCCGCAGCTCATGCCGGACACGGTGTAGGTGATGGTGGTGGACATCGGGGCCTCCGGGGGCGGTAGGGGTTCCTGCAGTGGCGTGAGTCAGTGACAGAGTACCCCGGTGGGGTATTCCGGGAGGGGCGGGGGGAGGTGCATCGAATCGTAGGCGACGAGCGGGTGGGTGGGTGCCGTGATCGTCCCTTATGTTCGATATGTGTTTCCGATCCGCCGCGCCCAGTCGCCCTCGGCTCCCACGGCAGCCGGACTGCCGCCGGACCGGCGGCGCGGCGCCCTGCTGGCCGCCGACCTCCAGGACGTGCCGCTCTGGCGGCGCGCCGCCCCGGCGCTGCTGGCGATGCTGCTGGTCGCGCTGGCGGACCTGCTCTCCGGCAAGGACCGCTACCTCGCCCCGCTGATGACCGTCGTGCCGACCGTCGCGGCGCTGACCCTGCGGCCCCGCGAACTCCTCGCGGTCTGCGCGCTCGGGCTGGTCGCGGTGTTCGGGCTCAGCCACTACGACGAGGTCGACAACATCAACGACGCGCGCTTCCTCTACGGCGCGATGGTCAGCTACCTGGTGGTCACCGTCTTCTCCGCCTGGGTCGCCGGGCTCCGGATGCGGCGGGCGGCGGCCTTCGCGGCCGTCAGCTCCGTCGCCGAGGCCGCCCAGCGGGCCCTGCTGCGGCTGCCCGGGCCGGTGGTCGGGCCGCTGCGGCTCGCCGTGCGGTACGTGTCGGCGGCGGACGCCTCACGGATCGGCGGGGACCTCTACTCCGTCCTGGAGACGCCGCACGGGACCCGGGTCGCGGTCGGCGACGTCCGGGGCAAGGGACTCGCCGCGGTGCAGACCGCGGCCGTGGTGCTGGGCGCGTTCCGCGAAGCCGCGTACGACGAACCCGGGCTGCGGGGCGTCGCGGCGCGGATCGAGGCCAGCGTCGAACGGCACGTACCGGACGGGGAGTTCACCACGGCGCTGTTCGCGGAGTTCCGTACGCCGGGGGCGATGGAACTCCTGCAGTACGGGCACGTGCCGCCGATCCGGGTGGACGGCGAAGGGCGGGCGCACGTCCTGGACGCGCCGGACCCGTGGGTGCCGCTGGGCCTCGGACGGCTCGCGGCGGGCGAGCCGACCACCTGGGGGCAGCCGTTCGGGCCGGAGGACGTGCTGGTGCTCTGCACGGACGGGGTGGTCGAGGCGCGGCACCGGACGAGCGGGGAGTTCTATCCGCTGGCCGAGCGGGTGGGGGAGCTGGTGCGGGGAGCTGCGCGCTCGGCGGGGGAGCTGGAGGCGGCGGTGGGGCGGGTGTACGGGGATCTGTTGGCGCATACGGGTGGGGAGTTGCGGGATGACGCTTTGCTTTTGTTGATTGCTCGGGTGGGGGAGGGATGAGGGTTCCGCTGGCGCGGGGCTGGGGTGTGGGGGTGGCTTTCGGGAGGGTGGGGGGCGGGGGGGGGGGGGGGGGGGGGGGGGGGGGGGGGGGGGGGGGGGGGTGGTGTGGTGTGGGGGGGGGGGGGGGGGGGGGGGGGGGGGGGTGGGGGTGGGTATAA
>NZ_JBIWJF010000063.1:0-10744 GCF_044764985.1 Kitasatospora sp. NPDC093550
GGGGGGGCCCGGCCCCGGGGGGCCGCCCCCGGCGGTCTCCCGGCCGGGGGCGGGGGGGGCGCGGGGGGGCGGGGGCCCCCCCCCGGGGGGGGGGGGCCCGGCGGGCCGCCCCGGCCCCCCCCGCCGCGGCGTCGTCAGGGGCGCCGGACGGCGCCGGGCGGCGTCAGATCTGGACGCCGAAGTCCTGGGCGATGCCCGCCAGGCCGGAGGCGTAGCCCTGGCCGACGGCGCGGAACTTCCACTCGGCGCCGTTGCGGTAGAGCTCGCCGAAGATCATCGCGGTCTCGGTGGCGGCGTCCTCGGAGAGGTCGTAGCGGGCGATCTCGGAGCCGCCGGCGGCGTTCACCACGCGGATGTAGGCGTTGCGGACCTGGCCGAAGTTCTGGCCGCGGGCGACGCCGTCGTAGATGGTGACCGGGAAGGTGATCTTGACGGCCTCGGCCGGCAGGCCGGCCAGGTTGATCTTGATCGACTCGTCGTCGCCCGCGCCCTCGCCGGTGCGGTTGTCACCGGTGTGCACGACGGTGCCGTCCGGCGTGCTGGTGTTGTTGAAGAAGACGAAGTGGGCGTTGGACAGCACCTTGCCGTCCGCGTTCAGGACGATCGCGCTGGCGTCGAGGTCGAATTCGGCGCCGGTCGTGGTGCGGACGTCCCAGCCCAGGCCGACGGTGACCGCGGACAGGCCGGGGGCCTCCTTGGTCAGCGAGACGTTGCCACCCTTGGAGAGGCTCACTGGCATGGCGATTGCAGTCCCTTCGTTCGCTTCGTGCGCTTTTCCCCGGGACAACGCCATACTCGGGCAGCTTGGTTCCGCAGGGTCCGTGAATTCTTCGCGGGCGCGAATGCCGGGGCAAAGCCCGGGCAAAGGCGATGGTCGCGGGGGTGGGTCAGATCCGGCGGAACCGGCCCTGCAGCGTCCAGACGTTCGGGTTGTCGGCCAGGTCGGGGTGCATGTCGAACAGGTCGGCGAGGGTGTCCTGGAGGAAGTCCCGGGCCTCGCGCCGCAGGTCGCCGTGGCGGACCACGGCCGGCGGCTCGTCCGGCAGCCAGGTCGCGGTGATCTCGACCCAGTTGAAGCGGCGGGCGAAGCGCAGCAGCTCGGTGTTCTGGGTGAAGTCGAGGTCGGCGGTCTGCACCCGGGCGGCCCGGCCGCCGTCCGGATCGCGGTCCAGCTGCTCGGCGATGTCGCACAGCGCCCAGGCGAAGTCGAGCACCGGCACCCAGCCCCAGGCGGTGGACAGCTCCGACTCGTCGGCGTCCAGGTAGACGTCGCCGCAGAACAGGTCGTACCGCAGGGCGTGCACGGACGCGGTGCGGTAGTCCGTCTGCGGGGGGTCGGGGAAGCGGTTGGAGAGGGAGTAGCCGAGCTCGATCACGTACGCCATTGTCGGGGCTGGGGGCCCGCGGGCGTAATTGGGTGCGGGGGCGCGGGCGATCCGGCCCCGGCGGCGGGCGGGCGGAATATCCGCGTGACCGCGGGGGACGGGCGCGGGATGATGGGCGCATGCCCGAGCCCATCCGCGTACGGGGGTCGGCGGTCGTCCCCGACGCCGAGCTCGTCTGGCGCTTCTCGCGTTCCTCCGGCCCCGGTGGCCAGCACGTCAACACCTCCGACTCCAAGGTCGAGCTGCGCTTCGACCTGGCCTCCACCAAGGCGCTGCCCGAGGTGTGGCGCGGGCGTGCCCTGGAGCGGCTGGCCGGGCGGCTGGTGGACGGCCGGGTCCTGGTGGTCCAGGCCTCGGAGTACCGCTCGCAGTGGCGCAACCGGGAGGCGGCCGCGGCCAGGCTGTCGGCGCTGCTGACCGAGGCGTGCGCGCCGCCGCCGAAGTCCCGGCGGGCGACCAAGCCGAGCCGGGGGATGGTCGAGCGCCGGCTGTTCAACAAGAAGCACCGCTCCGAGGTGAAGCAGGGCCGCCGGGCGCCGCGGGGCGGGGAGTAGCTCAGCCCAGGGCGCGGTAGCCGCCGCGGAAGTACAGCAGCGGACGGCCGCCCGGGTCGGGCACCGTGGCCTCCAGGACGCGGCCGAGCAGCAGGGTGTGGTCGCCCGCGGGTATCCGCTGTTCGGTGCGGCACTCGACGGTGGCCAGGGCGCCCTCGATCAGCGGGGCGCCGGTGCGCGGGCCGCGGTGGTGCGGGGTGTCGGCGAACAGCAGCCGGTCGCTGAGCCGGCCCTTCATGGCGAAGCGGGAGCCGATCGTCTTCTGCTCCTCGGTGAGCACCGAGACCGCCCAGGTGTCGGCCCGGGAGAGCACCTCGTCCATCCGCGAGTCCTCGCGCACCGAGATCAGCACGAGCGGCGGCTCCAGCGACACCGAGAGGAAGGACGTGGCGGTCATGCCGACGTCCTCGCCGTCCTCGGGGTCCTGGACGGTCACCAGGCTGACGCCGGCGGCGAGCTGGGAGAGTGCTGCCCGGAACTCGTCGGGCGTGGCGTGGGGGGCAGCTTCGGGCTGCGGGGACGGGTACACGTACCGCACGGTAGTCGTCACCCGCGGGAAACGGCATCGGGCCTTGGTCGTAGGACCGGCGGTGTGCCCGGGGGTTGCGCCCGGTGACCGGACTCACTCCCGGGGGTGAAACGTACGGACCGGCGGACGCAGTCGGCTTCAGCCGGTGACCGTGGCGGTCGACCAGGGGAAATGTTCCGATAGCGCTTTATGTCCCGCTATGGGGCGGATGAACTGATTAAGGGTGCATTAGTTCTGTGTGATTTAAGTCACAAGTGGCTGCCTATTGCTGACCGAGCGTGCCGAACGCTGTGCTCCCTGTGATTCAGTTCTTCTGGCAATCGGACGATAACCAATCAAGAACTATCCGAAGCAGCCGGGGAGCCCCCGCATGGAAGCCGAGTCGGAGCCGTACGTCCGTCTCGCGACCCTCCGCACCTTGCACCGGGTCGTGGCGGACCTCAACGCTGCCCGCAGCCTCGCCGGGACGCTGCAGGCCGTCGTCGAGGGCGCGGTGCACGGGCTCGGATTCGACGCCGCGGCGGTGAGCCTGGTCCGTCCGGACGGCGACCTCGTGGTGGCGGCCGTCTGGGAGCTGGAGGAGAGCCCCATGGGAGGCCCCTCCGTGCTGCTCGGCCAGGTCGGATCCCGGGAGTCCTGGGACCGGCTGCTCGGCGTCAGCGACCACTGGGGCACCCTGCGCTTCCTGCCGTACGACCGCGGTTGGGCCGTGGCCAGCGACATCCCGCGCTGGATCGGGGACAGCCCGCTGCCCGTGTACGCCAACGACTGGCACCCCGCCGACGGACTGCTCGCCCCGATGTACAGCGCCGGCGGCGACCTGCTCGGGGTGCTCTCGGTGGACCGCCCGCGCAGCGGCAAACGGCCCGGGGCCTGGACCCGCGAGGCGCTGGAGATGTTCTCCCTGCAGGCCTCGATCGCGATCGGCAACGCCAGACTGCGGGCCGAGATGCAGCGCGCGCTGGCCCGCCTGGAGAAGGAGCAGCAGGCGCTGCGGGCCAGCGAGGAGAGCTTCCGCCAGGCCTTCGAGTACGCGCCCAGCGGGATGGCCATCACCGAACTCCACGGCGCCGGGCGCGGCCAGCTGACCCGGGTCAACGACGCGCTCTGCCGACTGCTCGGCCGCCCCCGCGCGGTGCTGCGCCAGCAGAGCTTCGCCGACCTCGTCCACCCCGAGGACCGCGCCCTGCTGGAGCGCACCAGCGCCGAGAGCGGCCGGGCGGAGCTGCGGCTCTCCCGCCGCGACGGCGGCTACCAGTGGGTCTGCCTGCGGAACTCGATCGTGGCGGACGCGGCCGAGGGACCCAGCTTCCTGCTCACCCACGTCGAGGACATCGAGGACCGCAAGCGGCACGAGTTCCAGCTCGCCCACCGGGCCAGCCACGACGCCCTCACCGGCCTGCCGAACGGCGCCGAACTGAAGGCCCGGCTGGCCCGTCGGCTCTGCGCCCAGCCGCAGCCGGTCGGCGCCGCCGCCGGTCCGGCCGAGGCGGGCTACCCGCCGCCGTACGGCTACCCGGCCGACTCCTACAGCGCGCACGCGGCCCACGACGGGCTGGAGGGCGCGGACCCGTACGCCGCGGCGGTGCACGGCTACGGGCTGCCCGAGGGCGGCCCGCCGCCCGGTCTCGGGCCGGGCTTCGGGGAGCACGTGCACGCGGTGGTCCCGGCCGACCACGGACCCGGCGGCGACGCCTGGTCCGCGCCGTTCCGCTCCGCGGGCGCGGCCGCGCCGGACAAGGGGCTCGCGGTGCTCTTCTGCGACCTGGACGGCTTCAAGTCGATCAACGACCGGTTCGGCCACAACGCGGGCGACGCGGTGCTGGTCGAGGTCGCCCGGCGGCTCAGCCAGGCCGTCCGGGACGGCGACACGGTGGCCCGGCTCGGCGGTGACGAGTTCGTGGTGCTCGCCGACGGCATCGGCCGCGAGGAGGCCAAGGACCTCGCCCACCGGCTGCGCAACGCGATCATCCCGCCGATGCGGATCGACGGCCGCGCCATGCGGGTCGGGGTGAGCCTCGGGATCGGCTGGGCCGGCTGCGGGATGAGCATCGAGGAGGTGCTGCACACCGCGGACGAGCGGATGTACGACGAGAAGCGCGCCCGGGGCGGCGCGGTGCGCGGCGCGCGCGGGGAGCGCTCACACCGGCGCGCGGGCTGAGAACGGACGCGGACGCGCGACGCCGCGCCCCCGCCCGCGCGGGCGCGGGCCGACCCGGGTTACCCGCGAGTTGTCAAGGGTTCTTTTCCGGCTGTCCGGTGCGACAGGTAGGGTGCCCGGGACGACAGCGTCCATGATCTGCGCCGCCCGCAGCCCGGCGGCGCGCACCGGATGGGGGAACAGACCACCGTGACGACCGCCGGCAGCAACGGAATGCCCGAGGGCCAGGGGGGCGGTGCCCCGCAGGACGACGACCCGTTCGGCTACCTCTACCGCCCGGCCGACGGCTCCACCGGGCAGCCGGCCGAGCCGCAGCAGGGGGTCCCCCGGACGTCGTACAACCGGCCGATGGAGGTCGGACGCGCCCAGTACGGGTACGGCTACCCGCAGCGGGCGCAGCAGCCGCAGCAGCCGTACGGCCAGCAGGGGGTGCCGCCCCAGGCGTACCCGGGCGGTCAGCAGGCCCCGTACGGCCAGCCCGGCGTGCCGCCGCAGCAGGAGTACGGCGCCGCGCCCACCCAGCAGACCCGCTACGCCGAGCACTCCCGGCCGCAGCCGGGGGAGGAGCCCCGTAGCAGCGGCCGGAGCAAGGGCGCGGTGATCGGTGCGGTCGCCGTGGTCGCGGCCATCGCGATCGGCGCCGGCATAGCGCTGTCCACGGGCGACCCGGACGGCGACAAGAACGCCAAGGGCGGTACCGCCACCACCGCCGCCCCCGCGCCCACCACCCCGGGGCCGACCGCCTCCACCGGGACCGCGGCCCCCTCGGCCAGCGCCACCGCGATCTCCGGCCCGTCGACCGTGGACGCCGGCCAGCTGCAGGGCCAGAACGCTCCCCTCGGCAACGGCATCAAGGGCGCCAAGTCGGCGGACGGCGGGTACCTGACCCTCCAGCCGGGCGGTTCGGTGACCTGGTCCGGGGAGATCGCCGCGGCCGGGACGTACAAGCTGACCGTGCACTACAACTACGGGGGCGCGGACCTCAAGGGCGCGGTCGCGGTGAACGGCAAGGACTGGCCGAGCGGGCTGACCTACAAGGTCTACGGGCCGCCGCCGAAGGACCCGGCGTCCTCCTGGTACAACACCTGGATACTGCCGCAGTTCCAGGCCGGGCCGAACTCGGTGACCTTCACGGTGCCCTCCGGTTCGGTCCTGATCGACCAGATCACCATCGAGCCGAGCAGCTGAGGCGCTCCTGACGCACCACGGCCGCCCTTCCCTTCTGGGGAGGGCGGCCGTCGTCGTGCGGGGGGTCGTCCGGCGGTGGGCCGGTGGGCCGGCGGGCGGGTGGGCCGGTGGGCGGGTGGGCCGGTGGGCCGGTGGGCCGGTCAGGCAGGCTTCACGGTGGTGAACTCCTCGCCGCCGAGGACCCAGCGGCCGCGGCGCATGACGGCGACCAGGTCGTAGGTGGTGGAGTCGAGGACGACGAGGTCGGCGAGCTTGCCGGGTTCGAGGGTGCCGAGGGAGTCGCCGAGGCCGAGGAGGCGGGCGGGGGTGGTGGAGAGGGATTCCACGGTCTGGTTCAGGGTCAGGCCGTTGACCGTCACCGAGCGCTTGAACGCCACGTCCAGGGTGAGGGTGGAGCCGGCGATCGCGCCGCCCTCGACCAGTCGCGCCACGCCCTCCTTGACCTCGACCTGGAGGGGGCCGAGGGGGTAGAGGCCGTCGCCCATGCCGGCGGCGCCCATCGCGTCGGTGATCAGGGCGACCCGGGAGGGGCCGGCGGTGCCGTAGGCGAGGTCGAGGACGGAGGGGTGCAGGTGCACGCCGTCGTTGATCAGCTCGACGGTGACGCGCTCGTCCTCCAGCAGGGCCACGATCGGGCCGGGGGCGCGGTGGGCGATGCCGGGCATGGCGTTGAACAGGTGGGTGGCGACGGTGGCTCCGGCGTCGATCGCCTCCAGGGTGGTGGCGTAGTCGGAGTCGGTGTGGCCGACGGCGGCGATCACGCCGAGGTCGGCGAGCATCCGCACCGAGTCGAGGCCGCCGGGCAGTTCGGGGGCGAGGGTGACCATCCTGGCGTGGCCGCGGGCGGCGTCGACGAGCTTGCGCACCAGGGCGGGGTCGGGGTCGCGCAGCAGGTCGGGGCGGTGGGCGCCGCAGCGGTTGTGGGAGATGAACGGGCCCTCGAAGTGGATGCCGGCCAGCACGCCGTCCTCGACGAGTTCGGAGAGGACGGCGGCCTGGCGGGCGAGGTCGTCGATCTCGCCGGTGACGGTGGAGGCGACGGTGGTGGTGGTGCCGTGTTCCAGGTGGGTGCGGGCGGCCAGCAGGGCCTCCTCGGCGATGCCGGAGGCGTAGGAGGCGCCGCCGCCGCCGTGGACGTGCAGGTCCACGAAGCCGGGGACGACGGTGTGGCCGGTGAGGTCGAGGTCACCGGGCTCGGCCGCCCCGCTCGCGACGGCCGCGATGCGGTCGCCCTCGACGGCCAGGCGGTCGCCCTCGACGACGCCGCCGGGCAGGACCAGGCGGGCTCCTGCCAGGGCAGTACGGTCACGGTCCGCGGCGGTCACGCGGTCACCTCCATCGAGAGCAGATCCCAGGCGAGCAGGCCCGCGCCCAGGGACGCGGCGGTGTCTTTGAGCATGGCCGGTACGACCTTCGGGGGCATCTGGAAGGTCAGACGCTCGGTCACCGCCGTGCGCAGCGGGGCGAAGAGCGTGTCGCCGGCCTCGGCCAGCCCGCCGCCGACGATCACCGTGGACGGGTCGAGCAGGCTCTGGGCGAGGATGATGCCGTCCGCCAGGGCGTCGACGGCCCGCTGCCAGACCGCGCGGGCGCGGTCGTCCCCGGCGTCCACCGCGGCGGCGCAGGATGCCGCGTCGGCGTCGGGGTCGCCGCCGGCCTCGGCCCAGGCGCGGGAGACGGCGGAGGCGGAGGCCAGCGTCTCCAGGCAGCCGCGGGCGCCGCAGCCGCACGGCGGGCCGCCCGGGCGGACCACGACGTGGCCGATCTCGCCGCCGTAGCCGTGCGCACCCGCCTCGATCCGGCCGCCGATGCCGATGGCGCCGGCGATGCCGGTGCCGAGGGCGATGAACAGGAAGCGGTCGACGCCCCGGCCGGCGCCGAGCCGGCCCTCGGCCAGGCCGCCCGAACGCACGTCGTGGCCGAGGGCCACCGGCATCGCGGTGCCCTCCGGGCCGGCCAGGCGCTCGCCGAGGAGCTTGCGCAGCGGGAGGTCCCGCCAGCCGAGGTTGGCGGAGAAGACCGCGACGCCGTTCTTCTCGTCGATCGTGCCCGGGACGGCGACGCCGGCCGCGAGCGGGGCGACGCCGAAGCGGCTGCGGCCCTCCTCCGCCAGGTCGGTGGCGAAGTCGAGGATGGCGGCGACGACGGCGTCGGTGCCGTGCTCCCGCCCGGTCGGTCGGCGTGCCTCGAACAGCACGGAGCCGTCCTGGGCGAGCAGCGCGGCCTTCATGCCGGTGCCGCCTACATCGAGTGCGATGACGTGCTTCACGGAGGACAGTTTCCCTTGGCGGGTTGAAGAGGTCTAGTCCAGTTGTCGGATTGGTCTGGTCCATGCGGGTGAGCTTGGTCGCAGCGGCGGGTGCGGGTCCGGCGCGCGGGCTGGGGTGGGGTGGGACTGGGGTGAGACTGGGGTGGTGGTGTTGCGCATCGTGCAACGACTCCGGGCACTTCGGTAACTACTGGGGCGGGGTGGGCCACTGGTGTGGACCACTGGTCGGCGGATTTGGCAGTGTGGCGCCTCTCCCCTGCCGGATTCCCTCGTTCCGGCGGCAGTTCTTCCCCTAAGGCGGTACCCGCGTTGAACAGGCGCGTCCACGTTCCCACCCGTGTGCTCGGCAGTGTGCTGGCCGGAGCACTGGCACTCACCGCCGTCGGCGCGTGCAGCGGGCAGGACGACGCGACCGTCACCCTCAAGCTGGTCGCCGCGGACTACGGGGAGAGCCAGGAGACCAGCTCCAAGCACTACTGGGACGGCGTCGCCACGGCCTTCGAGGCGGCCAACCCCGGGATCAAGGTCAGCGTCGAGGTCGACAGCTGGACCGAGATCGGCAAGAAGGTCGAGGACATGATCGCGGCCGGCAAGTCGCCGGACCTGCTGCAGAGCGGCGGCTTCGCGGACCAGGTCGCGGCGGACCGGCTGTACCCGGCGGCGGACGTGCTCTCGATGGACACCCAGGCGAACATGCTGGACACCTTCGCGCACGCCGGGCAGGTGCTGGGCAAGCAGTACGGGATCCCGTTCGTCTCCTCGTCGCGGGTGCTCTTCTACAACAAGGCGGTGTTCCGGCAGGCCGGGATCGCGCAGCCGCCCACCACGTGGAGCGAGCTCAAGCAGGACGCGGAGAAGATCAAGGCCAAGGTGCCGGGGGTGACCCCGTACGGGCTTCCGCTGGGGCCGGAGGAGGCGCCGGCCGAATCCATGCTGTGGACGCTGAGCGGCGGCGGGAGCATCTCCGACGACGTCGGCAACTACACCATCGACAGTCCCCAGAACCAGGCGACCTTCAGCTGGCTGAAGAACAACCTGGTGAGCCCCGGGCTGACGTACCCGGACCCGGGGAAGATGAACCGCACCCCGGTGTTCCAGGACTTCGCGGCCGGGAAGGTCGCGATGCTGAACGGGCACCCGACGCTGCTGCGGATGGCCACCGCCGGGAACATCGACTTCGGGACGGTACCGATCCCCAAGAAGGACGGCCTGGGGCGGACCGGGAGCCTCGGGGTCGCCGACTGGATGATGGCGTTCAAGAAGAACGGACACAAGAACGAGATCAAGAAGTTCCTGTCGTTCGTCTACAGCAGGGACAACCAGCTGAAGTTCGACGAGCAGTACAACCTGCTGCCGGTCACCCAGGACGCGTTCAACCAGATGTCGACGGACCCGAAGCACGCGGCCCTCAAGCAGTTCGCGGTCGGGCTCACCAACGCGAGCTTCTACCCGTTCGGGGACCCGGCCTGGGGGCAGGTCAGCAACCAGATCAAGGCGGGGATCGGGCAGGCGGTGACCACGGACCCGAAGCTGGTGCTCGGGGGGCTGCAGGACGCGGCGGTCAAGGAGGCGGCCCGGGTTCGGCAGCAGTAGCGGGTTGGCGACGGGGTTGGGTGGTCGTCGGGTTCGCTTTTTTGAGGCCCGGTCCGGGAGGGGAGTCCCTGGGCCGGGCCTCGGGTGTTCTCGGGGTCAGGGGGTGGGGAGGGTCAGGGGGCAGGCCCGGGGGCGGGTCAGGGGAGTGTGATGGCGTAGGCCTTGCGGAGGGTCTCGTGGATCGTCCAGGTGGTGCGGTCGCCCTCGCGGAGGACGGCACAGTCGCCGGGGCCCACCTCCAGGGTCGGGCCGTCCTCGATCTCGATGGTGGCGCGGCCGCCGAGCACCACGAACATCTCGTCGGCCTCGACGTCGGTGACCACGCCCGGGGTGATCTGCCAGATGCCGCGCAGCTGACGGCCGTCGGGGGACTCGGAGAGGACCTTGCCGGAGACCTCGGGGGTGCCGGAGACGATCTGGGACGGGTCGAGCGGGTCGGGGTCGAGGTCGGCGGTGGGGATGTGCAGGGCGAAGCCGGGGGTGGTGGGCGTGGTCATGGGGGTGACGTTAGTGGGGGTGGGGGCGTGGTGGGGTGAGCAGTGTGTGTCGGGGGCGGGCGGGAGAATGACAGTCCGTAGTGGTGGGCGGAGGGTGCGTTCAGCGGGGGGTTTGTTCAGTGGAGGGTGCGTTCAGCGGAGGGTGTGTTCAGCGGAGGGTGTGTTCAGGCGGAGGTGCGTGTGGTGGGTGAGCTGAGTGAGCGGGACCGGGCGGTGCTGGCGCTGGAGGGGCGGCAGTGGCGGACGGCGGGGGCGAAGGAACGGGCGATCCGGGAGGAGCTGGGGCTTTCCTCGACGCGGTACTACCAGCTGTTGAACGCCTTGTTGGATCGGGAGGAGGCGTTGGCGCATGCGCCGGTGTTGGTGAATCGGTTGCGGCGGGTGAGGGAGGGGCGGCGGGGGGCTCGGTGAGGTTCCGCTGGCGCGGGGCTGGTGGGGTGGTGGCTTTCGGGAGGGTGGGGGCGGGGGGGGGGGGGGGGGGGGGGGGGGGGGGGGGGGGGGGGGGGGGGGGGGGGTGGGTGTGGGGGGGGGGGGGGTTTGTGGGGGTGGGGTGGTGGGTTGGGAGGGG
>NZ_JBIWJF010000064.1:0-9845 GCF_044764985.1 Kitasatospora sp. NPDC093550
GGCCGGGGGGATTGCAGGCCGACCCCGCGGTGACGACCAGATGGTCACCGAAGCGGAGCGTGCCCTACTCGGCCGGTCCGGAGCGGGGCGGGATGTTGCCGATCTGTTGGAGCAGGCCGAGTTCGTCCTTGTCGGACCACTTCTCGGCGAGCCTGCCGTTCTCGATCCGGTGGATCACCACCGCGGTCGTGTTCATCGGGTTTCCGGTCGCGGGAGCTCCGACGTCACCGGCCTGGACGGGTGGGGCGTGCTGGTCGACGGCCGGCTCGTCGTCGACGCCGACGACCACCAGCCGCTCCTGTCCGCCGACCAGGGCGGGGCAGTCGCCCTCCTGCGGGGTCAACGGGCGTCCCCCTGGCTATCGGCGCTTTCGTTGCCCCCAACTTCCTGATCACCTGGGGCCGTTCTTCCCGCCCTGGCTGTACGAGAGTTTCGGGCAACCGCTCCTCGCAGCCCTCCGCGGCTGCGAGCATGGAGTCATGTCCCAGGATCACCCGGAAGCGTCCTCGACCGCCTCGGTGGAGAACCTCCTCGCCGACGGGGCGACCGTCAACGGCTCGGTGCTGCAGGCCGGAAGCGTCTACGGAGACGTGCACCTGCACCCGGCGGAGCGGCTGGTGCGGCCGGCGGGCCCCGGAACGGTGGACGTCCTTGTCGGGTACTTCGAGCCCGGCCAGTGGCTGGTGGTCCCCTCGCGAGCGGCGTTGGAGGTACCTCCCGTGCTGTTGCCGGGGCAGCGCCCGGGCGAGGAGGACGTGGCCGAGTGGGCACGTCGGCACGGGGGCGTGGACTTCGCGACCACGGAGTTGTCCGTGACCGTGATCAACCGCCGACCGGACCGGCAAGCCACCGTCGACGGCTTGTGACCCCTCGTCGACCTTGGTGACGGTCTCGACGTCGGGCTGCCAGGCGGGCCGGTTCTCGACATCGGTCTGGACGTTCCAGACGGTGTGCAGCGGGGCGTGGATGAGGATGTCGGCGAGGGTGAGAGCGGTGGCGGCCGCGGTGGGTGCGCGCATGGTGGTGCTCTTTCCTTGGAGAGGGGTCCGGCAGGCCCCCGGGGCGGAGCGCCCCGGGGGACGGCTCGGGTGGGGTCAGAGGTTGGTGTCGGGGATCCAGGAGCCGTGGATGCCGGCGGTGACGCGGCGCGGGAGGTGGACGGTGGCGATCGTGTCGAGGCCGGAGGCGTCGAGGACGAGGAGCTGGGAGGCGTCCTGCTTGAGGTCGGAGACGACGGTGAGGAGGTAGCCGTCGTCCTCGCGGGTGGCGCCGGCGGCGGGGACGAACACCGCCTCGCTGGGCAGTCGGGCGTCTCCGGCCTGGTGGATGCGGCGCTCGCCGGTGGCGCGGTCGTACTTGACGACGCCGTAGCCGCCGAAGCCGTGCTGGTCGGGGAAGGAGACGGCGTACTGGTAGCGGTTCTCGACGCCGAGGAAGCCCTCGTTGAGGGTGGGGAACTCGATGGCGAGGTCGTCGACGACCCGTTCGTCGACCCGTCCCGTGGTGAGGTCGACGGTCCAGCGGCGGTTGTAGGAGCGGGCGTTGGGTTCGCTGCCGCGGCCGGGGGCGCCGACCCACCAGTTCCAGGAGAGCCGGAAGCCCTCGCGGTCGACGGTGGGGCCCTCCAGCACGATGCGGCCGTGGGTGTCCTCGTAGGCGTTGGCGACGTGCAGCATGTTGCCGGGCTCGATCGGGAACCAGCGGATCGCGGCGGTGCCCTGCGCCCCGCGCGGCATGACGCCGATCCGGGCGGGCTGCTCGTCCTGCCAGGAGTAGGGGATGCCGGAGTGCTCGGTCGGGTCGAAGGTGACCGTGCCCTCCACGAAGACCACGTGGTTGCGGGTGAGGGCGAAGTCGTGCTTGAGCGCGGCGCCGGCGCCGGGGACCTCGGCGCTGTGGGTGATGTGCCCGTCCGCGTCGGCGACGTAGTACACCAGGTACGGGGGGAAGGGCGACGAGCCGAAGAAGTGCAGCTCGCCGGTGACGGGGTCGCTCTTGGGGTGCGCGGTCATCGCGCTGCGCAGTTTGCCGTCGAAGTCGTAGGGGCCGACGGTGTCGAGCTCGGGGGTGAGTTCGAAGGGGACGTTGGCCTCGCACAGGGCGAGCAGGCGGCCGGCGTGTTCGATGACGTGGGTGCCGGCGGTGGAGGCGGTCAGGTCCGGGCCGTGCTCGGTCAGGTAGGGGGCGCCGTCCAGCGCGGGGGTGCGGACCCAACGGTTGCGGTACCACTCGGCGCGGCCCTCGCGCAGCCGGATGCCGTGCACCATGCCGCTGCCCTTGAACCAGTGGGTGGGGGTGACGCCGGGCTTGGGGTTGTGGCTGTTGCGGATCAGGCGCCCGGTCAGCTCCGGCGGGAGGGCGCCGTCGACGGTCAGGTCGGTGGCGGTCAGTTCGTCGGAGACGGGCTCGTAGTGGCCGGTCAGGTAGGGCTTGGCGGTCATGTTCGCGGTCCTCGGGTCTCTTCGGTTCGGTGAGGGGCGGAGGGAGGAGAGGTCAGGAGAGCTTCTCGGCGCGGTTCTTGAGGCAGGTGAGCCAGTCCTCCAGGGAGGTGCGCAGGGCGGCGGCGAGCTGCTCGGTGGCGGCGTCGACGGGCGCGCCGCTCCAGGACTCCTCGGTGCGGACGGTGACCCGGTCGCCGACCTGCTCGAAGGTCCACACGTGGACGCCGTCGATGCCGCTCGCGGGGCCGCCCCAGACGATCCGGGCGCCGGGCACCAGTTCGCGGACGGTGGAGGTGATCTCGAGTCCGTGGGTGCGCCAGGTGAACGAGGCGCCCTCGGTGAGCGGGCCCTGCAGACGGGCCTGGTCGATGTCGGGGTTCCAGACCGGCCAGTCGTCGATGCCGGTGTGCAGGGCCCAGACGCGCTCCAGCGGGGCGTTGATCTCGGCGGACAGGCGGACGATGACGGGTGCGCTCTCGTCGATGGTGAGCACGGCAGTTCCTTTCCATGCAGGGCGGGGAGGGAGGGGAAGGGGCGTCGGGTGGTCAGGGTCGGTCCGGGAACGCGGGCTCCGCGGCGGGCGCGTGGTGCGGCCGGTCGGCGGCGGGCGTGCGGCGCACCAGCAGGACGGCGAGCAGCGCGGTGGCGGCCAGGACGGCGGCGCCCAGGGCGAAGGCGGTGCGGTAGCCGGCGGTCAGTGCCTCCAGAGGCGGTTGGTGGCGGGCTGCGCTGCCGGTGACGGATCCGGCGACGGTCGCCAGGACGGCGAGTCCGACGGCGCCGCCGACCTGCCGGGTGGTGTTGGCCAGGCCGCCCGCCAGACCGGTGTCCGGTCCGGCGACGCCGGCCACGGACAGGCCGGTGAGCTGGACGAAGGCGACGCTCAGGCCGAGTCCGACCAGGACGCTCGGGCCGAGCACGTCGGTGGGGAAGGTGCCGTCCGCGCCGATGCGGGACAGCCACAGCATCCCGGCCGCCTCGGTCAGCAGTGCTGCGACCAGTGCGGTGCTGCCGCCGACCCGGCGGACCAGGGTGGGGGCGAGGGCCGCGCCGAGCATGTTCGCGACGGCGAGGGGGAGTTGGCCCAGGCCGGTGGTCAGCGGGTCCTCGCCGAGGACCTGCTGCTGGTAGAGCGGCAGGAAGAAGAACAGGGCGATCCACACGGAGCCGAACAGTCCGGTCAGCAGGTTGCCGACCGTCACGTCGCGGGCGGCGAACAGCCGCGGCGGCACCAGTGGGGCGGCGCTGGTGCGCTCGATCCGCCAGAACGCCACGGCGAGCACGGCGGCGGCGCCGACCGCGGCCAGCACCGAGGGGTCCGTCCAGCCCGAGCGGCGGGCCGTGGTCAGACCCCACACGAGGGCGGTCAGGGCGAGGGCGCTGGTCGCTGTCCCGGCCCAGTCGAACCCGACGCGTTCCGCCGGGCCCGCCGCGGGGACGTACGCGGCGGTCGAGGGGACGTACGCGGCCGTCGCCGCGAGCACCGCGAAGCTGCCGATCGCCACCGTGTGGAAGATCCACGGCCAGCCCCATGCCTGGGTCAGCAGCCCGCCGAGCAGCACTCCCGCCGCGCCGCCCGCACCGGACACCGCGCCCCAGACCGCCAGCGCCCGGCCGCGGGCCTGACCCGGGGGGTACAGGCCCACCGCGAGGGCGAGGGCGGCAGGTGCGACGGCCGCCGCCCCGGCTCCCTGGACGGCCCGCGCGGCGATCAGGACACCGGGCGAGGTGGCCAGCGCGGCGACGGCGGAGGCAGCCGCGAAGGCGCCGAGACCGGTGAGCAGGACGCGGCGCCGTCCCAGCAGGTCGGCGGCCCGCCCCCCGGCCAGCAGCAGCGCCCCGAACGCCAGGCCGTAGGCGTTGACGACCCAGGTGGTGGCGGAGTCGGAGAGACCGACGCCGTCACGGATCTGCGGCAGGGCGACGTTCACGATCGAGGTGGCGAGCATGACGGTGAACTGCGCGGCGGCCAGCACCGCAAGGACGGTGCCACGGCGCGGACTGGGCATGGGAACTCCAGGAACGGGGCGGTGGGGAGCGGGCCGGTGGGAGGGGAAGGGGGCGGTGGGAAGCGGGCCGGTGGGAGGGGAACGGCGCGGTGGGGAACGCGGCGGGGGGCGTCAGCGCGCGGCGCGCTCGGAGGCGGACTTCAGGTGCAGCAGCCACTGCGCGAGGGAGCGGTCCAGTGCCTGGGTGACGGCGGCGGCATCGGTCCGTACGGGCTCACCGTCCCAGGACTCCTCGGTGACGACGAGGGTGGCCCCGGACGAAGGCGTGAACGTCCATTGGTGGACGGCGGTGATGTCCTGGGAGCGGCTGCCCCAGAGAACGAGCCGGGGCGCGTCCACCGCGTACACGCTGGAGGTGATGTCCACGCCGCCGGTGCGCCAGTGGAACACCGCGCCCGGCGTCAGCGGGGTCAGGGCGCGGGCCTCGGCGATGTCCGGTTGCCAGGCCGGCCAGCCGGGCACGTACGTCAGCAGTGCCCAGACGGCGGGGGCGGGGGCCCGGATCGGTAGCTCACGGCGGGCGACGACCGGGGCGGCCCGGTCGATGCCCGAGGGCGTGTTCTTCATGCCCCCGAGTCTGGTCCGACCATCCCGGTGCCCTCATCGGCGAAAGTCGCCTAGGCGGCTGCCTAAGTGAGCCGACCGGTGCTTAGGCGTTCCGGCCGAGCGCGTCGGCGAGCTGGCGGCGCGAGGTGACGTCGAGCTTGCGGAACACGCTGCGCAGATGGGCGTCGATGGTGCGCGGGCTCAGGAACAGCCGGTCGGCGACCTCCCGCGAGGTCGCGCCGGTCGCCACCAGGCGGGCGATGTTCAGCTCCTGACCGGTCAGCAGTTCCACCGCGCCGAGCTCGGCGGGCCGAACCTGTTCACCGGTGGCCGCCAGCTCCAGCCGGGCCCGTTCGGCGAAGCCCTCCGCGCCCATCGCGGTGAACAGCCCGTGAGCCGTGCGCAGCGCCTCGCGGGCCTGCCCGCGGCGGCCGTCGCGGCGCAGCCACGCGCCCTGGTGCAGCAGGGCGCGGCCGTGCCACACCCGCAGGCCGGTGGCGTCCAACCGGCCCACCGCCTCGACGTGGAGGTCCTCCGGGTCGTCCGACAGCAGGGCGGCGAGGGCGGCGCGCACGCCCAGCGCCCAGTCGGTGCCCGCCGCCGACGCGTGCCGTGACAGCCGTGCGAACGCCTCCTGGGCGGTGTCCCGCTCGCCGCAGCGGACGGCCGCCTCGATGAGTTCGGGCAGGGCGAGGCTGGACATCCCCAGCTCGCCGTCGGCGACGGCCGGCCGGGCCGAGGCCAGGGCCGCCCGGTGGTCGGCGGTGCCGTTGGCGTGCAGGGCCGCCGCCGCGTGGACGGTCGCCGTCAGTATGCCTTTGCGCCGGGCGTGCGACTCGGCCAGCACCCGGTCGAACAGGGGCCGCGCCTCCGCGTCCACCCCGCGCACCGCGGCGGCGAACAGCCGACCGTACCAGTGCGGCGGGACGCCGGTCGCTTCGGCTATGCCGTCGGCCTCGCTGTTCAGTGCCGCAGCCCCGAGCAGGTCGCCGCGCTGGGTGGCGGCCATCGCCTGCATCCACAGGCCCACCGGCAGGACCATCAGAGTCCCTCCGGTGCGCGCGGCGTCCACGGCCCGGCCGGCGAGCCGGTCCTCCAGGGCGACGTCCCACAGCTCGACGGCGAGCAGGGCGGCCAGCGACAGCCGGCCCTCCCACAGCGGGTCGGTCACCTCGGACAGCAGTCCGTGCAGCACCGGCACCGTCGCGAGGTCGCCGTCGAGATAGCCGACGAGCGCGTCCAGCAGCCCGTCCGCACTCGAGCGTTCACCGGCCGGGGCGGGCGCCCGCCGGGCCGCCGCCAGGGCGTCCCGCGCCGCGGGCGAGGAACGGCCGACCACCAGGCCCGCCTGCAGGGCGTCCAGCAGGTGGACGCGGGCCCGGTCGGGGTCGAGGGCGGCCGCCGCCACCAGGTGGCCGACCGCGTCCGCCGCGCCGTCGCCGAAGAACGCCGCGCGGCCGCGCAGGAGTTGGGCCTGCACCCGCCCGGCGGTGTCGATCGGGCCGCCCTCGGCGGCCTCGACCAGCGTCACCGCGTTCTCGAACGCGCCGGCGGCCAGCGCGGCCCGGGCCGCGGCGAGACTGCGTTCGGCCCGCAGCCGCGGATCGGCCGTCAGGCCCGCGGCCTGCTCCAGGAACGCCGCCTCGGCAGCGGCCCCGCCCCGGCGCCGGGCCCGCTCCGCGCAGTGCAGCAGCTCGGTCGACGCCTCCTCGTCCGGCCGGGACAGGGACTGCGCGCGGTGCCACGCACGCCGGTCGGGCGCCGTCAGCGGGTCGGTGGCCTCCGCGAGCGCCCCATGGACGCGGCGGCGCTCCGCGGGGGAGGCCGCGGTGTACACCGCCGAGCGCACCAGCGGATGCCGGAAGCGTGACTGCCCGCCCAACTCGATCAGTTCGCTCGCCTCGGCCTCCGGCCCGGCCTGCGGCCCCACGCCCAGCAGGTCCGCCGCCCGCCACAGCAGCCCCGGATCGCCCAGTGGTTCGGCGGCCGCCACCAGCAGCAGGGTCCGGGCGTCCGGGGAGAGCAGGGAGACCTGCTGCTGGTAGCTCTGCTCGATCCGGTTGGCCGGGGAGACCGGCGTCGGTAGCCCGAAGCCGCCCGCCAACGCGGCGGGCCCGAGCCGACGCGGCAGCTCCAGCAGTGCCAGCGGAATGCCCCGCGCCTCGGCCAGGATCCGCTCCCGCACCTGGTCGTCCAAGGGACCGGGCAGGCTGGACGCCAGCAGCCGACGCGCCACCTGGTCGGACAGCCGAGGCAGCGTCAGCACCGGCAGGCCTTCGAATTCCGCGACGAGGTGCGGGTCGCGCACCCCGAACACGAACGCCACGGACTCGTCCGCCACCCGCCGGGCCACGAACGCCAACACCTGCGCCGACGCCCGGTCCAGCCACTGCGCGTCGTCCACCACGCACACCACGGGCTGCTCACCCGCAGCATCCGACAGCAGCCCCAACAGGGCCAGGCCGACGGCGAAACGGCTCGGCGCACCCCCCTTGCCCAGCCCCAGCGCAACGGTCAGATCGTCCCGCTGCGCAGCGGGCAACCGTCCGATCCGCTCGTGCAGAGGCCAGGTCAACTGGTGCACGGCGGCGTACGCGAAGTCAGCCTCGAACTCCGCCCCGTTCACCCACAGCAGCCGCACACCCGACAGGCCGTCGGTGACGTGGCGCAGCAACGTCGTCTTGCCGATGCCCGCCTCACCGCGCACGACCGCCGCCCCGCCCCGGCCCGCCCGTACACCGGCCAACAGGTCGACGAGAGCGGTGCGTTCAGCAGGCGGTACGTACTCGGAGCCGGTCACGGGAGCCACTCGGGAATCATGCCATGCCTTCTGACCTCGGGAGTTACCCCCTCTTGTCCGATGGCGTGGGTGCCGGCACCGAGGCGCGCCGGCCCGTCCGCCGCGTCGGTAGGGCGTGACCACGCGGCCGGATGAGTCCTGCGGCTACGACGCGGAGGGGGCACGTGGTCCGATGGCTGGACGCGATGGAGAAGCTCCGCCGGGCCTGGGAGCGGCACGCTTGTCCCTCCTCGGCGAGGGTTGTACGCCCGCCGGAGGGAGCCCTGGCCGTCGAACCGGTTCCGTTCGTGCGGCCCGCAGTGGTGGTCGGTCGGCTGCTCGTCGGCCAGGGCTCCGGTCGGGCGTCAGACCTCACCGAGGGGGACGTTCGGGTCGCCCAGTGCCTTGGTGTCCACCACCCGCCCCGAGCGCATCCGTGCGCGGCGTGACGCTCCGTCACTGTCGGTTAGGTGCTGGTCGCCTGGGAGGAGATGCTCCATCTGCTTCCGCATCTCGCAGGAGTGTGGGTCGACTGCATGGATGTACGGGTCGGACGCGTGGTGATCCAGGGTCGACGCTCGAGAACATACCAGTGTCGTGTCCGGCCTGCCAGGCTGCGTCGGGGGTGGGAGCACAGCAGGTATGGACGGCACTTGGCCGACGCGCTTGTGCGGCGGGCAGGGTGTGGTGATCGAACTGTCGGTGCGCCGCTGGGGGCAAGGGGGCGCAGGTTCAAGTCCTGTCGTCCTGACTGTGAAGTCGCTTGCGGAAGCAGGCACTTGATAATCAAGGTGCCCGGCTCTTTCTGTTGCCCGCTCGGCTGGTGGGCGCAGTTCGGCGGGGCCGAACTGGTCCTGCTGGAGGACGTGGTCGGCGGCGACCTGGACGGGGGAGGCGTCCTTGCGCCTGAGGAGAACCGCCTGTTGGGCGCGACTGGTCAGATCGCCGTGCTCGGAACTCGCCATGGCGACGAGCTCGGTTGCGACCTCAGTGAGGACTGCCTTCGTGAGGTCCGGATCGTCGAGGTCGTGCAGAGCGCGTCCGATGCGGTTGGCGGATTCGATCAGGCGACTGTAGGAGACGATCACGGCGCCGCCGCGGGGGAGATGCGGCTTGGTGATCGCGTCGGCGACCTCGCCGCAGACTTTGCGCTCCTGCTCGCGACGCCAGCCCTCGGTGTCGGGCTCCAGAGGGCCGGCGGCGCCGGCGGGGTGGGTGTAGGTGCGCCAAACGACATCGGACGGCTGGGTAGGCGCGGGCCAGGCTCAGGAGGGTGGAGGCGTCGGCGCTTTCCGGGAAACCTGACGCACTGGCAGTGTCCGCGTGGGGGCTGCTGCTCGGCACGACGCTGAACCCGGCCACGCTGCGGAGACGGCCGCCCGTCCCGGTGAAACCACCGGGACGGGCGGCTTCATGAATCCGTCGGCTGGTATGCCCGTGCTTGGGATCCCGAGGGTCGGCCGACGGCTCTACCTCTCGCTTGGGCGAGAGCGGGAGGGCCAGGCGACGTCAGACTCCCGTCATCTGCCGACGTGCCACGCGCTACGACTCCTGAGTCCGCCGGCCCGCTGACCGATCGACCGACGGGGTGGTGGCGACCCGCCATCCCGGATCGAGCCGCTCGGCCCTCCGATGTCCGACTCGCCTGGTGGAGGCGGGGAGAAGGAATCCGCGTGGCCAGGGAGAGGAGGGTCTTCTCGACAAAGTCGCCACCTCCTGTCAGCGAATCTCCGACCCAGGACACCAGCCGAACCCGGGGAGATCCAGGGCCCCGCGGGTGCGCCGGCGGCCGCAGGCCTCGATCGCGCCGGCGGATGAGGCTGAACCCTCTGGCGCCTGACAGTGATGACTGGACGTCAGATCGCGGTCATGACGTGCTTCACGCGGGTGTAGTCCTCGAAGCCGTAGGACGAGAGGTCCTTGCCGTAGCCGGACAGCTTCCAGCCGCCGTGCGGCATCTCGGCGGCGAGGGCCGTGTGGGTGTTGATCCAGACGCAGCCGAAGTCCAGGCGGCGGGACATCCGCATGGCGCGGGCGTGGTCCTTGGTCCACACCGAGGAGGCCAGCGCG
>NZ_JBIWJF010000065.1:0-9371 GCF_044764985.1 Kitasatospora sp. NPDC093550
CCCCGCCTGCCCGGGGCCACAAAAGGGGCGAAGCCCCGGCCCCGGGCGCGGAAACAGGCGGAAGATCTTCGCCCCCCGGAAAAAGCCGCCCGGTTGCGCCCCCCAGCACGCCCGGCGCAGGCTGCCCGAGCCGGGAAGGGGAACCACCAACCCCGACCGCCAAGCCAGGTCACACCACCCGGCCACCCACCAGGGCCTTGGGAATGTGGATCAGCGGTTGTCCTCGGTGTCGTCTGCGCGGGGATCGGGGTGGCAGGCGTCAGGCGGGTGCTGTCGGTCGCTCGGAACTCGCGTGGCCGGAGGTGCGTGTGGTCCTTGTCTCCGGTCGTTCCGCTGTCCTTGTCCTGCCACGGTCCTGTGTTCCGCCGTGGTCGGGACAGGGTGTCGCCTGGTCGGGGCGCTGGGAATGGCCTTCCGGTGATTGGTAGTGGCGTTCCACGGGCTCCGGGAATGAGCGGGCTCTGTGCTCGTCCGGGTACGGACATGGGTCATGGCCCGGTCTCTTCACAGAGCTCCGCTACCGAGTAGCGGTTCGTGGGTACGTCTCTGCCCCCTGCGCAGGCGGGGCAAGGGTCGGCAGATCACGGGAGTTCGCGGTCGGTACTGCCCGGGCGGGCCCCGGCCGCCACTGCCTCTCAGCACTCTTGAAGCCGTTTCCTCGGCGGGGTGCTCTGTTCGCTGCTTCCTGGCCGCCCTGACGGGTTGTCGGAGGTACCGGGGCTGGATGGTCACGGGTGTACTCGGGCCTCCGCCTCAGTGGGCATACCGGTCGGGACGGCCGCAGGGTGGATCGGGGAGCTCTGTGTGGTGGCTTCGGGCTTCCCGGCTGGCTGGCTTGGCCGGGCCGTCTTTGCGGCGGCCGGCTCTCCTCGATCCTTGTTCGGCGACCGCGGGCGCGGCCTGGGGCCGCTGGCATGGGCGTGCTTCCCGGCGGGGCGCAGCGGTCCCCGGTCGGCCGGCTCGTTTACGTGGCGCCGTCCGGCAGGCTGGCCCGGTGGAATCGGCCAGGCGACGTGCGAGCTGGACCGGTCCGGATCCGTTTCCTCTCGCGGTCGGTCGGTGCAGTGGCCCGGTCGGCAGGGCGGCGGGTGCGGCACGGGTCTGGCCGCCCTGGTCGGGCGGCCCACGGGGGCCGGGCGGCAGCCGGCTGTTGGAGCCGCGGTTGGCTCCGTTGCTCTGCCGTTCGGTCAGTCCCGGGCGCCGGCCAGGTCGTGCGGGTACGAAGCGGACCGCCGTGGGCTCATGGCGGGCCGCTTCGTCCTGGCGTCTTCGGGCTGCCACTGCTTGTGTGGGGTGGCTGCCGGAACGGGCGGGGCCGTATCAACCCCTGGCGTTCTTGGTCGGTTGAGGGACTGTCGGAGAGTCGTGTCTCCCCTCCGCCTGCTGTCGGAGGGGTGGTGCCGGGCCCGGTGTCGGGCCCGGCACCGGGGGTGTCAGCCCTCCTGCTGCGCGGTCAGGGCTCGGACGCTCTCCTTGAAGTAGACGCCTCGGCCGATGTAGTCGACGGGACGTCCCTGGCCGTCGACGTCCGTCAGGTGCGGGGAGTAGGTACCGGGGCTGAAGAGGACCGTCTGTCCCGGCGTCGCGACCCGCTGGGCCAGGGCGATGGCCTCCCGGTAGTCGGCGACGGTGTCGATGTTGGGGGTGCCGGCGCTGCGGGCGAAGGTCACGAGCTGGTCGGCCGTGGGGCCGAAGGTGATCAGGTGGTGCACCTTGTCGTGGAGCCCGGGGACCAGGCGGGCGAAGATGACGCCCTTGTTGTCCTCGCCTCCGGAGATGAGGACGACCGTCCGCCCATCGATCGCGTTGAGCGCGTGGGCGGTGGAGTCCACGTTGGTGGCCTTGGCGTCGTTGTAGTAGTCGACCCCCTGGTGGGTGCCCACGTACTCGGTGACGTGTTCGCGGCCCTCGAAGCCGGTGATCGCGGTGGCGACGGTGTCGAGCGGGACTCCCCAGCTCAGGAGGACCGCGATGGCGGGCAGGGTGTTGGGAAGCGCCCCCAGGGCCTTGACCCGTTCCTTCGGGAACAGCGTCTGCTCCTGGCCCGCCAGTCGCACGACGACCTGGCCGTCGTCGAGGAAGACTCCGTCGAGGCCGGCCGGGAGGGCGCCGCTCATGCTGGTGTACAGGAGCCGTCCCGGGGTCTTGGCGGCGAGGTCGCTGCTGGCCTCGTCGTCGAGGGAGACGACGGTGAGGCTGTCAACGGTGTTGTTCTTGAGGAGCTGGCCCTTGAGACGGACGTATTCGTCCCAGTCGTAGAGGTTGGAGTGCTCGGGGTTGATGTTGGTCAGGACCCCGGTCGCGGGGGCCAGGCCCGGGCTGTTCTGCAGCTGGGCCGCGGAGACCTCCAGGACGACGATGTCTTCGGGCTTGATGCTGGGAATCTTGCTGGCGAACTCGGTGCCGATGTTGCCGACGAGGTGGACGGTCTTCCCGTGGGCTTTCAGGCCGCGGGTGATGAGCGTGGTGACGCTGCCCTTGCCGTTGGTGCCGCTGACCGCGATCACCGGAGCGGGGCACAGCCGGAAGGCCAGCTCGATCTCGCTCCAGATGTGGATCTTCGCCTCGCGAGCGGCGATGAGGACCGGGTGGTTGTTGTCGATCGCGGGGCTACGGACGATGAGCTGGAAGGCCGTGGGGTCGACGGAGGTGGCCCTGAGCTTGTAGGTGATGTTCATGCCGGCGAACCGCTGCATGACCTCCGGCAGCTCCTCGGCGGACTTGGCGTCCATGACGGTGACCTTCGCGCCCTGGTGGACACCGAGTTCGGCGGCGGACTGACCGCTCATCCCCAGTCCGATGACCAGGACGGGCTTGCCCTTCAGGTCGACGGGTTCACCCCGGTAGAGCTTCGGCTTGATCGGCTTGATGTTCATATGGTTCTCCCTGGTGGGTGGCCGGGAGGGGTGGCCGCCTGGTTGGCGGTCGGGGTTGGTGGGGCCCCTTTCCGGCGCGGGGCACCAGCGCCGGGCGGGCCCGGGGGGCGCAACCGGGCGGCCCGGGGGGCGAAGATGTTCCGCCCCGCCTGCCCGGGGCCACAAAAGGGGCGAAGCCCCGGCCCCGGGCGCGGAAACAGGCGGAAGATCTTCGCCCCCCGGAAAAAGCCGCCCGGTTTCGCCCCCCAGCACGCCCGGCGCAGGCTGCCCGAGCCGGAAAGGGGAACCACCAACCCATCCACCAAGCCAGGTCACACCACCCGGCCACCCACCAGGGCCTCTCTGCACCACTGACAAGACCCGGACACCACACCGCATCCGACAGAAAGGCAGGCTCTCCGTCAGCTTCGCCCGGACCGTGCCGACGCGGGCCACCTGACCGCACGACGACCGGGACGGACCCCGCACCACGGATGCCGGCGGTGGGGCGGATGGCTCAGCGGTCTAGCTCGCGCACGGTCTCGATGTCGTCGAACGACAGGGTCCGGGTACCGATGATCTGGTAGTTCTCCGATCCCTTCCCCGCGATCAGGACGATGTCTCCGTGCCGGGCTGCGGCCAGGGCTTTCCCGATGGCCTGCCTGCGGTCGGTGATCCGGTCGAAGGGGGTGCCGGTGGGGATGATCCCGTGGGTGATCTGGTCGATGATCTCCTCGGGGTCCTCACCGCGTGGGTTGTCCGAGGTGAGGACGCACAGATCCGAGTGGCGTCCGGCGATCTCGCCCATCGGCGCTCGCTTGCCCGGGTCCCGGTCACCACCGCAGCCGAAGACCGTGATCACACGACTGGTCGCGAACCCCCGGACGGTGGACAGGACGTTCTCCAGCGCGTCGGGAGAGTGCGCGTAGTCCACGATGACGGTCGCGCCGCGGCGGGTCCGGAGCGTCTGGAACCTTCCCGGGGCCGCGGGAAGGCCGTCCAGGGCACGGACCAGGGATGCGGGGTCGTGTCCCAGGACGGCACAGG
The DNA here is from genome assembly GCF_044764985.1 of Kitasatospora sp. NPDC093550. Taxonomy (NCBI): domain Bacteria; kingdom Bacillati; phylum Actinomycetota; class Actinomycetes; order Kitasatosporales; family Streptomycetaceae; genus Kitasatospora; species Kitasatospora sp. NPDC093550. The sequence goes on from NZ_JBIWJF010000065.1 coordinate 3,903, forward strand.
CCGCCACGGCCGCCAAGGCGTTGGCGACGGCGAAACGGCCGGGGACAGGCAGCTTCACGGGGTACTCCAGGCCCGCGTGGTGGAGGGTGAACGACGTGCCACCGGAGGTGACGGTCACGTCCGTCGCGCGGTAGTCGGCGGCTGGGTCGTCGAGTCCGTACGTGACGGCGCTGGCCGTCATGGCGGCGATCTCGCGACCCACCGGGTCGTCCGTGTTGACCACCGCGGAGCGTGCGATGCCGCGGAAGAGCCTGAGCTTGGCGTCCTTGTACGCGGCCATGCCGCCGTGGTCGTCCAGGTGGTCCGGAGTCAGGTTGGTGAACACGCCGACGTCGGTGAAGGTGTGTGCCACCCGGTGCTGGGCCAGGGCCATGGAGGACGCCTCCATGACGACGGTGCCGGCGCCGCGCTCACGCATCTCGCGCAGCAGGTGCTGGAGGTCGACGGCCTGAGGGGTGGTCGGGGTGGTGGTGGCGATGTCGACCGGTTCGCCACCGATCCGATGGCCTCCGGTGCCGATCACCCCGACGCGCGTGCCCGTGGCGGCGCGCAGGAGGGCCTCGATCGCGAACGCGACCGAGGTCTTCCCATTGGTCCCGGTGATCGCGACCACGTCCAGTTCACGGCCGGGCTCGCCGAAGTAGCGGGAGGCGACGGCCGCGGCGGCTTCCCAGGTGTCGGGGACCCGGACCGCGCAAACGCCGGGCGGCAGTTCGAGGTCAGCCCGGTCGACCAGGAGGGCGGACGCCCCGTTCGCGACGGCCTGGCCGAGGTGGCGGTGGCCGTCGGTCCGGCGGCCGGGCAGTGCGATGAACAGCCGGCCCGGTCCGGCGCTACGCGAGTCGGTGGTGATGCCACCGGTGATGTCGACCTGCGGGTCCCCCTGCAGGGTCGTGTGGTCGAGGCCGGCCAGTGCGTCGATCAGTTTCACGTGGTTCTCCGGTGTGACAGGGGCTGGCGGGGTGGGCGGGCGCCGCAGGCGCACGCCCACCCCTCACTGGCAGCCTTTCAGTTCGTGTGACCGGAGCTGGGTGGGTAGGCACCCGGCAGGGTGCCTACCCACCCGGGGTCAGGCCTGGGATCCGAGCCAGGCCCGACCGATGGGGGCGATGTCGTTCGGGCCCACGGTGATCAGGGTGTCTCCCTCCCGCATCCCCTGCAGCGCGCCCAGGATGCTCTCCGTGTTGGGGGCGTCATTCACGTCCGGGACGTACTGCACGTTGAGCCCGGCCTCACACAGCACCTCCAGGACGTGCTCCGGAGTCATCTCGAAGGTCTCCTTGTCCCGCCCGCGGAAGATCCCGGTGAGCACGATCCGGTCGCGGCTGGTGAAGGCGTCGGGGTACTGCTGGAGCAGGTCCCGCACCCGGCTGTAGCTGTTCGGGCGCAGGACGACGGTGATGCGACCGCTGCCCGCCGCGCCTCGGAGCGCGGACATCGTGGCCTTCATCTCCTCGGGGGTGCAGGCCAGGTCGTCCCAGACGTTCACCCCGTCGCGCTTGCCCTGGAACTGCAGGCGGCGGGGTGCGCCGGTGAACGACTCGATCGGCTCGCGCATCTCGTCGAGCGTCAGACCGTGCTGGTGGCCCGTGGCGATCACGGCCAGGGTGTTGGTGACGTTGTGCTCGCCCAGCAGGCCCGAGGCGATCTCCCCGAGCAGCTCGCCCCGGTACAGGACCGCGAAGCGGGCGCGCCCTCCGTCCCAGCCGAGGATGACCGCCCGGTAGTCGGCCTCCGGGGAGAACCCGAAGGTCACGCGTCGCAGGTCGCGACCCTGGCCCAGGTCGCGGGTCCGGGGCTGGTCCGCCGAGGTGACGAGCAGGCCGCCCTGGCGGATGTTGCCGACGAAGGTGTCGAAGGCGTCGTACATGTCCTCCGGGCTCGTGAAGTAGTCGCCGTGGTCGCCGGGCACCATGTTGAGGACGATGGCCGTTCCGGGGCGGATGTGGTGGAAGGCCCGGTAGTACTCGCACGCCTCGGCGACGGCGTACTTGCCCCGGCCATCGCGGTAGTTGGGGTTGTCCTGGGTGGCGGGGCTGCCCACCACGATCGTCGGGTCGAGGCCGGCGGCGGTGAGCACCAGACCGAGGAGCGTGGTGGTGCTGGTCTTACCGGCCGTTCCGGCGACGGCGATGGACTCCTCATGCGGCGCCAGCACCGACCCCAGGAGGCGGGCCCGGTCCGCGACGCGGATCCCGATTTGGCGGCCCCACAGGACCTCCGAGTTGGTCAGGCCGACGGCGGCGAGCGAGGCGACGACCACCGCGGTGCGGCTCTGGACGTTGGACGGGTCGTGGCCGATGGTCACCTCGATGCCTGCCGCGCGCAGGGCGTCGACGTTGCCGCTCTCGGCCGAGTCGGAGCCGGTCACCTTGTGGCCCTGTCGGTTGAGCAGGAGTGCCAGGCTGCTCATGCCCACGCCACCGATGCCGACGAAGTGGATCGGACGGTTCTTGTCCAGCGCTGCGAGGTTGATCATGTGTTCTCCCTGGTGGGTGGCCGGGAGGGGTGGCCGCCTGGTTGGCGGTCGGGGTTGGTGGGGCCCCTTTCCGGCGCGGGGCACCAGCGCCGGGCGGGCCCGGGGGGCGCAACCGGGCGGCCCGGGGGGCGAAGATGTTCCGCCCCGCCTGCCCGGGGCCACAAAAGGGGCGAAGCCCCGGCCCCGGGCGCGGAAACAGGCGGAAGATCTTCGCCCCCCGGAAAAAGCCGCCCGGTTTCGCCCCCCAGCACGCCCGGCGCAGGCTGCCCGAGCCGGAAAGGGGAACCACCAACCCATCCACCAAGCCAGGTCACACCACCCGGCCACCCACCAGGGCCTCTCTGCACCACTGACAAGACCCGGACACCACACCGCATCCGACGGGTCCACCGGCAGGTCCCGCAGTGGCTGCCACGAGGACCCACGACACTGGCCCTCGTGGCTTTCGCAGGGGATCAACCGGTGGCACAGCGCTCGCGGGGGGTTCGGCAACGGTCCACCAGGGTGGTGCGATTTCTGGGGATGGGTGCTGAACCGGGTGTGTGCGGGTGGCGGCTCTCTCCGACCATCCGGATGGCATCTGGCTCCCGGGGGGCGCCGTCGTCAGCTCCTGGTTCGGATCACGAGATGGGTGCCGGTACGAAGGTCCGACCGGTTGGCGTCCGGCTGGCGGTTCGCCGACTGCGGGGTCGATTGCTCTGGCCGGGACCCACTCGGCTGGCGCTCGGAGTTCCGCCGAGTAGTGGGTTCAGCGGTGGTGGCAGTCCTGTCGGTAGCGGGTCCGTTCTGATCTGCGGGGCTTCCACGTTGCGCACCCGATGGCCCTCCTCCCATGTCGGGCTCTCCTCGATCCCCCGGCTCTCGCGGACACATACGTCCGGTTGGTCGAAGACCCGTTGCAAAGCCATGGGCCCCGGTGGCGCCCGCAGCCGTATCTACCGCTCGGGAGACACCGCCTCCTAGACGCAGACCCTTTCTCGTACCAACCGACCTGAGCAGCGGGTGTCTGCGGTCCGGTCCCCTTCCAGGTAGAGCTCGTGGCCCATGGCAACTACCGCCGTCAGCAGCGATCCGGCCGGAACGATGCCGCCCGAGGACACGCTTACCAGCCAGCCAGGCGTGACTGCGGCCCGGCGGCCCGGGACGGGCTCTGACGGCCCCCAGGGCCGGCAGAGCCCGGCACGGTGAACGCCGCCGGGCCACCAACACAGCCGCCCCCGAAGGGGGCGACCACGCACCTGCCGGCCCGCCAGGGCCGCCGCCTGGCGGGCCGGAGCGGTGGCCAAAGGCCCGCCAGGGCCGACGCCACCGCACAGGCCCACCAGGCCAGAAGAACCGCCACGCCGAAGGCGTGACCACGGCACGGTGGCCCGGCACGGTGGCCAAAGGCCCCCCAGGGGCCGACGCCACCGAGACGGTGAACGCCACCGGGCCACAACACAGCCGCCCCCGCAGGGGGCGACCGCTTGCGTGCGGGATACGACTCCCCGGACAGGCCGCGGACTCGATCCGATGCCGACACCCGTCCGCGCGCACAAGAGGCTGGGTGCCTCTTGTGCGCGCTGCGAGGCTGTCAGGTCGCGATCAGCGATAGTCCCTTCAGGTCGTGAGGCAGGGCGTCCATGACCAGCTCGTCGCAGGGCTGACCGTTCCAGAACCCTGCCTGGCGTACGCGCCCGGCGTCCTGGAAGCCGGCCTTCCTGTACGCACGGATCGCGGCCGTGTTGGGGGCGAGCACCGTGAGGTGGATCATTCGCACGCCGGAGATGTGGAATCCGTAGTCCATGGTCAGACGTGTCGCTTCTGCCGCCAGCCCAAGCCCTTTGGCCTCGGGGGCCAGCAAGATGAGGAACTCCGCCGTCTTGACGGGCTGGTCGAGGATGAGCGTGGTGATTCCGACCGGCTCGCCGGTCTGCCGATGGTGGACCGTGAACTTGATGGTGATGTCGGAGTGGGCGTTCACCTCGAAGCCCTTGGTGCGGGCTTCCAACGATTCCGGCAGCTGGCGGCCGAAGCCGCGCATGGCGCCGATGTCATTCGCCCAGCGCAGGTACTCGGGGATGAGCTCGGCCTTCATCGGGCCGAGCGCCACCCGTTCTCCGGAGAGGTAGTAATCACTCATGCGTGTGCTCCGTTCTCGGACCGCGCGGCAGGTATCCGCGTGATCGGGATGAAGTTCGATGTCGACACCGGCTCGTCGACGGGGCTCCCCTCGGCCTCCACCCATGCGTGGAACTGCAAGGGGTCGATGTCGACACCGTGGCACCACGTCGCGTGGCACCCCATCATGGCGAGCGTCAGAAGTGTGGCCACGCTCTCTTCGAGGCAGGCGACTCGCGCGGGGACGAATCGGCCGACCCACCGGACCGCGCGGATGGCCTGCTCCGCCTCCCGCTGGTTGGCAGGGCGCACACGCCGCGTGCTCACCGTGGCGAGCCACGTCATCCGCAGGAAGCGGTTCTTGCGGCGGGCCGTCTGCCGCCCGATCAAGGCGATGCACAGAGCGGCAGCCGCCGGGACACGCCACCGCCGCGAGGAAGCGAGTGGCGGAGCCAGCCGGACACGGGTCTCCCTGGTACCCCAGCTGGGCTTGGAGACGACGTGGAACGGCGGTTCCCACGGCCCGGGCTCGGCCACCTTGTCTACCAGGCCTTTGGCCAGCCATGCCTTCACGGTGGCCTCGGCACCGGAACGGTCCACACCCGCCCGGTCCGCGGCCTCAGCGACGTCACCATTGGAGGCGACGAGACCGAGCCACAGGTCGTTCGCCGCGCCCTCAAGAGCTTCCAGGCTGGCGTTGCGGGTGTTCACCAGCACGACTGCAGGGCCGGTCACAACAGTGCGGACAGCAGCCTGAACGGCTGCCGGGTTTGAGTTCGTCACCGGGTTTCCTTTTCTGTGTCGGGGTGGGGCGGCGCCCCCCGGTGTGGGGGGCGCCGCTGGTGGGTCAGACCTGGTAGGGGTAGCGCTTGTCGTCGCTGCCGCTGCCG
>NZ_JBIWJF010000066.1:0-8444 GCF_044764985.1 Kitasatospora sp. NPDC093550
AACGCCCCTCTCCGGGCCACCCCCTGCGCCGCCCCTTCCGCAGCGCGTCCCTCTCGCTTGGTCGGGTGAGGGGAGAGATGGGTGGAGGGGGTGGGGGTTGAGGCCGTTGGCAGTCTGGAAATCACCCGCAACGCCCCTCTCCGGGCCACCCCCTGCGCCGCCCCTTCCGCAGCGCGTCCCTCTCGCTTGGTCGGGTGAGGGGAGAGATGGGTGGAGGGGGTGGGTGGGGTGGGGGTGGCAGAGTGGGCGGTATGGACGACGAGGAGTTGGTGGGGGCTTGGCGGGCGGCTGAGGGGGAGCCGGGGGTGGTGGTGTTGGACGGGTTTCATGCGTTGAAGCACGCGCTGCGGTTCGGGGGGGAGGTGCGGCGCGTGGTGACGGTGGACCGGGGGGCGTTGTCGGGGTTGGCGGGGGAGTTGGCGCCGGATGTGGTGCCGGCGGTGGAGGGGCTTGCGGTGGAGGTGTCGGAGGCGGTGGTGCGGCGGATCGTGCCGCGGCTGCATCCGACGGGGGTGGTGGCGTTGGCGGTGCGGCCTTCTCGGGGGGTGAACCTGGCGGTGTTGGGGGAGCGGCCGCGGCGGGCGCCGGTGGTGGTGCTGGAGAATCCGCGGAACCTGGGGAACGTGGGGGCGGTGATCCGGCTGGCGGCGGGGTTCGGGGCCACGGGGGTGGTGACCACGGGGGATCTGGATCCGTGGCACCCGAACGTGCTGCGGGGCAGTGCGGGGCTGCACTTCGCCACGGCGGTCGAGCGGGTGGCCCTGCCGGAGCTCCCCGCGGGGCCGCTGTACGTGTTGGACCCGGAAGGGGCGGACATCCGGGACCTGCCGTTCCCGGATGACGCGTTGCTCGCCTTCGGCACGGAGCGGCACGGGGTCTCGGCGGAGCTCAAGGCGCGGGCCGACCGGTTGGCCGCGGTGCCGATGCAGCCCGGGGTGTCCAGCTTCAACCTGGCGACGAGTGTGGCGATGGGGCTGTTCCACTGGATGTCGGGGAGGCGCTGAGTCAGGAGAAGAGGTGGCGCCAGGTGTCGGGGCCGGGGTAGCCGTCGGCTTCGGGGCCCTGCCAGCCCTGGGCCAGTTGGAAGGCCTCGGTGGCCTGGCGGTCGGCCTCGGTCCAGCGGGGGCCGGGGCCGACGGTGTAGGAGCCGCCGAAGCCCTTCTGGACCAGTCGGTCGCCGAGTCGGCGGACGTGGTCGTTGTCCTGGCCGGGGGCGAAGTACTGGGTGCCGGGGAAGGGCGGGGGTGTGGTGGTGGGGGGCGGCGGGGGCAGCGGGGTGCCGCTGTCGATGTTGCGGCCCTTGCCGTGGACCAGGTAGTCCCAGGTGTCCTTGCCGGGGAGGCCGTCGGCCTCGGCGCCGCGCCAGCCCTGGGCCAGTTGGAAGGCCTGGGTGGCCTTGCGGTCGGCCTCGCCCCAGCGGGGGCCGGGGCCCTCGGTGTAGAAGCGGGAGCCGCCGCGCTGCACCAGCATCCGGCCGAGCGTGGTGACGTACGCGTTGTCCTGGCCGGGGCCGAAGTACTGGGGGCCGGGGAAGGCCGTGGCGGGCACGCCGCCGTCGTTGCTCGCGCCGGACAGGCCGGTGTAGCGGTACGGGACGTAGGCGCCGGAGTTGTTCCAGTACGCGTACGGGGTGGCGCGCTTCCTGGCGCCGGGGGCGGTCTGCTCGTAGGCGAGGTACCGGGTGCGGGAGGAGTCCGTCCAGCCGCCGAAGATCGTGACGTGGGAGCCGGCCTGCGGGCTGGCCGGGTTGTTGAAGAGGAGGACGTCGCCGGGCTGGAGGTCGTTCTTGCCGATCCGTTCGGCGAAGTCCGGCAGGGTCCAGGTGGTCTGGCTGCTGCCGAGGCCCCAGGCCATCGAGACGAAGCCGGAGCAGTCCTGGCGGTAGCCGTCCGACCAGTAGCGGCCCATGCTGTACGGCACGCTCTGGTCGACCCAGCTCTGGGCGCGCTGGATGATCTGGGCCCGGGTGAGGGGCTGGGCGGTGGAGGCGCGGTCGCCCTGGCCGTAGGGGCCGCTGATCTCGCCCTGGGGGGTCTGCGTGGTGCTGTTGTTGTCCGGGGTGGGGGCTGCTGCTGCGGCGGTGCCGCCGGCTATCGCGGTGCCGACGGCTGCCACCAGGACGGCGGCGTGGCGGCGGATGCCGCGGGGCGCGGCGTGCTGTCGGGCGCGGCGGCGGGCGCCGCAGCCCCCGCATATGCAGTCCTCCTCCGGTTCGACCTCGTCGAACTCCAGGAGCGGGGACAGGTCGGTCGGGGTCATGCTCCGCCTCTTTCCGGTAGGTCACGGACCAAAGTCCCAGAGCGGGCGGGGTGCGGCGCGGCGGAGTGGGCCGGGCGGGTGACGATCGTTCGGCTCCCGGCTGACCTGAGGTGCGGTCAGCGCGGGATCGCGGGTGAGTACTCCGGGTCGGTCCAGGTCAACGGGGCGGCGTCGGCGAGTTCGAGGACGCCGGTGACGGACAGTTCGACCATCCGCTCGGCGCCCGGGACGGCCTGCCGGGCCTCCTCGGACCAGTCGGTGCGGGCCTCGCCGGTGACCAGCAGCGCCCCGCCGGTCTCCCAGTCGGGCAGCAGCAGGCCGGCCCTGGGGTCGAGCTCCAGGTTGCCGAGGGTGAGGAACATGCTGTTGCCCGGGTACTCCGGCCAGCGCAGCCGGTCCGGTGCCACGGCCTCCAGGAAGCCGGGGAAGCCGCCGCGGTGGGAGGCGTCCACGCTGCCGCCCGGCCCGGTGGTGGCGATGAAGAAGGTGTCCGCGGTGGCCGCGGCCAGCTGCTGCGCGGTGGTCAGCCGGGAGCCGGCGGCGACCGTGCGGGGCGCTCCGGCGGTCGGGCGGTCCAGCGGGGTGCGGCGCTGGATGTACTTCGGGCAGTTGGAGACCACCTCCTCGGCGCCGATCAGCAGGCCGTCGCCGCCGTCCGGGGTGGAGGTGCCGTTGAGCCGCATCCGGCGCCGGCCGGCCGGGTCCAGGGCGATGGTGCCGACCCGGGCCGGGCGGGCCAGTGCCTCGGCCAGCGGGTCGGCCCCGGTCGGACGGGCGGCGACCGACATCGTCCGCTCGTCCGCGGCCCGGAGGAAGCCCTCCGGTCCGGCCAGCTGGGTGGCCCAGATCCGGCCGTCCGGGTCGGCGGCGCCGAGGACGAGCATCCGCCGCTCGGTCAGGAAGCGGGCGGCGACCGCGGGGATGGTGTCGCGGATCGAGCGGCCGGCGTGGTCGGCCCGCTCGGTCCGGCCGGCCCGGGCCTGGGCGGTGCGCTCACCGGCGTGGTAGGGGGTGGTCATGGCTTAGAAGAAGCCGCAGGTCGGGGCCCCGGTGGTGGGGGCGGTGGCCTCGGTCTCGTCCACGCCGGCCCGGGTGTAGACCTCCAGCCGGATGCCGTCCGGGTCGGTGAAGAAGATGCCGCCGGAGGCCGAGCCCTCGCGGTGCGGGACGACGCCGTCGTACGCGAACTCGGCGCCGAGTTCGCGCAGCAGCCGCTCGGTGGCGCGGACCTCGTCCAGGGTCTCGACCTCGAAGGAGAGGTGGTGCAGGCCGGGGTTGCCGGGGGCGAAGGTGCCGGAGCTCTGCTGCCAGAGGGTCACCACCAGGCGGCCGTCGCGGCCGAGCAGGGCGAACCGGCGCTCGGGGTCGGTGCCCTCGGCGGTGACCTTGAGGTCGAGGACGGCGCGGTAGAAGTCGATCGAACGGGCCAGGTCGGTGACGTTCAGGCCCACGTGGCCGGTCTGCAGGGTGGTACTGGGCATGCCTGGTCACTCCTGGAGGCAGGGGTTGACGGTCGGGCTTTTGCCTAACCTGTGTTCATGAGATTAGGGGTTAGGTGATGGGGCGTCAACCGGTGTGCCGATGTGAAGGGGTTAGGTGGGCGGACAGCGAGAAGCCCCGTCGGAATGGGTCCGACGGGGCTTCGGGGGGAGGTGGGCCCTAAGCCCATTCCCAGCGGATGCCGATGTGGCCGGGCTGCTGGTCGGGGGCCAGGACGTGGGCGCTCGCGGAGGCGCCGATCCAGAGCTGCTCGCGGCGGTGGTCGACGTCGGCGCCCGGCTCGCGGTCGTAGCGCTCGCAGTGCGCCGGGACGGCCGCCGGGTCGAAGTGCACCTGGAGGACGTACTCGCGCACCGGGGTGGCGAAGCGGCGGCTGTACTCCAGGGTCGGCCCGCCGGGCGGGATCTCCACCTCGTACTCGAAGACGGTGCTGTCGCCGAGGCCGAGCGGGCGGTCCAGCATCAGCTCGGCGACGGTCAGCCCGTCGTCCGGGCGGCGGCGCACCCGGCCGAGCCGGCCGTGCCGGACCGAGGTGATCTCGGGGCAGCCGGTGGCCTCCTCGTCGGCCTTGTGGACGACCAGGCAGCGGCCGACGCCGCCGACGGTGGCGCGCACCACCTGGCGCATCCGCAGCAGGTTGCCGCGCTGCTCGGCGTCCACGTAGTACGAGTCGTGGATGCTCAGCCGCTCCAGCTCACCGGCCGGCGGGGCGTCCAGCTCGGCGAAGATCGAGGCGATCTCCTGCTCGCCGGGCCACACGTCCTCCAGCCCGAGGTGCAGGGTGTTGGCGGTGGCCGCCCAGCGGCCGCGCGGGCGGGGCGGGCCGAGCAGCGAGGAGAGCGCGCTGTGCGGCAGGCCGAGCAGCTCCTCCAGCAGGTGGACGGCGCGCAGCGAGCTGGCCCGTTCGGGCTGGCTGCGGCCGCGCCGCCAGTAACTCAGCGTCGTGACGCTGACCCTGACGCCGCGTTGGGCGAGGGCGGCGCGGATCCGGTCCAGGCTGAGGCCGCTGGCCTCGATGGCCAGGTGCAGGGTGTCCGCGAAGCCGCCGACCGGGGCGAGCCGCCCGGGGGGCGGTGCCGACGTCTGGGCCTGCGCCGACGGCTGGGCCGGCGCCGGTGCGGGCGCCGATCCGGGTGCGGGCGGTCCGGGGCGCTCCGTCTGCGACCCGACCAGCCGCAGCCTCGCGGCGTCCTGAGGCTGTTGTGCGGCCATACGGTGACCCTCCCCACCAGGTGAGTTCGGTGGGACCGGGCCGACGCCGGGGCGCGTCGCCAGCGGCTTCACCGAGCTTTGGGGAACCCTATGCACGGTCGAGAGGCTACGTCATCAGTCGTGCGTATGACAGTGGTCACGGCTGGTCAACCGGATGGTTAGCGATCTTGAAACAGTCCGGAAACACAGCGCTTACCGGGACCCCGGCGGCGGACGCGACACCGCCGGGGCGGGCCCTGACGGCGCCGCCCCGGCGGGGGTATCGGTGGACTACCGAGTGCTACGTGGTGTTACCGGATGTGATCAGCCGATGTTCAGCGCGACGTCGTCGATCACGAAGCTGGTCTGCAGGGACGAGTCCTCGGTGCCGGTGAACTTGATGGTCACGGTCTGGCCGGCGAAGGAGGTCAGGTCCAGGGTGCGCTGCACGTAGCCGGCGGCGGCGTTCGCGTTGGAGTACGTCGCCAGCGTGGTGCTGTTCGCCTGGACGGTCAGCTTGTCGTACGCGGTGGTGCCGGTCTCCGCGGTGTCGATGTGCAGCCAGAAGGTCAGCTTCGCGGAGGTGCAGCCGGCCGGGATCGAGACGGTCTGCGAGACGGTGTCGGTGTGGGCCGAGCCGTAGCCGTTCATCCAGGCCTTCCAGCTGCCCGCGTGGGCGGCCTGGGAGGAGCTGTTGTCGACGACGCCGGTGGAGGTGGTCCACGGGGCGGCGGAGCCGGTCTCGAAGCCGCCGTTGCCGACCAGCTGGGCGGCGGTGCAGCCGCTGGGCGGCGGGGTGGTGCCGCCGCCGAGCAGGGCGGTGGTCAGCGCGTCCGCGACCGGGGAGCCCCAGCCGGTGACCTGGTCGTAGCCGGCCTTGGCGGAGAAGTCCTGGTTGGCACCGGTGGACACGTCGTGGAAGACGCTGCCGTAGCTGCTGCTGTTCGCGACGGTGTACAGCCGCGGGCTCGCCTCGCCGAGGGCCGGCTGGCCGGCCGCCTTGGCCTTCTGGTTGAACTGGGCCGCGTAGCCCGCCCAGAGCGGCGCGGCCGCGCTGGTGCCGCCGTAGACCTGCCAGCCGCCCGCCGTGTAGATCGAGAAGCCGCTCGCCGGGTCGGCGTTGGAGGAGACGTCCGGGACGGTGCGCATGGTGCCGCTGACGCCGGTGCCGGTCTGCCAGCTCGGCTTGGAGAACACGGTGGAGACGCCGCCGCCGGCGGTGCTCCAGGCGCTCTCCGAGGAGTAGGTGTTGCTGCCGGACACCTTGAGGTTGGTGCCGCCGACACCGGTCTGGTGCGGGCTGGAGGCCGGGAAGTCGACGGCCTTGACGGTCGAGCCGCTGGTGGAGCGGGTGCAGTCGCGCGAGCCGTCGTCGCCGGAGGCCGAGAAGATCGAGATGCCCTGGGCGGCGGCCTGCTTGAAGGCGTTGTCGACCGCGGTCATCGAGGCGGCGGTGGTGTCCGGCTCGCAGGAGCCCCAGGAGATCGAGATGACCGAGGCCCGGTTGTCGGCCACGATCTTGTTGGCCATGTCGATCTCGCCCTGGTCGCTGTTCGGGGCCTCGTAGACCAGCTGGGTGGCCTTGGGCGCCGCGCCGCGGACGATCTCGCTGTCCAGCTCGACCTCGCCCTGGCCCTCGCCGGGCTTGGCGTCGTAGTTGGCGCCGTCCACCGAGACCGTGGTGACGGCCGGGCCGGTCAGGCCGAACTGCGAGTCGTAGGTGGTCAGGTTCGAGGACTTGTAGCCGTCGAACTCCCACAGCGCGACCGTGGTGCCGGTGCCGTCCGCGCCGGTCTTGTTCAGGTTGTAGGCGCCGGTGTACTGCACCGGGTTCATGCCGGTCGGGGAGGCGGTGGCGGCCTTCGGGGAGATCCCGTTCGGCTGGGCCAGGCGGTTCTTGCGCACCGCGTGGTTGTCCAGGCCGACGACGCCCTGGACCACGGAGGCCAGGTCGGCCGGGATCGAGGCGGCGGCGTCGTTGGCGAAGAAGGCGCGCTGCAGCTGCGGGTCGACGTAGGAGCTCTCGTGGGTGCCGAAGGCCTGCGAGATCTGCGCGGCGGTGCCGCGGGCGTTGACGACCTGGCGGTTGGCGCTCACGTCGGTGACCGTCAGGCCCTGCTGGGCGAGGTAGGTCTTGACCTGGTCGACGGCGGCCTGGGTCGGGGCGAACTGCGCGGTGAACTGCTCCGGCGTCAGGTACTTGCCGAACTCGGGGGCGCCGGGCGTGGTGACCGCGGTGAGGAAGCGCTCCAGCGCGTCGGCGTTGCGCAGCTTCAGGTTGACGGCGACGGAGATCTGCTGCTCGGCCGGGACGTCACCCTTCTTCTCCGAGTGGGCCACCGCGGGGTTCACGGTGTTCGGCAGGGCGACGCGCGGGGCGGCGTTGGGGCTCGCGGCGTTGGGGGCGGCGGCCTGCGCGGTGGAGACACCGAGCGAGACGGCGGTCAGCGGCAGGACGGCTATCGCCGCGGCGAGAGCAAGGGTGCGGGGGCGCAACGGATCCTCCTCCGGCCGGCTGTGGGGGCCGGCAAGGGGCCAGGCGTTCCGGGGTCGAGAACGCTGGCTCGAACATGACAGAACCGGTGTGCGAAGTGGCTCATGATCAAGCAATTCATTGCTAAAAAACAGTCAAGTGTGGAGGGCGGGAAACTCCGGGATTCCATACAGTGAATGACCGGGAATTCGCTGACGGTGCATACCGGTTCGCGGGTCGGGCGCGGGCGTCGAGTGGAGGTGGAGCGGGCCGGGGGCAGACGTAGGATCGGGGGAGCCGAGGGAGGGCGATGACTGACGTGATGGCAGACCCCAGGGACCCGCGACCGCTCATCGGTGAGCCGCTCGCGCTCGACCTGCTCAACACGCGTTGGGCCGGGACTCCCGTCAACGACCTGCTCACCGGGGTGGAAGGGTACGGGATCTGGCTGTCCTCGGCGGGGCTGGGCGAGCGCTGTGCGGCGGACGAGGCGGGGCTGACGGCGATCCGGCAGGCCCGGGAGGCGATCCTGCTCGCGGCCCAGGAGGCCGGCGAGCAGGGCGAGTTGGGCGCGCGGGCGAAGGACGGGCTGGACGCGGTGCTGGCGCACGGGCGGATCCGGCGGACGGCCGGACCGGGCGGGGCCGAGGACCGGGTCGAGGTCGACCGGGCGGAGTGGCTGGCGCCCTGGCTGGCCGCCGACGACTTCCTGACGCTGCTCGGGCGGGGGGCGCCGCGGGTGAAGCAGTGCGCGCACGAGGCGTGCATTCTGCATTTCTTCGACGCCTCGCAGAACGGGCGGCGGCGGTGGTGCCGGATGGCCGTGTGCGGGAATCGGGCTAAGGCGGCGCGGCACTATGAGAAGGGGCGGGGTTAACGGACGACCGAATGAAGGGTCGGGCGGTGCCGTGCCGCTGGCGCGGGGGTGGTGGGGTGGTGGCTTTCGGGAGGGTGGGGGGTCGGGGGGGGGGGGGGGGGGGGGGGGGGGGGGGGGGGGGGGGGGGGGGGGGGGGGGGGGGGG
>NZ_JBIWJF010000067.1:0-4274 GCF_044764985.1 Kitasatospora sp. NPDC093550
GCGGGCGCGCTGCCCGGCCGGCACGAGAGGCGGGCCACCCCCGAACATCGGCGAGGTTTGGGGCTGGGCGCCGTCCGTCCAGCCGGCTGAGCCCCCCGCCCCGCGAACATCGGCCCTGGGGGGCCTCGTCCGCGGCGCGGTGGGCTGGCCGACTGGCCGCACGGCGCCCAGCCCCAAACCGGGCGCCTCGTCCGGGGGCGGCCCGCCTCTCGCACCGACCTTTTAGCGCACCCGCACCCGCCCGCAACCCGGCCATCGGCATGATCCATGCCACCTGAAAATGGGGCCGAGGGGGTGGCCCCGACTCCATTAATAAGGGAGAAATCCGGCCATCGAACGGGGCAGGCAGAGCCCCGGAAGACCGGAACCCTTTCAGGACGAGGAGCACCCGATGACCGACACCACCGCCGCCATCACCGCCACTGACACCACCGCCGCCACCACCACCGACACCACCGCCACCGAGACCGCCGCCGCCAAGGCCGTCGCGAGCCTCGGTGAGCCCATCTGGTCGGAGGCCCCGCTCCGCGCGATGGTCGGCCTGGACAACGACTAACCCACCAGGGCGGGGCCCCTCCTGGGCCCCGCCCTGGTCTGGTGGGGCGAAGCGGTCGCCCCCTGCGGGGGCGGCTGCCTGGTGGCACGGTGGCGTTCACCGTCCCGGCGGCGTCGGCCCCTGGGGGGCCTTTGGCCACCGTGCCGGGCCACCGTGCCGGCGAGGTGGATGCCTGGCGAACCGGTCCCAGCCCTGCAGGCATACCGGAATGTCCGCCCGACAGCTTCCCCGGCCGAGACCGCCAGCCAGAACGAACAGGCCAGGTGCTTCGGCACGTGCAGTCCAAGTGTCTACGGCATCCACAGAAGCCTGTTACAGCCAGTAGCCCGAAGTCCGCGCGCCAACATAGGCAGCGCGGATGGTTCATTCCCCAGCCCGCTCATGAGACGCCATGCCATGGCGGGCCGGCTGACGCTGCCTTCTCGTCCTGCCGCAGTTCAGTGGTGCAGCCGAGAAGCTGTTCACCCGGTCTCGCTTGAGGTGATCGCCCTTCAGGTCTCCGCTTCGGGCGACAGCGATCGTGCCTGGTCGGGGCTCCCTCCCGGCACTTGAGCCTGGCAGACGGCGCGGCGTGGCCGCAAGGCCGGTCGCCATTCCACTCCAAGGCGACCGGCCTTGCGGCCCCACCCCACCGCCCGCCGGACGGCCCGTGCCGGGACGGACCCCCGACCAGGCACCCAACGCCACCGCCACACGAAAGCCGGAGACCCCATGAACACCAACCCCCGCAAGGCCGCTGCCGTCATCGCCCTCTCGGCCGCAGCCGCCTTCACCCTCACCGCCTGCGGCAACGACGTCGAGCACGGCACCGTCATCGAGAAGCACTTCACCCCCGACTCGTACTCGGTCGTCAGCGTTCCCAGCACCACCTGCACCAACGGCCGTTGCACCACCACCAGCCACCTCACCACCGTGTACACCCCGGAGCACTGGACGCTCGTTCTCCGCGACCGGAAGGGCCACACCGGCTCGGTCGACGTCAGCGCGAAGAAGTACGGAAGCGTCAAGGTCGGCGACCAGTACTGATGCACCGGGCTGGGGACCTCACGAGGTCCCCAGCCCGCCCCAACGAGACAGCGCTAGCGGCGGCTCAGCCGCCGCACTCGAATGCACATCGGAGCTATCGCTGGTGGTGCCGGCTACATCGGCAGCACGATCGCCTCGGCCTGCTCGGACGCGGGTATCACGACGGCGATCCTCGACAACCTGGTCACTGGCCGACGCGAGTTCACGGCAGGCCGCCCCTTCTACGAAGGCGACATCGCGGACGGGCCGCTCGTCGACCGGGTATTCGCCGAGCACCCGGACATCGACGCCGTCATACACTGCTCCGCCCTGATCGTGGTGCCGGACTCGGTCGCCGATCCGGTCGGCTACTACCAGGCGAACGTCAGCAAGAGCCTCGAGTTCGTCGGGCACCTGCTCCGCAACGGCTGCGAGCGGATGGTTTTCAGTTCCTCCGCCTCCATCTACCGGGCAGGCGCCGACCTGACAGTCGACGAGGACGCCGCCATCGACCCGCAGAGCCCGTACGCGCGGACCAAGGCGGTCTGTGAGGCGATGTGCGCCGACATCGCTGCCAGCCAGCCGATCCGGGTCCTGTCCCTGCGTTACTTCAACCCAATCGGGGCAGACCCGAGCATGCGAACCGGATTGCAGCTGCGCCACCCCAGCCACGCCCTGGGCAAGATGATCCAGGCTCAGGAGAGCGGCAGTCCGTTCCAGATCACCGGCACCGCCTATCCGACCCGCGACGGGTCAGGCATCCGCGACTACGTCCACGTCTGGGACCTGGCGGCTGCTCACGTGGCCGCGCTGCAGCGGTTCGACGCCGTGCTGACCGGGCGGTCACCTCGACGGCGATCAACCTGGGTACGGGCACCGGAACCACGGTGAAGGAACTCCTCAACGCGTTCAACAGCGTGGCGGACGCACTCAAGAGCGTGGAGGCCGCGCTCGTCCAGGCGATGTCGTGGGCGCCTACACCGGCAGTGACCGCGCCGAGCGACTGCTGAGATGGACCCCGAGGCACTCGATTGAGGACGGCATCCGGCACTCTCTCCAGTGGGCCGGAATCCGTGACGAGGTCCTCGCCCGGTAGCGGTATCGGGGGCGCGGCTGCCACCGCGGCGGCCGCGCCCTCCGGAAGGGGTCAGGCTCCAGCCGCGTACGGGTCGGGGAACGCTGCGACAGGCTGGGCAGCAGCATCAGTCTCCTCCTCGGTGAGGAGAAGACTTTCCACCGGGGCGAGTTGCTTGTCGGCCTGCGCCGGTACGGAATCCTGCGATGCCGTGGCACGCTGCTCGTCCGCGTGCTCCCGCAGCATCGCCCGTATCTCCTTGATCGAGAGCGGTATGAGGTCGGCCAGATCCTGCTCGCTCCCGAACAGCTCAGCGGCGGCAACTACCGCCTTGCGCGTCCTTGCCTGCGACTCCTTCAAGAGGGCCAGTTCCCGGTCGACGGTGGCAAGTGCGGTCGCTTGCTGGGAGTGGCGCTGCTTGGCTGCTTCGAGCTCGGCCTTCTGCTGAGCGCGCAGCTTCTCCCGGCGTGCCAGTACGGCTTCATTGTGGCGTGAGGTCATGGGCTGCATCGTTTCGCCTGATCGACCATCAGGCAAATGACATCGGCCCGCTTCGTTCCACAGCAGTGAAGGGTCTTGTTGGTGCTCACGGCCCACCGCCCTCCACACAGGCGTTGGGTGCCTGGTCGGGGCTCCCTCCCGGCACTTGAGCCTGGCAGACGGCGCGGCGTGGCCGGTCGCCATTCCACTCCAAGGCGACCGGCCTTGCGGCCCCACCCCACCGCCCGCCGGACGGCCCGTGCTGGGACGGACCCCCGACCAGGCACCCAACGCCACCTCACTTCAAGGGAGCCGGAGACCACATGAACAGCACCTCGCCCGCCGCTGACGCGAACGGACTATCGTCCCAGTCCCCGTTTCTGACCTACGTGCTCAATCGGGTCATCGATCTGATGGAGCGCACGGCCGAGCGCATGCGCCAGCGCATGATCGACGCCGCGCTCCGGAAGGCTGCGGCGTTCGTCGCAGAGAACTTTCCCAGTCCTTTCTCGAAGCGGCTGAGCAAGCCCGAGTCCTGGGCCGGCTACCTGTGGTGGGGCGAGGACGACCGGGTCCCGTCGTGTGCCGTGGCGCACCTGGGCGATGGTGTCTGGCTGCACTACACGGGCGCTGACGTCCTGACGGTCATTGCCGCGTGCGGTTGCGGGGTTGGGTACCGGTCGAAGGTGCTGACCGAGCCCGAGCGTGGGCTGGTGTCCGAGGACGGCCCGCAGCCGACCGGGAAGGAGAAGATCGCGAACTCGCTGCTCGATTTTTTCGAGGCTTCGGTCGTCCGGGGTTCGGTGAACGGCCAGGGCTGTGGGCAGTGCGGCAGCGTTGAGAAGCGCGAACGCTGGTCGGATTCTGAGTTGATCCGGTGCTGCCCCGCTTGCGTCCTGGGCAGCACCGGGATCCGGTGGCGAACATGGCGCCTCGAGGCCTCCGGTCAGTCGTCAGCAGCTAGCTTTATGGAGCTGCGGGAGCGGCTCCGGCAGTCCGCCGGGTGGGTGCAGCCGAAGAGATTTCTGCGGGGGCCGGAGCCCGCTGGCGCGGTCTCCGTCCCGGGGGCCGGAGCCCGCTGGCGCGGTCTCCGTCCCGGGGGCCGGAGCCCGCTGGCGCGGTCTCCGTCCCG
Source organism: Kitasatospora sp. NPDC093550 (assembly GCF_044764985.1). Taxonomy (NCBI): domain Bacteria; kingdom Bacillati; phylum Actinomycetota; class Actinomycetes; order Kitasatosporales; family Streptomycetaceae; genus Kitasatospora; species Kitasatospora sp. NPDC093550. The sequence continues at coordinate 4,249 of NZ_JBIWJF010000067.1, forward strand.
GGGGCCGGAGCCCGCTGGCGCGGTCT
>NZ_JBIWJF010000067.1:4370-8310 GCF_044764985.1 Kitasatospora sp. NPDC093550
GTCTCCGTCCCGGGGGCCGGAGCGCAGAGCCGACTGAGAGCCGACTGATGTTTCCAGGATGCCTTCAAGAGCAAACCCGATCTCCAGATGGCCCCCTAACGATGAGATCGGAGAGGCCTCTCTTGATGAACACACCTCTTGCTATTCGGTTCATTGGGTTGAGAGCATGTCAGCGATGCTTACCAAGAAGACAGTTGAAGAAGCCGGTCGACCGAGGAGTGAGGGCGTGTGATAACCCTTCATCCCATCTCCGCAGGATCTGGTATCGACTACCTGATGAGTACCGTCGCGGGAGGTGACTACAGGTCGACCGTCAAGGGTCTCGACGAGTACTGGGCAGAGGGAGGAGATACGCCAGGACAGTGGCTCGGTGCCCAGGCCGAGGCGCTCGGTTTCGCCGGTTCGCTGGTGGAAAGGGAAGCGGCGGACGCCGTCTTCAAGGATGCTCTCGACCCTGTCACAGGTGCGAAGCTCGGCCGCGCGTGGCCGCGTTACGCGCCGGCCGATGTGCTGTACGAGCGTTTGCTCGCTGCTGAGCCGGAGGCGTCCGAAGGCCGCCGTGAGAAGCTCCGAGCGAAGGCGAACCAGGAGGGGAGCCGCACGGCTCGCTGCGGCTGGGAGATGGTCTTCTCGCCGGTGAAAAGCTTCTCGGTTCTCTGGGGTACGGCTGACGACGCGACCCGCGCCCGGCTTGAAGAAGTAGAGCGGAAGGCCTTCGACAAGGTCTTCGCCCGCATGGAGTCGGAGGCCTGCTGGACCCGCAGCGGTCCCACCGCAGCGACCCAGGTGACAGTCAAAGCCGAGGGGTTCATCGCGGCGTCGTTCATCCATCGTTCCTCCCGCGCGGGGGATCCCGACTTCCACCGGCACCTCGCGTTGTCCGCGAAGGTTCGTACGGCTGACGGCCGGTGGCTCGCTCTCGACGCCCGGCCCCTGCACAGCATGACTGTCGCGCTGTCGGAGATGTACACCACCGAGGTGGAACGGGGGATGTACGAAGCCTTTGGCGTGGTTGCCGGGCCGCGTATCGACAGCGTCCGTCCGGACCGCCGGCCGGTCCGGGAGTTCCTGGGTGTCAGTCCCGAGGCGGTCCGCGAGTACTCCGCGAGGCGTCGCTCCACCGAACGGGAACTGGACCGTCTCACCCAGGTCTTCACGGCTCGGGAGGAGCGTGAGCCCACTCGAGTGGAGTCCTACGCGCTCGCCCAGAGCGCGGCGCTCTCACAGCGGCCGGCCAAGGAGAAGAGCGACCCGGAGTCGGAGCGGCGGGACTGGCAGAGCAGGGCCCGGAAGCTGGGTATCGCAAGCCCTGAGCACTGGCTCGACGAGTGCGCTGCAGTCTCACGGGAGGTCGATTCCCCGAGGGCGGAACCGGCAACACTCGACGATGTCGTCGACGGGACGCTCGCTGCCCTCGAGTCCTCACGTTCGTCCTGGACCCGGACCAATGTCGCGGCCGAGGCGTACCGCCAGCTGACCGCGACCGGATGGCATCTGACGGCCGGCGACCACTTCGACGACGTGCTGGACGAGGTGGTCGAAACGGCCCTTTCTCCCGCGCACTGTGTGCCTCTGGACCCGGCCGGAACGATCGAAGAGCCCACGCGGGAGCGGGTCGACGGCGCCGGCCTGTTCTCCGGTCCGAAGGCAGAGCAGTACAGCTCCCACCGTCTGCTCACGGCCGAGGCAGACCTGCTTGAGGCCGCGCTCACGCCCGTTCCGATCGAGCGCTTCGAGGCCGCCGACATCGACCGGATTCTCTCCATCGGGGACCGGAGCCGAGGCTTCAGGCCGTCCGCAGAGCAGCGCGCGGCCGTCCGCCATCTCCTCGGATCCGACGTCCGCGTCAACGCGCTCATTGGCCCCACGGGGGCCGGCAAGAGCGCGGCCGTACAACTCCTCAGGGAAGCCGCAGAGGCGCGAGAGATCCCGGTGATCGCTCTCGCACCAAGCCAGACTCTCGCCCGGAACCTGGCAGCGGAAACGGGCGTCCGGACCGAGAGCACCACGCGCTGGCGCACGATGTCCGAGCGCTATGCGAACGGCACCCGGGACTGGACCCTGGCCCCCGGGCAGGTCGTGATCGTTGACGAGGCGGGCCGGGCATCGACCCCTGATCTGCATGCCGTCCTCCGCCAGGTTCAGGCGGTCGACGGGCGCCTGATCCTTGTCGGAGACTCCGGCCGGCAGAGCTCCGCGAGTGCCGGGGGAGCGCTCGCTCTCATCGAAGCCGATGCCAGGGTCGCTAGAATCTCCACCCGCCGTTTCCGTGACACCGGCGGCGCGATACGCGGGTGGGAGGCCGACGCGGCACACGCGCTGTCTATCGGCGACGACGGCTGCTTCGACATCTACGACGCCCATGGACGCATCCGTCATGGCGGTGCCGAGGCCATGCACGACGCGATGTACGAGGCCTGGCGCCGCGACAGCGCCGAAGGCCTGCAGAGCGTGATGATCGCGCCCTCCGACGCCATCGGAAGACAGCTGTCCCGGCGCGCCCGCGCCGGCCGGGTCGCCCTCGGCGAAGTCGACGACACCATCACGGTCGCCCTCTCCGACGGCTCCCGTTGCGGCGCCGGCGACAGGGTCGTCACCCGGGTGAACAACCGCAGGATCCTCAGCGAGGACGGCCGCCAGTGGGTGCGCGACGGAGACCTCTGGACCGTCGGCAAAGTCGGGGATGACGGCTCACTGAGGGTGCGGCACGAGCGGACCGACCGGCAGCTGACCCTGCCCGCGGACTACAGCGCACAGGCTGTCGACCTCGCCTACTGCGTCTCCGAGGACCGGGCCCGGGAGCTCACGGTCGACACCGCACACGCCCTGTTCGACGACTCCCTCGACCGTGACAGCGCCTATCCAGCGGCCACTCGGGGGCGCCTGGCCAATCACCTGTACCTCGTCACCGAAACGCCCGGAAACCCGGCCACGACGCAGGACACAGAGCGCGTGGCACGCCAGGTCTTCGCCGGGATCCTCGGCCGGGAAGCCGACCGGTACTCCGCCACCGCGGTCGAGCGTCTGCTCGCCCGGAAAGCCACGTCCTTGCGTATCCAGGCGGGCCGGGTGACCTACGCCCTCGACGGTCTCGCCGACGCGCAGGCCCGTCGGGCAGTCGCAGGCCTGCTCGACGAACGCGCTGCGGCACAACTCCTCGAGGCCCCGGCGTGGCCCGCGGTGCGGGACCAGTTCACCGGCTTCGCACAGGCCGGGTTCGACAGTGACCGGCTGCTCCTGGAAACCTTCCAGGACCCCCGGGGCAACAGCTCCGACCTCGACGGCAGACCGCTCAACGACCTGGCGGCAGTCCTCCACGGCCGTGCTGCCAAGGTCATGGAGAACGAGTCAGCCGCACGGCGTCTCCGCCTGCGGGAGGGCGCCGAGCGGCCTGCTCTCGCTGTCAGCCACCAGGCTGCGGGCCAGGCCCGGGGTGACGATCTGTTCCAGGCAATCGGCCTGTCCTTGCCGGCCGTCGACCCGTCGGACGAACGGGCCGCCTCTGTCCGTCAGCTCGCCGTGGCCGCGGAGCGGCGCTTCGCCCAGACCGCTGAGACAGCCCGCGCGGAAGCCGCCGCGGGCCAGGGATGGGCAGCTGCCTACGGTCCTGAACCGACGGATCCCGAGCAGGCCCGTGCCTGGCGGGAGCGGGTTGCCGCCGCAGCCGCCTACCGTGACCTCACCGCCTATCAGGGGCCGGATCCGACCGGTCCGGCTCCGGCCGAAGAGAGGAGTGGGGAGCGCGGTCTCTGGCGGGCGGCGCAGATCCCGCCCGACCCGGCAGTGCTGGCGGACAGGCTGAGGAGCGAGTCGCCGGCCTGGCTAGCCGACCTGGGTCGTTTTCCGGTTGTTGCTGGTACTGGCTGGGACACGGCTGCTGCTGCGGTGGGTACCTATCGCAGGATGTGGCATGTCGACCAGGAGACAGATCTGCTCGGTC
>NZ_JBIWJF010000068.1:0-7604 GCF_044764985.1 Kitasatospora sp. NPDC093550
GTCGCTGGGTGACGGGGTGCGGCGGGCGCTGGGTCGTGAGCCGAGGGACTTCGCGGACTACGCGCGGGAGGCCGCCGCCTCGGGCGTGTGGAACGCGTGACCGGCCGGGCCCGTCCGACCGACCCGACGCGGCCGGCGCGCCGCTCGGCCCGGGAGAGCACCACCGGCCGCTCGGCCCGGGAGAGCACCACCCGCCGCTCGGCCCGGGAGAGCATCTCCCGCCGCTCGAACCGCACCACCTGCCGCTCGTGCCGCACCACCTTGCGCGCGTACGGCAACACCTGCCGTCCGTACGGCAGTTCAGATGATCGTCGGTGCCGGGAGGCGCCGGCCCCCTGACCGTCAGCTCCGGCCGTGGCCGGGAGCGGTGAGGAGGCCGGTGCGCCCGGTTCCGGGAGGTCCCCGCGCAGGGCGGGGACCGGGGAGAACCGAAGGATGACCTATGCGCTCGAACCAGACCGCGACTCCTGCTTCCTACACCGCTCCACCGTCCTTCACCGGCCTCGCCCCGGGCGGCGCGGCGCCGGGCGTGCCCGGCACCCGCAGCAAGGCGACCGGTCCGCTGCTGGTGGGCGCCACCGTCGCGATGGGGCTGATGGCGGGGCTGTTCTTCGCCTTCGACGTGTCGGTCATGCCGGGCCTGGCGGCGGGTGACGACCGGACGTACGTGACGGCGATGCAGCACATCAACAAGTCGATCGAGAACGGGCTGTTCGGCCTGGTCTTCGTCGGCGCCTTCGTCGCGACGGGTGTCGCGGCCTGGCTGCTGCACAAGGCGGGCCGGCGGCAGGCGGCGCTGTGGGCCGCGCTGGCCACGGCGCTGTACGTGGTGGCGCTGATCGTGACGATGGGCGTCAACATCCCGCTGAACAACCAGCTGGCGGCGGCCGGTGACCCGTCCCAGATCCAGGACTTCGCCGCCGTGCGCTCCCACTTCGCCGACACCTGGGTGCCGGTGAACATGCTCCGCACCGCGCTGTGCACGGGCGGTCTGCTCGCGCTGACCCGCTCGCTGGTGCTGCACGGACGTGCCGGGCGCTGAACAACGGCTCCCCGTACCGCAGTCGGCGCCCCCGGTCGATTCCGCCGGGGGCGCTTCGGCGTTGCCCGGGCGACCCGTGCCGGCCTCGCCGGTCAGGGGTGCGCGGCTGGCCGAATCCGTCCGCCCCCGTCCTCCGGCGGGTCGCGGCGGTCGGGCGGTCGGCGCAGACTGGCCGGTGGCAGCGCAGTGACGACCGCGAGGGGGCGGGCATGTCCGGACGTACCGGCAGGCGAGGAGCGGCGGTCAGGCCGACGACGGCGGGGCGAGGGCCAACGAGCAGGCTCCGGGCCGCGATCGGCGCGCTCACCGTGGCACTGGCGGCCGGAGCCGCGGTCGCGCTGCCCGCCGCGCCCGCGGAGGCGGCCGGCGGCAACGGCGGCCCCGGGGGCAACGGCGGCAAGGTCGTGTACCTCACCTTCGACGACGGCCCGAGCCCCGCCTACACGCCCAAGATCCTTGCCACGCTCGCCCGTTACGGGGTGCGGGCGACCTTCTTCGAGATCGGGCGGAACGTCGCCACCCACCCGGCACTCACCACGCAGGTCGCCCGGGAGGGCCACAGCGTGCAGAACCACTCCTGGTCGCACCCGGACCTGCGCAAGCTGTCCGGCCCCGCGCTCGACGCCCAGCTGAGCGACACCGACCGGATCATCCGTGCCCGGACCGGCCGCACCCCGAGCTGCCTGCGCCCGCCGTACGGCGCGGTCAACGGCGCGGTGCGCTCACGCGCGGCGGCGCTCGGCAAGCAGGTGGTGCTCTGGTCGGTGGATCCGGCGGACTGGTCCCGGCCCGGCGCGGCGGCCATCCGCTCGCGGGTGCTGAACAACGTCCGTCCGGGCTCGGTGATCCTGCTGCACGACGGCGGCGGCGACCGGAGCCAGACCGTGGCCGCGCTGCCCGGGATCATCTCCGCGCTCAAGGCGCGCGGGTACGGCTTCGCCACCCTGTGCGGCTGAGGGCGCTCAGGGTGGCGTCGGGGAAGCACGCGTTCGGTGAGTGGGTGCTGCGCGGCGGGCGCTCCGCGGCCGTCAGCTCTGTCCGTTGAGGACCAGTGCCCAGGCGAGGCAGCCGAGGGCGCCGGTGGCGAGCAGGGCGCGCAGCACGTTGAAGCGCACCCAGCGGGCCTCGAAGCGGCCGCGCACGCCGGCCGGGTCGGCGATCCGCTGCGGCGTGCCGGCGGCGGCCAGTTCGTCGTTCAGCGGGATGTTCACCGATCGGGTGACCCCGATCATCAGGACGTACAGCACCAGCGCGGCGATGGTCGCCGGCAGGACGTCGTGGCCGTCCGAGGGCAGGTGCAGGGCGACCGCGGCCGCCGTGGTCAGCAGGGCGCCGACGAAGCCCAGGACGAACCAGCCGTTCAGGATCGCCACGTTGACGCGCTGCATGACCTCGATGAAGGTCCGGTCCTCGACCCGCGCGAGCGCGGGCATGACCGAGCACGCGTAGGCGTAGAACAGTCCGGCGGTCAGTCCACAGGTGACAGTGGCCGCCACCAGGACGAGTGTGCGTGCCGTTTCCATCGTCGTGAGCCCCTCACTTCTCGCTGTCGGTATCGCGGGCGCCGCGCACGTCGCTGTCGCGCTTGCCGTTGCCGTCTCGCTCGTGCTGTCGTCGCGTGCCGCTGCGTGTCGTCGTACCCCCGTGGGCAGATCATCCGGCATTTCCGGCGCCCGGGCCACCTCGATCACTCAAGAGTCCCTCAAATGACGGGACGTCAAATGATGTCCTGCCGTCTACACTTGGCGGCATGGACACTCTGACGGGACTCCTCGACGGCCCCAAGGCCCGCGGCGCGTTCCTGCTGCGGTCGATCCTCACCCCGCCCTGGTCGCTGCGGATCGAGGACCGGGCCCCGCTCTCGGTCGTGACGATGGTCCGCGGCGCCGCCTGGATCCTGCCCGAGCGCGGCACCCCGCTGCTGCTCCACCCCGGGGACGTGGCGATCGTGCGGGGCCCCGAGCCGTACACCGTCGCGGACGACCCGGACACGCCGGTGGACGTGATCGTCGGCCCGGGCCAGGTCTGCACCAAGGACGGGGTGGACGTCTCCGAGGTGATGTCGCTGGGCGTCCGGACCTGGGGGCAGGGCCGGGAGGGCGACCAGGCCTCCTCGGTCGTCCTCTCCGGCACCTACCAGGCCGAGCACGAGATCGGCCAGCGCCTGCTGGGCTGCCTGCCGGCGCTGTTGGTGCGCCCGGCCGGCACCGGCGCCGACGACACCCTGGTGCACCTGCTGTCCGCCGAGATAGGGCGGAACGAACCCGGTCAGGAGCTCGTCCTGGACCGCATCCTCGACCTGCTGGTGGTGTCCGTGCTGCGCGCCTGGCTCGCCGCCCCCGACTCCGGCGCCCCGGCCTGGTACCGCGCCCAGCACGACGCGGTGGTGGGTCCGGTCCTGCGGCTGATGCACGACGACCCGGCCACCGCCTGGACGGTCGCCGAGCTGGCGCAGCGGGTCGGGGTGTCCCGGGCCGGCCTGGCCCGCCGCTTCACCGCCCTGGTCGGGGAGCCCCCGATGGCGTACCTCGCGGGCTGGCGCCTGGCCGTCGCCGCCGACCTGCTGCGCGAGCCCGAGTGCACCGTCGCCTTCGCGGCCCGCAAGGTCGGCTACAGCAACGCCTTCGCCCTCTCCGCGGCCTTCAAGCGGGTGCGCGGCATCAGCCCGCAGGAGCACCGCCGCCTCGCCGCCACCGGCACCCCGCCGCAGCCGGCGGGCTTCTCGGGACCGGCGGAGACGGTCATCCTGGCGGGCTGAGTGGACGGGCTGAGGGGGCGGGTTGAGGGGGACGGGCTGGTCCTGTGAAGCCCAGGCCTTCACCTGATCGGCAATGCCGCTTGCCTAAAGCCTTTAGGTAATCCCATACTGTCTTTAGTGCACCGGCGTACCCGTGGTGCGCCGGCGCGGCAGACAGCACGGGAGGAGCACAGCACATGGCACGGGCAGGACTGACCGTCGAGCGCGTCGTCGTCGCGGGCGCCGAACTCGCCGACGAACTCGGCTTCGAGCAGGTGACCGCCGCCGCACTGGCCCGGCGTCTCGGAGTCCAGACCGCCAGCCTCTACTCCCACGTCAAGAGCTCCCAGGACCTCAAGACCCGGATCGCGCTCCACGCCCTGGCCGAACTCGCCGACCTCGTCGCCGACGCCCTCGCCGGACGGTCGGGCCGCGACGCGCTCCGGGCCTTCGCCGACGCCTACCGCGACTACGCGGCCCGCCACCCCGGCCGCTACGACGCCACCCGCCTGCGCCTGGACGCCGAAACCGCCGCCGCCAGCGCGGGAGTCCGGCACGCCCAGATGACCAGGGCGCTGCTGCGCGGCTACGACCTCACCGAGCCCGAGCAGACCCACGCGGTCCGGATGCTCGGCAGCGTCTTCCACGGCTACATCAGCCTGGAGGCGGCCGGCGGCTTCAGCCACACCGCCGTCGACCCGCGGCAGTCCTGGGACTGGATCATCGACTCCCTCGACGCCCTGCTGCGCGCGGGCGGTGCCGGCGCCGCCGCCACCACCACGACCTGAACACCCCTGAACACCCCTACGGGACCGGCGCGTTGACGCCCGACGGCACCCCGCACCCGGCGCAGCGTCCGGCACCCGTGCGACGACCGAAGAAGCACCATGACCACGATGACCACCACCCCCGTCACCGAAGACCTCCTGCACGGCCACCTGGACGTCGAGCACACCCGCCGCGGTCTGCTGCCGCACCGGCTGCCCGCCCGCGCCCGTCGGCAGATCCCCGACGAGCAGCTCGCCATGGCCGAGTCCCAGCCCTCCGGCGTCCGCCTCGCCTTCCGCACCCGCGCCACCGCGATCACCCTGCACGCCGTGCCCACCAAGCGCGCCTACCCCGGCGTCCCGCACGTCCCCGACGGGGTCTACGACCTCCTCGTCGACGGCGCGCTCGCCGCCCAGGCCACCATGCCCGGCGGCAACCTGCGCACCGTCGACCTCGCCACCGGCCGCTTCGAACTCACCGAAGGGCCGTCCGGCAGCGCACAGTTCACCGGCCTGCCCGCCCGGGACAAGACCGTCGAGATCTGGCTCCCGCACACCGAGACCACCGAACTGGTCGCCCTCGACACGGACGCGCCGCTCCAGCCCGTCCCGGCCGGACCGCGCAAGCGCTGGGTGCACCACGGCAGTTCGATCAGCCACGGCTCCAACGCCACCCACCCGACCGGGACGTGGCCCGCCCTGGTGGCCAACCGCGCCGGGCTGGACCTCGTCAACCTCGGCTTCGGCGGCAGCGCCCTGCTCGACCCCTTCACCGCGCGCACCATCCGCGACACGCCGGCCGACCTGATCAGCCTCAAGCTCGGCATCAACCTGGTGAACGCCGACGCGATGCGGCTGCGGGCCCTCACCCCGGCCGTCCACGGGTTCCTGGACACCATCCGGGACGGCCACCCGACCACGCCGCTCCTCGTGGTCTCCCCGCTGCTCTGCCCCCTGCACGAGGACACCCCGGGCCCGCTCGCCCCCGACTTCAGCAGCGGAACCCTCCGCTTCCGTGCCACCGGCGACCCGGCCGAACGCGCCGCGGGCCGCCTCACCCTCACCGTCATCCGCGAGCACCTCGCCCGCATCGTCGCCGAGCGCCGCGCCGACGGCGACCACGCCCTGCACCACCTCGACGGCCAAGCCCTCTACGGCGAGGCCGACCACGACACCCACCCGCTCCCCGACGGCCTCCACCCCTCCCCGGAGACCCACCGCCTCATCGCCGAACGCTTCACCGAACTGGCCCTCGCCCCCGGCGGCCCGCTGCCCGCGTGACGCACCGCGACCGCGGCGGTCGCCGAGGCCTGGCGCTCAACTCTCCGGCGGGAGGGCCAGCGTGGTGACGAGGACGTCCCGGTGGACCCCCCAGTGCCCGGTACCCGCACCTCCGCGGTGCGGGTGCCGGGCACTGAACGTGCCGTCCGGGTGGACGGCGACGCTGATCGCGGCGAGCGGCGTCCAGGTGCGGGTCAGCGGATGCACCGCCTTGTAGACGGCCTCCTTCGCGCTGAACAGCACCGTGTCCCACGGCGTGCCGTCCACCGGCAGCGCGGCGAGCCGGCGCCGCTCCTCCTCCGACCCGACGAGCTCCAGGACCCCGCGCGGCAACGGCCGGACGGGCTCCGCGTCGATGCCGATCGACACGTGCCGGCCCGTCCCCGTGACGGCGCAGGCCGTGTAGCCGTGGGTGTGGGTGATGCTGCCCGCGGTGCCCGACGGCCACTGCGGCGCGCCCCCGGGCCCGGGCAGCAGGGGAAACAGGGGAAGCGGCGGATGGCCGAGCTCGGCCAGGGCCTGACGGGCCAGCGTCCGCGCCGTGGCGAACTGCCGCCGCCGACGCGGCGACCGGTCCCGGATGTAGGCCGCCTCCGACGGGTGGAGACGGCCCGCATCCAGGTCGCCGAACGCCTCGGCGCAATGCACGTACGGCGGCAGCAGCGCGGCCAGGACGCCGGCCGGAGCGGTGGTGGTCACGGCGTGATCAGCGGCCGGCCAGGACCAGCTGGTGGGTGTGGTGCGCGACGTGCTCCGGAACCTCCAGCGGCACCATGTGCCCGATGCCGATCACCTTCTGCAGCGTGGCCTCCGGAAGGGCCGCCGCGAGCTCCTGGCTGAAGGACGGCTTGACGACCTTGTCCTCGGTACCGGTGATCACCACGGCCGGAGCCGAGATCCGGCCCAGCCCGGCCCGCTGGTCCATCCCCTGGGACGACGCGAAGCACGCCGCCCGGGTCTGCGGCAGGGTGGACGCGAAGAGCCGCCGGTTCGCCTCCCGGGCCTCCAACGTGGCGCGCGGCCCGTGCGTCTGACCGAGCAGCTTGCGACCCAGCCACGGCGTCCGCAGGGCACGGCTGAACAGCTTCGACCCCATCATCTTGACCTCGTTCGCCGGGGTGTCCTGCCCGTGCGAGGCCGTCGACACCAGCACCAGCCCGGCCAGCCTCTTGCCGACCTTGCCGCGTCCCGCCTTGGCGCCCCCCGTCGGACCGGACTCGGCCAGCTTCGTCGCCCACGCGAGCGCCGCGTACCCGCCACCCGAGTGCCCGACCACCACGACCGGCCGCTCCGCGGTCGTCAACGTCCCGATCACCGTGTCCAGGTCCTTGGCGAGCCGCTCGATGCTGATCGCCTCCCGCCCCACCGTGGACGAGGCGTGCCCCCGCTGGTCGTACGTCACCACGGTGTGCCCGGCCCCCGCCAACTGCTGCGCCGTGGCGTGCCAAACCGTCCGCGAGGCGGCCCACCCGTGCACGAGCACCACGAGCGGCTGGGTCGTGTCGGGCGTGGCGGGCCGGTGGACCGTGATGGCCAGGCGGGCGTGGTCGTCCGTGGTCGCGGTGTGGTCGGTGGTCGTGACGGCGTGCTCGGCCGGCAGGGCGGGAATTTCGGCGGTCTGCATGGTGGGCCCTCCTTTTTGTGTGGTGTTATCCGGGCTTTTCTTCTTCTTGTTTTTTATGGGTGGTTGTTGGTGGTGGTGAGGTGGTGGTGGAGGTTGGTGAGGGCGTGTTGGGTGGCGGTGGTGTGTTTGGTGGTGAGGTTGGTGAGGTGGTGG
>NZ_JBIWJF010000069.1:0-5219 GCF_044764985.1 Kitasatospora sp. NPDC093550
GCGGAGGCCGAGGTCATGACGGCTTCGGTGCGCAGGGGGTTGATCTCGGAGACGGCGCCGACGAGCGTGGTCTTGCCGACACCGAAGCCGCCCGCGACGACGATCTTCGCGGAGGTGGTGGCGCGGGTGGGGGCGGCCGCGTTAGAGCTTGCGAAGTCCACTGAGGACCCTTTCGAGCAGCGTGACGTCGGGCTGGTTTCCGGATTCGCCGCCGGAAGCGGGCTGGTGGATGGCGACCAGGCCGGCTTCGGCCAGGTCGGCGACGAGGATGCGGGCCACTCCCAGGGGAAGGGAGAGCAGCGCCGACACCTCCGCGACGGATTTGACCTCCGTGCACAGCGTGCAGATCCGCTGGTGCTCGGGAAGCAGGGTGGCCAGGCGCTGCGGATCGACGTCGGCGGAGACCAGGGCCTCCAGCGCGAGTTCGTACCGCGGCCGGGTGCGGCCGCCGGTCATCGCGAACGGACGGATCAGCGGGCCCGAGTCCGGCTCGTCCTCGAACTCCTCGACGTGTCCGGGCTCCTGGGCCGGCCGGAACCCGGGGGCCGGCTCGGGCGCCGGTGCCGGGGCCGCGTGGCCGGGCGCCGGAGCGCCGTAGGAGGGCTGCTGCTGGGCGTACTGGTCGTACTGGGCGTACTGGCCGTACTGCTCCTCGGGCCCGGGGTACGGGTGCTGGGGCTGCCCGTACTGGTCCCGGCCGTACTGCTGACCGTGGCCGACGCCGGGTGCTCCGAAGGCGTCATGGCCTGTGCCAGGGTACGGAAGACCGTACTGGCCGCTGCGGTCGTCGGGCGGTGTCACGGTTCCTCTCCTCACAAGGTGCGGCGGTGCGGTGCGGGCTTCGGCGCAGGTCCGGAGCCGGTGGTGCGAAGGCCGTACAACGTCCGAACCCGAGCCCGCCGAAGCGGGCCCGGGAGGGACGCGGAGGTGCTTCGAATACCTGGACGGTATCCGACGAACCGTCAGTGCAGGAGACTGCCCTGGAGTTCCGCGCGAAGTGCGGGGGTGAGGACGGCGCCGGCGCGGTCGACGAGCAGGGCCATCTCGTAGCCGACCAGGCCGATGTCGGAGTCGGGGGCGGCCAGGACGGCGAGGGCGGAGCCGTCGCTGATGGCCATGAGGAACAGGAAGCCCCGCTCCATCTCGACGACGGTCTGGTTGACCTCGCCGCCCTCGAAGATCCGGCTGGCGCCGGAGGTGAGGGAGGTGAGGCCGGAGGCGACGGCGGCGAGCTGGTCGGCGCGGTCGCGCGGGAAGCCCTCGGACATGCACAGGAGGAGGCCGTCCGCGGAGACCACCACGGTGTGGGACACCCCGGGGGTGTTGTCCACGAAATTGGTGATCAGCCAGTTCAGGTTCTGTGCGGCCTGGCTCATCTGAGTCAACTCAACGCTCCTGGTGGTTCGAGCCGCCGAAGAGATCGGTGCTGCGGTTCTGTCCGTTTCCGGACTGGTCTACCTGATCGGGGTCGATCCGGAAGCTTCCGGTGTTGCCGGCGCTGCGGCCCTGCTCCACACCGCGACGCAGGTTGGTGAGGCGGCCACGGACCTCCTCGGGGCTGCGGGAGACCTGCGGCCCTTCCTGCGGGGTCGACTTGGCGTTGCCGGGCACCAGGTTCTGCTTGGGCACGCGCCGCGGCAGGCCGGACCCGGTGGTGCCGGCGGAGGAGGGCTCGCGCAGCTGCTCGGCGCGCTGCCAGTTGCCGTCGTTCGGCGACTGCCAGGCGGAGCTGGCGGTCGGGCCGGTCGGGCCGTATCCGCCGAGCGAGGACACGTCGTGGCCGCGCGTCTCCTCGGGCGCCGAGGTGTCCTTGGCGCCCGCGAACCAGTTCGGGCTCTCGCCGGGCCGGCCGAGGCTGGCCGGCGCGCTGCCGGGGCCGCCACCGGCCAGCTGCTCGCCGGGGCGGCGCTGCGGCAGCCCGGACGGCAGGGTGGCGGGGGCCTCGGCGGCGGGCAGGGCGGGCTGCTCCGGGGCGTACGGGTGACCGGCCGGGGCCTCCTGGGCCTGGCGGCCGTACGGGTCGTCGTAGCCGTCCTGCCGGTAGCCCTGCTGCTGGTCGTAGCCGTACTGGTCGTCGGCGTACTGGTCGTCGCCGTAGGCCTGCTGCTGGTCGTAGCCCTGCTGCGGGTACTGGTCGTACCCGTTCTGGGCGTAGCCGTCCTGCTGGTAGCCCTGCTGCTGGTCGTAGCCGTACTGGTCGTCGGCGTAGCCCTGCTGGTAGTCCTGCGGGGCGTACTGGTCGTAGCCCTGCTGGTAGTCGTCCTCGATCTCGGCGTCCACCACCGGCTCCTGCGGGCCGCCCTCCAGGGCCGCGCGGCGGACCTGGTCGAGGCGCTGCGAGCGCTGGACGGACTCCAGGGCCGGGCTGAAGCCGCTGGACCCGGAGTTGCCGATGCCGGTGAGGTGGTCGTCGAAGCCGAGCTCGGCGGCGCTGCGGGCCCGGGAGTCGGGCGCCCACTCGGCGCTCGGCTCCTGGTCGGCGAAGATCCGGGAGACGGTGAACTGCTCCTCCGGCTCCGGCGCGGCACCGCCCTGGGTGACGAACGGCGGGAGCATGACCAGCGAGGTGGTGCCGGCCGACTCGCCGGACGGGCGGAGCTGGACGCGGATGTCGTGCCGCTGGGAGAGCCGGCCGACCACGAAGAGGCCCATGCGGCGGGAGATGGTGGCGTCGACCGTGGGCGGCTCGGCCAGCTTCTCGTTGATCTCGGCGAAGTCCTCGGCGGTGAGGCCGATGCCCTTGTCGTGGATCTCGACCAGCACGCGGCCGTCCGGCAGACGGGTCGCGTTGACCATGACCCGGGTCTGCGGGCTGGAGAACGAGGTCGCGTTCTCCAGCAGCTCGGCGAGCAGGTGGACGAGGTCGGTCACGGCGGCGCCGACGACGTCGACCTCCGGGATGCCGGAGAGCTCGACGCGCTCGTACTGCTCCACCTCGGACGCGGCGGCGCGGAGCACGTCGACCAGCGGGACCGGGGTGTTCCAGCGGCGGCCGGCCTCCTCGCCCGCGAGGACGAGCAGGTTCTCACCGTTGCGGCGCATACGGGTCGCGAGGTGGTCCAGCTTGAAGAGGTTCTCCAGCTGGTCCGGGTCGGCCTCGTTGTTCTCCAGGTCGGTGATCAGGGCCAGCTGGCGCTGGATCAGGCCCTGGCTGCGGCGCGACAGGTTGGTGAAGATCGCGTTGACGTTCCCTCGGAGCAGGGCCTGCTCGGCGGCGAGCGCCACGGCCTGCTGGTGGACCTGGTCGAACGCCCGGGCGACTTCGCCGATCTCGTCCTTGCCGTGCAGCGGGATCGGGGTCACCGAGGTGTCGACCCGGTCCGGGTCGGTCTTGGAGAGCTTCTCGACCAGGTCCGGCAGGCGGTGGTCGGCGATCTCCAGGGCCGCGCTGCGCAGGGTGCGCATGCCGAGGATCATCGAGCGGGCCACGTAGCCGGTGAGCAGACCGGCCAGGATCAGTGCGGCGACGACGATGACCGTGTTGAGGATGGCGTCGTAGAGCGCGTTGTCCTTGAGGTTGCGGGAGTCGGTGAGGACGTCGTCCAGCAGCTGGACTTCGGTGTTCCGCAGCGCCTGGATGTGGGTGTTGGCGGCCTGGTTCCAGTTGTCCGGGGTCAGACCGGCGTTCTTCGCCTCGTTGAACGCGGCGTCGGCGACGGACTTGCCGCGCAGCTGGCCCTCGGCGGCCGCCTGGCTGTACGCCGCGGCCAGGGCCAGCAGGCCCTGCATGGTGGGCGCCGAGCCGTTCGGCATCTTGTAGGCCGAGCGCTCCTGCTGGGTCGCCAGGGTGACCTGGGCGTCCGCGTACTTCTTGGCGTCCGCCGGGTCGCTACCGGTGTTGAACTCGTTGAGGGAGACCTGCTCCAGCTTCTCCGCGACCACGATCTGCTGGGTCGCGTCGGCGTTCTCGTAGCGGGTGGTGCCGTTCTGCGAGATGCCGACCAGCAGGCTCAGCATCAGCGAGCGCTGGGTCGATGCGGAGGCCTTGGCCAGCGAGATCGCGTAGATCGCGCGGCCCTTGCTGGTGGCGTTGCTGGAACCCAGGCCGACGGAGTTGTCGTAGGCCAGCAGCGGGGCGAACATCGCCGAGTAGGCGGCGGCGGTCGCGCTGATGAACAGCTCGGGGTTGTACGCGTTGGCCCGCAGGTGCGGCAGGTCGCCGACCAGGATCTGGAAGGCCTCGTGGCGACGGGGGAGCTCACCGGACTTGTCGGAGGCCTCGTAGGCGGCGTTGTACGCCTTCAGCGCGGCGTCGGTGTCGGCGCGGCGCTTGGCGACCTCGTTGTTCGGGTCCTGCTTGGTCATCAGGGGTATGAGCGTCTTGTCGCGCTCGTTCTCCAGCGCTTCCGCGAGCTCGGTCGCGGCCTTGGCCAGCTCGGCGGTCTTCTCGGCGCGGGACGCCTTGATGTAGCCGTCGACCGAGGTGTTCACTCGCAGACCGCCGAAGACGAGACTGATGATCACGGGGATCAGCAGGATCGCGATCAGGCGGGTCGGCACGCGCCAGTTGCGCGGGCGGAGGAACTCGTACCGGCCGTCGCCGCCCTTGGAGGAGCCGCCGCCGCGGGGTGCCGCGGTGACGCTCGGGGGGTTCGGGGCGGGAGCGGCCTGGACGCGTTCCTCGGTGGGAGTGAACGCGGAGAATCCGGCCGGCTCCGCGGGGGTACGGTTCGGCTCGCTCTGGCGGGGCTCGGAGCGCCGCTGCGGGGCGGGTTGCTGCTTACGCCTCACTCGACAACTACCTCTCGGCCGACTGCCGGCCATGGATCAATCCAGCGCTACCCCCGGGCCCTGACCCGTTGCCGTACGGGCCGGCGCGGGAGATTCAGGGGTAGCTGGAATTTCAGCACGTGCAGGGATGGGGGACAAACAGCCGCCGCCCGGCGCCCGCGTCGGCACAATCCGGACAATCACCGACAGGACGGAGCAAAACCGTGGTCATCTGGCGCTGAGTGACGCTGTTTCGCCACGCTGCGTCATTGTTGATCACAAAATGCCTACCGAACTGTTATCCGCTGCTTATACACGGGTCTTGCGCGGTGCCCCGGGGGGACACCGGCCGGTAAGCGCGGCGGCCCCGTCGGCCCGTGGGGAGGACGGGTCGCCGGGGCCGGTCGGTTCCGGTCGTCCTTCGTCCGTGCGCTCGCCCCCGGGGTGGGGGCGAGCGCGTTCCGGTGTCAGCGGAGTCGGGCGAGGAGGGCGTGTTCGACGAGGGTGAT
>NZ_JBIWJF010000070.1:0-4539 GCF_044764985.1 Kitasatospora sp. NPDC093550
CGCCTTGCCGATGGGAATCATCGTCGCCGTGCTGCCCGCGCTCGCTCTTCTCACACTCGGCGTCCTCACCCGGTCGATGCCCGGTGAGCGCACTCGCAGGCCGGCTCGCCAAGGACCTGCCGGGCACCGGCGACCGCGCCGGCACCCACGCGGATCTTCTCCATGACCGGCTCGAACTGGGTGCAGTCCGCCCGCTGTCCGGGTGTGACCAGCAGCGACAGCGGGCGGCACCGGCCATCCGCGCTCAGGTGGACCTTCGTGGTGAAGCCGCCGCGCGAGCGGCCCAGGCCCTCACCTGGAGCACCACCTCCTCCAGATGGCCTGCCAGGCCTGTCCACGCCGGATCGATCTGATGTTCCGTCACGGTCGCCCCCCTTCGAGGCGACCTGCGGCGGGGCAGGCTTGCGGGCGTCGGCGGCGTGCTGATGGGCGCGCATCACCGTGGAGTCAACCGAGACATCCCAGTCGATGGATCCCTCGGCGTCTGCGACGGCCTGGACCTGCTGCGAGGGTCGCTCCCAGGTGCCGTCTGCCGACCATTGCAGGTGCCTCCTGTGCACGGTCTTCCACGGACCGAACCTCTCGGGCAGGTCACGCCACTGCACTCCGGTTCGCACCCGGTGTAGAACCCCGTTGATCACCTGCCGGTGATCCCGCCACCTGCCACAACGTCCATTGCTCACCGGTAGAAGCGGCTCCAGGGGCGAGCCCACTCAGCGTCCGTCAGATCACCGCGACCAGTCATACAAAGCTAACGAGCAGATGATCGGAGAGGCACTGCCTAGGCGGGCGACGTCGTCGGCCACCCCGGAGCCGTGACCACCACCCCTGGCGGCCGGCTGGTGCGGGCACCGTCGCGAGGCGGTCGAGCAGCTGCGACGACCATACCGCTGGCAAGACCACCGGTGAGACCGCCCCCGGCGCGCGACGCGGTCTCGAACGTTGCCTCCGGCGAGGACGTCTCCCGCATCCGCAGGGCCGACACGCTGCCAACATCGCCATCGGACCCTCCGGCTCGTCTGCCACGACAACATCGACGCCGAACTCCCCGCCTACGACCACCTCGAGGACCGCGACACCTGGCCCCTCGACCCCCGAAGTGGCGGTGTCGCCGTCCTCGGAGCGCTGATTCCGGTCCCGCCGCTGCTCGATGATCCGGATCAGGTCACGGCCGGTTCTCGGTCGGAGGGTTTTGAGCCGGTCGGCAGGTTCAGCCGTGCCAGGGCCGGATGGACGGGCACAGCAGGCCGGGGCCGGCGCGGCCGTCGCTGCGTCGGCCCCGGCGTTTCTAGAGGTCGAACTCCGCCACCACCGGCGAGTGGTCGGAGGGCTTGTCGTGCGGCGCGGTCGGCCGGGCCTCGACGACGCTCGGCAGCTTGTCGCTGCCGGTGGACACCTTCCGGAACGCGGACAGCAGGGAGTGGCTGATCATGATGTGGTCGATCAGCTCGTGCTGGCCCTCGAAGACGCGCGAGAAGCCGCCCTGTTCCAGGATCTTCGGGGCCAGGTTCCACAGGCGTTCGGCGTCGCCCGGGTCGGGGCGGTCGAAGCCCCCGGTGCCCATCTGGGAGCCGGGCGGACCGTAGAGGATCTGGGTGGTGGCGGCCTGCCACTCGTCGTTGAAGTCGCCCAGGACCACGACGTCGTGGGTCCGGCCGTCGCCCTGGAGCAGGTCGTCGGCCAGGGCGCGCATGGTGACGGCCTCGGCGGTGCGGCGGAAGAGCGCGTACGCCTCGTAACGGGCCCGCAGGCGCTCGTCGGTGGTCGTGTGCTGCTTGTCGGGGAAGGTCAGCAGCTTCGACTTGAGGTGGCAGACCGCCACCTGGATGCTCCGGCCGGGGGCCGGTTCCACCCGTACGGCCAGACCCCCGCGCCCCATCTCGCCGGTCGGGGTGCCCGGAATGCCGTCGTCCTCGACCTGGATGGCGTGGAGGTGGTCCGGGAAGTCCTTGAGCTGCCGGACGTCCAACAGCGGGAGTCGGCTGATGACGCCGACCCGGATGCCGCGGGGGTCCGGATGGTCCGACAAGGCCGTGTGCCAGGTGCCCGGAAGCTTGGCCACCAGGTCGTCCAAGGCCTCCTGGCTGCCCACCTCCTGCACCCCGAGCAGGTCCGGCCCGAGTTCGGTGATGACACCGGCCAGGGCCTCGACCTTGGCGTCGTACGTCGCCTGGTCCTTGGCCGCGCACTTGCTGGGGTCAGGCGGACTGCCGGCGGGCAGGGGACGGCAGAAGTTCTCCAGGTTCCAGGTTCCGATGATCGTGCTCACTGTGCTCCCGGCGGGTCGTTGGCCGGCTTCGTCGCCGACTCGTCCCAGCCGTTATGCCTTGGCCGGGTACCGCGGTCGGCGGACTCGCCGGTACCGACTGCCTCGTTCACCCGGGTGTCAGAGAGGAGACCCTGCGCTTCGGCGCCCCCGTCGGGTGACAGGGGGCGCGGGGTCGGGTTCCCGGCTCCGCGCGCTCAGGGCACCATGACCACCAGGACGGGTCCGGTGGCGAAGGGCATGATGCCGCCGTCCGGCAGGGTGAAGGTGGTGCCGGCGGCCGGGTCCGGCCGGCTCCAGGCGGTGTGCCACACCCGGCCGTCGCGCAGCACCTCCGCGCGCCCCGAGCCGGTGCTCCGGGTGAACACCTCGTTGTCGGGGTGCCCGGCGTTGAAGTCGGTGAACAGGCCGGGCCCGATGGCGACGTGCTGGGCGACCACGGTCGCCGTGCCGGACCAGGCCGGCCCGCCGTCCACGGCGATGTCGTAGGTACGGCCGTTGAAGCGCGCGGCGATCGAGGCGGCCGGCAGGTGCCGGGTCATCGCGCCGAGCGCCTCGCCCCCGGTCGGCGCGGCGCCGAACGCGAAGCCGGGCGAACGGGCGGGCACCGACGGGAACCGGGCGAGGATCCGGTGCGGGTCGATGAAGGTCGGGTCCACCGCGCGGTCGGTGAACGCCTCGGGTGCGTCGGCCGGGGTGACGTTGCGCAGGTCCGCCCGGTCGAGGAGCGGGAGCAGGCCGCTGATGGCGCCGCTGTAGGCGAAGTCCAGGTGCCCGTACTGCTGGAGCAGCGGGATGTCGGTCTGCCGGGCGGAGCGCACCGGGCCGATCAGGGCGGGCAGGTGGTCGGCGTCGTACACGGCGAGGAAGCGGGACAGGCCGCCCTCGACCTCGATCCAGTAGACGATGTCGGCCTCGGCGAGGCCCCGGTGGATCGCCTGCACCCGGGCGCCGACGTTGTCGATCTTCACGGCGAGGGTGTCGCCCGCCGTCCCGACGTTGTCCAGCGGGTTCCCGGCGGGACGCGTCGGCGCCGTCGTCCCGGACTCGTGCCCGCCGCCACCGCACCCCGCCACCGCGGCGAGGCCCACCCCCACCGCGACCGCCGCGAGCGGCCACCCGGCCCGCACCCGGGCCGTGCTGTGGGTGTCCACGACCTTCTCTCCCGCCGTCCTGGCCTCCCCCACCCCGGGAGGTACCCGCTGCGGGTACGGCCAATCGGGTGTCACGGGCCGGGACCGGGGTAGCCGCGCAGAAGCGGCGGACCGCGAGGCGAGGTACCACCCCTCCGGTACGACCGTCATGGAGGCGACACCATGACCCAGAAGATCAGGGACGTCATGACCCCCGGCCCGGTGACCGTTCCCCGGCTGGCCTCGGTACGGGACACCGCCCGCTGGATGCGCGACGCCGCCGTCGGCGACGTGCTGGTGGCGGGCGAGGACGACCGGGTGTACGGGCTGGTCACCGACCGAGATCCGGTGGTCCGGGTGCTGGCCGACGGCAGGCACCCGGACAGCACCCGCGTCGGTGACGTCTGCAGCACCGAGCTGGTCGGCGTCGCCCCGGACGACGCCATCGGGGACGCCGTCGACCTGATGCGCCGGCACGCCCTGCGCCGCCTGCCCGTCCTCGACGACGGCCGGGCGGTGGGCGTGGTCTCGCTCGGCGACCTCGCGATGGACCGGGACCCGGGCTCCGCCCTCGCCGACATCAGCGCCGCCGCGCCCGACTCATGACCCGGCCCGACTCATGACCCGGCCCGAGTCCTGCCCCGGCCCGACTCCTGACCCGGCCCGTCCGATGGCCCGGCCCCGTCGGCCCGCGCCCGTGCCAGCCCCCGACCCGGCCACCCCCGCGCGGCCGCGCCGACGGGAGGCCCGGAGCGCAAGGCTGCTCACCGCCTCCGCCCACTGGAGCGGGCGGGGTGACGACTGCGCCGACTGGACCGGCCGCGGCGTCGAGCGGTGCCGCCGCTGGGCGCGTGAGGGCGCCCAGCGGCCCGGTGAGCTGGCGCCCCCGTCCTGGTTCGCCATCGCCCTCCCGTTCGGCATCGCCTGGTACCTGGCCCTCGGCGGAGCCGCACGGACGTGGTGCCGACTGGCCGGCCGGGCCTGCCGCCTCCTCGCCGGAGCGCTCGCCCGGTAGCGCGGACGACGGGGGTGTGAAGACGGACCCTAGGGGTCGTCTTCAAAGCTGATCAAGTGATGGTGGATCATGTCGGGCATGGTGCGTCGTCATGAGCTTTCGGATGCCGAGTGGGCTGTGCTGTC
>NZ_JBIWJF010000071.1:0-4195 GCF_044764985.1 Kitasatospora sp. NPDC093550
GTTACATTCCGAACCCGGAAGCTAAGCCTCACAGCGCCGATGGTACTGCAGGGGGGACCCTGTGGGAGAGTAGGACGCCGCCGAACAATCATTCAGAAAAGACCCCCTCCCGATCCGGGAGGGGGTCTTTTCGCATTTCCGTTTTCCTTCCCGTTCGCCTACTCGTCGTCGGCCTGGGGCTTCTCCGTCGGGGGCTGTCCCTGGGCCTGGGCGGGTGCCTGGGCGTCTGGCTGGGGGGCCTGGGTCGGGGCGGCCGGCGGTTCGGCCGTGCCCCAGGCCGGGCGGTTGAGCCACTTGTCCGTGCTGCTGGTGAGGCGGGCGACACCGGTGCCGTCCGCCCGCATGCTGTAGAGGTCGGCGCCGCCGCCGGCGGGGGCCTGGGTGAAGACGATGACTTGCCCGTCGGGCGCGTAGGCCGCGGAGCCGTAGAAGGCCTCCGAGGGTGCGGGGGTGAGGGCGCCGATGGCGGTGCCGTCGGGGTGGATGGTGTAGATGCCGCCGCCGGGGGCGTTGTCGGGGCCGGCCGGGTAGGTGGTGAAGAGGATCCGGGTGCCGTCGGGGGACCAGTCGGCGCGGTCGCCGGCCCGCAGCTCCCAGGGGGTGAGCTGGCGCAGCCCGGTGCCGTCCGCGCTGACGACGTAGATGGCGCGGCTGTTGGCGGGCTGTCCGGTGGCGCTGGTGCGGTACTCGAAGGTGAGCTGCTTGCCGTCGGGGGACCAGCTCGGGTTGCTGACCGACCCGGAGTAGGGCTTGTCGTTGGTGAGGAAGGTGAGCCGCTGGACGTCGGTGCCGTCGGGGCTCATCAGGTAGAGGTCGGAGTACTGGGTCTGGTTGTTGCCGGCCGGGTCGAGGGCTCCCCAGGACCGGCTGAAGGCGAGCTGTTTGCCGTCCGGGGAGTAGGCGGGGGCGCGTTCGTCCTCGTTGGCGCAGTCGGCGCCCCCGCCGGAGGCGTCGCAGAGCTGGCTGATCTGGTGGGCGTCGTCACCGGAGGCGGCGACGGTCCAGAGGCGGGCCGCGCCGGTCTGCGGGTCGGTGCGGTCGAAGACGACCGCGGTGCCGTCGGGGGACCAGTCGGGGCGGTCGTCGCGGGCGTGGTCCGGCGGCTGGGTGATCTGGCGCTGGCCGCTGCCGTCGGGGGCGAGGGTGACGATGGCGCTGGTGCTGTGCGAGGCGTCGGTGTAGGCCCGGCTGACGATCAGTCCGTTGTGCGCGGGGACCGCGGCGGGGGTGCCGGCCGCCGCGCCGACCACGCCGGGGGTCGCGGCGGGCGTCGGCTCGGGGGTGGCGGAGGGGGACTCCGGCCGGATCTCCGAGAGCGGGATCTCCCCGGGCTCGGCCCCGCAGCCGGTGAGCAGGGCCCCCAGAAGCAGAAGGCCCGCACCGGCGCCGGCGCGGGTGCGAGCCCAGCTCGTGGGTGTTTGCCCCGTGGGTGTGTGCGGTGTGCCGGTGATCCGTGCCATCTCCGCTTCCGACCTTTCCGACCGCTCGACGTCTTGCCCCCGTCGCCGATTCAGGACGAAGGCCCCTGGGAGGAGCTGTCACTGTGTCAGACGGGGGACGTCGGCGGCCGGGCGACACGCGACGGACCGCGCTCGCTAGGTCGCACGGAGTAGCCGTACGGGTGTTGTCAGCCCTTGGCGGCGCGGCGCTCGGCCTTGGCGTGGGCCTCCGCCTCGTCCTCGGCTTCGGCGACCTCCAGGGTGGGCGCGGTGCCACCGAGCTGCGCGGGCAGCCACCAGGTGTCGTCCGGACCGGAGGGCTTGCCGGGGTACTCGCGCTGGGCCTGGTCGAGCATCTCGCTCATGGCGGCGCGGAGTCTTCTGGTGACCATGACGGGCTTGTCGTCCGGCCCGAGGTGGATCGGCTCGCCGATCATGATGGTGACCGGGACGTGGCGCTTGGTCAGGGTCTTCGGGCGTCCCTTGGTCCAGAGCTGCTGGGTGCCCCAGAGGACGACGGGCAGCAGCGGGGTGCCGGAGTCGGCGGCCATCCGGGCGGCGCCGGTCTTGAACTTCTTGAGCATGAACGAGCGGCTGATCGTCGCCTCGGGGAACACCCCGACCACCTCGCCGGCCTTGAGGGCGCGCACGGCGGCCTCGTATGCGGGCTGGCCGTCGGTGCGGTCCACGGGGATGTGCTTCATGCCGCGCATCAGGGGGCCGGAGATCCGGTGCTTGAAGACGTCGTCCTTGGCCATGAAGCGGGTCTTGCGCTTGCCGCCGCGGTAGGCGCCGAGGCCGGCGAAGAGGAAGTCCAGGTAGCTGATGTGGTTGCTGACCAGGACCGCTCCTCCTGTGGCGGGGATGTGTTCGGCGCCCACGATCTCGATCCGCACGTCGAGCGCGCGGAAGGCGGTGAGCGCGGCGCGGATCACCGGCGGGTACACGAACTCTGCCACGGTCAGTCCTGACTTCCACGGGCCGGAGCCCGGTTCGGCGGGGGCCCGCGACGCGCGGGCGGTGCCGACCGGGGCACGGCACTCCGCGGCGGTCACGGGTGATACCTGGAGATGATCCCCCGAACGAGTGCCTGCTGTCACCTGAGGCGTCGGGTCAAGCCGATTTTCCCGGTGTGATCTCCGTGATGAATCGGGTCGGGAACTTTATCCGTTCCCGCATCGGGCCTGGCCGCCCCGGGTGGGCTCCGTCGGCGCGCGGCCCGGGTCAGGCGCCGGCGGTGAGGCGGCCCTGGGCCCGCCGGACGACCGGGTAGAGCTCGCAGCCGACGCAGTAGCCGAAGGCGGCGTTGAGGAAGGCGGCGGCGAGGCCGGCGGAGGTGGCCAGCAGACCGAGCCAGGTCACCCCGGTGAGGAAGCCGAGCATGCCGATCGCGGCGAAGACCATGAGGATGCCCTGGCCGAAGCGCAGCGGCCGCTCGTCCTCGGTCTCGGAGGGCGGGGCCAGGCGGGGCAGGACGAGGATCCGGAAGAGCCAGTCGTACGGGGAGAGCCGTAAGCCGGCGAACGCGCCGAGCGCGAAGACGAGCGTCTGGCCGGCGAGGAGGGCGCTGTTGTCGGTGAGGAGGACGAGGATCAGGACGGCCGTGGTGAGCGCGGCGGCGAAACGGGGACCACGGGGGTCGGTCTGCACGGGGGCTCCGGGAGGGTCGCGACGGGCGGCAGCGGCGGGCGGTGGCGACGTGGGGTCAGCGACCGCGGTGGTCGGTGGCGCGGCCCGGGGCGATGACGCGGCGGGCGGTCGGCAGCGGCGGTCTGGAGCGCTCGGAGTCCACCGGCCGATCGTACGCGGCGTGCCCCCGGTGGTCGACCGTCTTTCGGGGCCCGCCGGGGCTGGCGCAGACTGAGGGGATGACCGGGCTGGTGGTGTGCGTCGTCGTACTGGCGGTGGCGACCACGTTCGGACTGCTGCGGGCCGGGCGCGACGGAAGGATGAGGGTGGGTACCACGGACGGGACGGTGCGGCTGTCGGAGGCGGAGCTGGGCGGGCCGCTCGGTGAGCGGGCGACGCTGGTGCAGTTCTCGACGGTCTTCTGCCAGCCCTGCCGGGCCACCCGGCGGGTGCTCGCCGAGGTGGCCGGGATGGTCGAGGGGGTCGCGCACGTCGAGGTGGACGCCGAGGAGCGGCTGGAGCTGGTCCGCCGGCTGGAGGTCCGGCGGACGCCGACCGTCCTGGTGCTGGACGCGGACGGCCGGGTGGTGCGCCGGGCGGCGGGGCAGCCGCGCAAGGCGGACGTCATCGCGGCGCTCGGGCAGGCGGTCTAGCGGTCCAAGGCGCTGCCGGGCGGGGCGTCGGGGCGCAATCCCGGCGCGATCGGTCCGCCCCGTCGGGTGGAGTCGGCCCGCGGCTGGGGCAGGATGGGCGCAGGCAGCGGGCGCGGGCGCCCGGCGTAAGCTACTGGCCAGTAGTGACCACTGCGCTACTGGCGAGTATGCTGCCAGGAAGTTCCGGACCGGCACGGGAATTCGCTGCCCGGAGCGGGTGCGTTCCGTGTTCGCCCCGCTTGCACAGCCGCAGCCGCCGGACGAGACCAGTACAGGAGACAAGGCCGTGAGCTTGAGGATCGTTGTCTGTGTGAAGTACGTGCCGGACGCGACGGGTGACCGTCGTTTCGCGGACGACCACACCACCGACCGGGATGGTGTGGACGGCCTCCTGTCGGAGCTGGACGAGTACGGCGTGGAGCAGGCGCTGCGGATCGCGGAGGCGAACGAGGGCGCCGAGGTGACGGTGCTGAC
>NZ_JBIWJF010000072.1:0-2893 GCF_044764985.1 Kitasatospora sp. NPDC093550
TCGTCCGCACACGACAGAACCGACAGACCCACCTGCCAACCGACCACCGGACACGCGAAAGACCCCGCAGCGACAGAGCTGCGGGGCCTTCGTGGCTCAACCAGACAAGCGATGCCGGACCACCGTCAGGCCAGCCCCCGGCATCCTGAGGTGCCGGTCCAGTGGGGCCCTGGGGAATGCCGGCGAGCGCCCCGGGTTCTGTGCACCGGGAAGCGCCATCCGCAGTCACAGCTGTAGAGCTCGTGGTCCAGGCCGGATACGAATCGGAAGGGCAGGGCCGCCGAAGCGGGTCGTGGGGCCGTGAGGTGCCGCAGCCGGGTTCTGGATCCGTGGACGTGGAAAAGGTCTGGGGAGCAGAAGCGTCCTTGAGTAGGGTTCTTCGCGCGCGAGAGGATCCCTTCGACCATGCGAAGCATGGCTGTGACAAGCGCTGAGCAGCCCCTGCGGCTCACCACGTCGAGGCACGGGTCCTATTTCCCTGTGTCGCGTGCGGGTGAGGGCACGGGACTTCCTATGGAAAGAACCGCGTCTGACTTGTCATTCGGAGAAATGCTCGGCGCTTAGCTCGTACCGGCCTCGTTCCCTCTCCTTGTCGGCGCCTTGGCGGTGCTGCCTTGTGATCAACCGGGAGGGTGCTGCCTCATGCTCGGTGGGAGTGTCTGGGGCGAAGCGGAACGCTCCGCAAGGTTGCTGTCGTGCTGTCAGATCTCTGGTAGTGATGTCGGCCGGACCCCGCCCACACAGTGGGCGCAACAAGACGGCCGACCCCGAAGGGGGCGACCACGCACCTGCCGGCCCGCCAGGGCCGACCCCCTGGCGGGCCGGAGCGGTGGCCAAAGGCCCGCCAGGGCCGACGCCACCGCACAGGCCCACCAGGCCAGAAGAACCGCCACGCCGAAGGCGTGACCACGGCACGGTGGCCCGGCACGGTGGCCAAAGGCCCCCCAGGGGCCGACGCCACCGAGACGGTGAACGCCACCGGGCCACAACACAGCCGCCCCCGCAGGGGGCGACCGCTTCTTCAAAGGCTCTGGGGGCGGGGCCGACTGGCCCCGCCCCCAGAGATCAGACCTCCTGTGCCTGCCACTCAACGGTCCAGGCCACTGCTGCTGTCCTGTCGAGCGCCCGCAGCCATACCTCCATGGCCAGCATCGGCTCCAGTGATCCGAAGGGCGTTCTCACCCCGATGACCGCCTTGCGCAGGGTCTTCCGGACCTCACCGGGCTCGATCAACCCCAGCTCGGCCAGTCGGCCGTCGGCCAGATCGGACACCGCTGCCAAGTGAGCCCGCAGCCCCTGGTGGTGATCCGCATCGAACGCACCCTTGGCGTTGCGGGCCGCGATCTCGGCCGGGAGTACATCGGCCAGGGCCTTCGCGAGCAGTGGCTTGTAGCTCCAGGCAGAGCCGCGTTCCGCCTCGGGGGCGGAGAGCACTGCCGTGACGACGGCCGCGTCAGTGAACGGGTTGTGGAACGTTACTCCGAACGTCTCGGCGACCTGGGCGTCCGCCCGCGCGGTACGGCCCACCATGCGCATCTCGTGGAGGAGTTCGCTATCCGACCGGCTCCAGTCCGTCCAGTCCGGGTAGCTGCCCTGGACGGCCGTCGCGAGTTCGCGGGCTCGGGGGGTGATCCAGTCAGCCATGAGGGGGGCGAAGAGCCCCGTGGGCTTGGTGGAGATCGCCTCGCGCAGCAGCGGCCACGGGCTCACCTGGAACAGGCGTGCCAGCCCCTGGGTGTGGCGCACGAGTTGGATCAACTGCCGACGTCGTGCGAATTCGGCCAGGGTGTTCGGCTGCCACAGGAGGCTGTCACCGCCGTCGCCGGTCTGGTGGGAGTCGCTGCCGTAACCGCGGAGCACCTCCAGCTGTGAGGCCAGCCGGGCGAAGGTGATGGTGGACGGCGCGGGCTCGTCTGTGGCAGGCACCTCGTCCAGCCTTGCGTAGGGGAGGTGATCCTCGCCCAGCGGCAGCGCCGTGTGCTCGACCATGGGGTGCTGGTCGATTGCCAGCCGAGCGTAGTGCAGGTCTCCGCTGCCTCCGTCCTGCCCTTCGGGGTGGATCGTGAACGTTCCGAGCTGCTGGCGGCCCGTGAGGTGCCTTGCGGCCAGCAGTCCGATCGAGGTCGAGTCCATGCCTCCGCTCAGATCGGTCGTGGGCCGGTGGGCGTTCCTGACCCGCACGGCCACGCCGCCCTCGAGGGCGGCCCGCAGTTCGCCCGGCGCGTCAGCCGATGAGATGGACCGCGGCTGCCACGACGGCTCCGTCAGGGGCCGGTGCCCCGGACGCAGCGAAAGTCGCGAGCCGGCCTCCACGTACTCGACCCCGGCGAAGGCAGAGCGGCCTCCCGGGCTCCTCGTGGGGTGCACCAGCGAGGTCGCCAGCCACTGGGTGTCGACGTTGCCTCCGACCAGCGGGGCCAAGGCTCGGGAGCTGGAGGCCCAGATCGTGCCGTTCTCGAACTGCGTGGTGTAGATCGGGCAGGCACCTGCGGCATCCGTGTACACGATCAAGCCGCGCTCGTCGGCGACGACGACCGTGTAGGAGCCGGGCCATACCGGCGGGGTCGTGTTCCTCGGGTCGAGCAGCACGGCCAACTGGGTGCGGTCCGCCTCGCAGGGGCCGAGCACCGCGATGTTGCGCCGCTGGTGGTTGTAGACCTTCACCTCGTGCGACGGCCAGTGACCTACCAGCCACAGGGGGAACGGTCCGTCCCAGAGACGACGCGCTCCTTCGGGCACAGGCACCTCGGCACCCGTGCATCCGACTCGTCCGCCAAACCAGCGCATTGCAATTCCTCTCTGTGTCGGGGTGGGGCGGCGCCCCCCGGTGTGGGGGGCGCCGCTGGTGGGTCAGACCTGGTAGGGGTAGCGCTTGTCGTCGCTGCCGCTGCCG
>NZ_JBIWJF010000073.1:0-2502 GCF_044764985.1 Kitasatospora sp. NPDC093550
GGCGTTGGCGATGACGATGCCGAACCCCCCGCCGATGCCCTGGACCAGGCGCAGGCCGACGAAGGTCCGGACGTCGGGTGCCACCGCGCAGAGCGCGCTGGCGATCGTGTAGAGGGCGAGGCCCGCCAGCAACGGACGCCGCCGGCCGTAGGTGTCGCTCAGCGGCCCGGCGATCAGCTGCCCGATGGCCAGCCCGGCCAGACAGGCGGTGATGGTGAGCTGGGTGGCCGCGGCGCCGGCGCGCAGGTCGCCGGCGAGTTCCGGCAGTCCGGGCAGGTAGCCGTCGACGGACAGTGGTCCCAGGGCCGTGAGCGCTGCGAGCAGGACGATGGATCGGGTGTGCCGGCCGGCGGCGTCGTTGCTCATGGCTCAGTACGCCACGGTGATGCGGCGGCGGATCGCGGTGCCGCTCTCGATCGTGTCGGCCAAGGCGATCGCGTAGTCGGCGTACGAGATGCGGCTGTTGCCGTCGTCGTCGGTGAGCAGGGTGTCCCCGGCGCTGCGGTAGGCCCCGGTCCGCTCGCCCGCTGCGATGACCGCGGCGGGCGACACGTACGTCCAGTCGAGGTCGTGCACGCCGCGGTAGAGGTCGAGCGCTTCGGACTGGGCCTCGGCGTTGGCCTTCCACAGCGCGGGGAAGTCCGGGTCGTCCATGACCCGGGCGCCGGTCGGCGTGCGCAGGCTACCGGCGCCGCCGATGGTGACCAGGCGGGTGACGCCGGCTCGGCGGAGTCCGTCGATCAGCGCACGGGCGGCACCGACGATCGTGGCGCGGTCGTTCTCCTGGCCGATCCGGGGGCCGACGGCCGACAGTACGGCGTCGTGGGAGGCGGCGAGGCCGGCGACCGCGGCGGCGTCCGTGACGTCACCGGTGGTCACGGTCAGGGCCTTGTGCTCGAGTCCGTCGACGTGGCCGGCTCGGGTGACCGCGGTGACGGTGTGGCCGCGACGCAGGAGTTCCTCGGTGGTGGGCCGGCCGATGTTTCCGCTGGCACCGAACAGGACGATCTTCATGTGTTGCTCCTTGTTTCCGATGGTCACAGGACGGGCTGGCCGTCGGCGACGACGGCCGCGGTGATGCCGCGCTCGTCGGCGGCGTGCCGGAAGCGCTGCTCGATGTCGGGTTGTTCGGTGTAGAACGGCGGGTTGTGGAACAGGCCGTAGTGCATGGCGCAGACGGTGGCGGCGCCGAGTGCGACGGCGGCCTCGACGCCCTGCTCGGGGGTCATGGTCGCCGGGACGTTGGCCGCGTAGCCCTCGAAGTGGGCGATGACGCCGTTGACCGGGACGAACGCGACGTCGAACGGGCCGTGGTCGCGGGCGATCTGCCACCAGCTGCCGTGCCACTGGGTGTCGCCGCAGTGGATGACCCGCCGGCCGGCGCCTTCGACGACCCAGGCGACCTGGTCGCAGTCGTTGCCGCGCCAGTCCAGCGAGGTCACCGGGGTGACGGTCAGCGCTCCGATGCGGCGTGGCTGGCCCAGGTCCTGGGCAACGGGGGCGATGCCCGCCTCGTGCAGCGCCGCCGCGCTCGGGGTGTGGCAGCCGATCGTGCCGGTTGCCGCGATCCGGGCGATCAGGTCGTGGTCGTAGTGGTCGGGGTGCAGGTGGGTGATGAGGGCGTGGGTGCCGGGCGGGGTGTCGACCGGGTCGACCGGCCGGTGCGGCGGTCCCATCACCGGCGCCAGCGGAGCGACGTTCTCGAGCGGGTCGATCAGCAGGCGGGTGTCGCCGAGACGGATCTCGACGCCGGCCCAGGACAGCCGACGCACGGAAAGGGTGGTGGTCATGGGCAGCGACGCTAGACCGCCGTTGTTGAGAAAGTCAACAAGGGAGTTTTGAATCTCAATGCCGCAAGGTAGGGTGGTGGCATGCGCACCTACGGGCAGTACTGCGGCATCGCGAAAGCACTGGACACCATCGGCGACCGGTGGACCCTGCTGATCGTCCGTGAACTGCTCGCCCTGGGCCCGTGCCGGCACACCGACCTGCGCAACGGGCTGCCCGGGATCGCCAGCAACCTGCTGGTCGACCGGCTCCGCGAACTGGAGGAAGCCGGCCTGATCCACCGCAAGGCCGCCCCGCCGCCGGTGGCCACCACCCTGTTCTCCCTCACCGAGCGTGGCCGCGCGCTGGAGCCGGTGCTGCGGGAGCTGAGCCGGTGGGGCGTGCCGCTGCTGCGTGAGCCGGGCGGCAGCGACACCTTCCGCACCCACTGGCTGGACATGCCCGCCCGGGCACTGACCGACCACCACCCCGACCAGCCGGCAATCGCCCTGCAACTGCACGCCGACGGCAACGAGGACCTGGTCATCGAAGTCAAGGACGGCTCGGTGCACACACACGCCGGCCGGGTCGACCACCCCACCGCGTCACTGACCGGACCGCCGCACCTGCTGGCCGCGACCCTGCTCGGCGACCTCGACCTGGGCACCGCGGTACAGCAAGGCCTGCAGCTCAGCGGAGAACGCGAGGCAGTACTGCGCATCCTGCCCCGCTGAT
>NZ_JBIWJF010000074.1:0-2316 GCF_044764985.1 Kitasatospora sp. NPDC093550
CACGGTGGCCAAAGGCCCCCCAGGGGCCGACGCCACCGAGACGGTGAACGCCACCGGGCCACAACACAGCCGCCCCCGCAGGGGGCGACCGCTTCCTCGAAGCGGGGCCCCGAAGGACCCCGCCGACTCAGTCGGCAGCCCGCCGCAGCAGCTCCTCGTCGGCCAGCGCGGCGACATCGTCCGGCGTCGCCACGGTCCCGTCCGTGAGGACGAGGGGGAGGTTCGCGGCGTCCCACGGCGCGAGGTCGGCGCCTGAGGCGTCGCAGTCGGGGCACAGCCACATGCCCTCGACCAGCGCCATCTGCGCGAAGGGGACGGGGCAGCCGCAGTCGTTGAAGGGGGTCGTGTACGTGGTCATGGTGGGCTCCTCGAGGTCTGCGGGTGGGTGCCGGTGGGGTGCCCGCTGGCGGGGTGTTCCGGCAAGGGCTGCCACGCAGACGCAATAGGGCGGGGGCGCAACCGAGGGACCCGGACGGCCAAGATCTTTTGCGACGCTGGCGAGGGCCCAAAAGGGGCGATAGCCCGGCCCTCGCCCGACGCAAAAGATCTTGGCCGGGAGGATCAGGCCCTCGGTTGCGCCCCCGACCGCGTCTGCGAGCCTGACCCGGCCGGAACACCACGCGGGCACCCCACCGGCACCCACCCGCAGACCACCACCCGCCCCCGCTCCCGAGCCCCCGAACCCACGCCCGGCACACCAACGGATGACGCACCGGGGACGCCGCCCACCACCGCACGACGGCAACAGACCCACCCAGGTGGGCAAGCCCCACCAGCGCAGTCTCGTCGGCCACCCCCGCCCAGGCCCGTTCCCGCGGCACGCGCTTGAACAGTCTCGATCCCCGTCTGCCCCGGTCCGGGGCAGGGATCCGGTGGGCCTGGGATGTCCCGGGCCCACCGGATCCGGCTCAGTCGGTGATCATCTCGGCGTCGGCGCCGAGGTCGCGCAGCTTCTCCATGAAGTTCTCGTAGCCGCGGTCGATCAGGTCGATACCGTGAAGGGTGGAGGTGCCCTCGGCCGCCAGCGCCGCGATCAGGTAGGCGAAGCCGCCGCGCAGGTCGGGGACGTGCAGTTCTCCGCCGATCAGCTTGGACGGGCCGGAGACGACCGCCGAGTGCGTGTGGTTCGTCCGTTCGAAGCGGCACGGAGAACCGGTCAGGCACTCGTTGTAGGGCTGGATGTGCGCGCCCATCTGGTTCAGCTCGCCGGTGAAGCCGAGCCGCGACTCGTACACCGTCTCGTGGACGATGGACAGGCCGGCGGCCTGGGTCAGCACGACCAGCAGCGGCTGCTGCCAGTCGGTCTGGAAGCCCGGGTGCACGTCGGTCTCCAAGACGATCGCCTTGAGCTCGCCGCCCGGGTGCCAGAAGCGGATGCCCTCGTCGTCCACCTCGAACGCGCCGCCGACCTTCCGGAAGGCGTCGAGGAAAGCCATCATCGGCCACTGCTCGGCGCCCTTGACGTAGATGTCGCCCTTGGTGGCCAGCGCCGCGCAGGCCCAGGAGGCCGCCTCCAGGCGGTCCGGCAGCGCGCGGTGGTTGTAGCCGTTCAGCTCGTCCACACCGGTGATCAGGATGGTCCGGTCAGCGCCCATGGTGATGATCGCGCCCATCTTCTGCAGGACGCAGATCAGGTCGACGATCTCCGGCTCGGCGGCGGCGTTGCGCAGCTCGGTGACGCCCTCGGCGAGGACGGCCGTGAGCAGCACCTGCTCGGTCGCGCCGACCGACGGGTAGGGCAGCTCGATCTTGGTGCCGCGCAGGCGCTGCGGGGCGACCAGGTAGGTGCCCTGCGGGTGGTTCTCGATGGTGGCGCCGAACTGGCTGAGCACCTCGAAGTGGAAGTCGACCGGGCGGCCGCCGATGTCGCAGCCGCCCAGGCCGGGGATGAAGGCGTGGCCGAGGCGGTGCAGCAGCGGGCCGCTGAACAGGATCGGGATCCGCGAGGAGCCAGCGTGGCCGACGATGTCCTCGACGTTCGCGTTCCTCACGTGCGAGGCGTCGAGGATCAGCCCGCTGTCGTCCTGGTGGACGGTGACCCCGTGCAGCCGGAGGAGGCCGCTCACCACGTGGATGTCGCGGATGTCCGGAATGTTGGTGAGGTGGCTGACGCCCTGCCCAAGCAGGGCGGCGACCATGGCCTTGGGGACGAGGTTCTTCGCACCGCTGACGCGGACCTCGCCTTCGAGCGGGTTTCCGCCGTGGACCATCAGGCGCTGAGTCATATGGTTCTCCCTGGTGGGTGGCCGGGAGGGGTGGCCGCCTGGTTGGCGGTCGGGGTTGGTGGGGCCCCTTTCCGGCGCGGGGCACCAGCGC
>NZ_JBIWJF010000075.1:0-2203 GCF_044764985.1 Kitasatospora sp. NPDC093550
TCGTCCGCACACGACAGAACCGACAGACCCACCTGCCAACCGACCACCGGACACGCGAAAGACCCCGCAGCGACAGAGCTGCGGGGCCTTCGTGGTTGATGCTCAGTGGGCTGTGCGCCCCAGGCGTTCGATATCGGCCCGGGTATAGCGGTTCCAGCGGCCGGGCGTGAGGCCGTGGCGTTCGGCGGTGACGTCGAATCTGCCGGTAGACCATCCGAGAAGGTCGGCGGCCTCGACGTTGGTGAGGCTCTGCTCGATCCAGCTCAGACGGGCGGTGATGACGGCGGTGACGCCTTCGTGCTGCAGGGCATCGAGGTCCTCGATGCTGTACATCGGCCAGCCCTTGAACTCGCCCACGGGGTGCAGGACACCCTGTTCGGCCAGGTCCTGGATGTCGGTGCGCTCGACGGTCAGACCGGTTTGCTCGCTGAGGTACTCGGCTGCCTTCTGGGACCCGAGTCCGGGGTGGTCGCCGAGTTCGGCGGTGATCCGCGGAACGAGGTCGGTGAGGGGTCCGACTGCGGCTTCGGACCAGCGGCCGCCTTCCAGGTCGGGGGCCGGGATCAGGCCTCGCTGCTGAGCGCGGGTGACCTGCCAGTCCTTGAGGCCGAGGTGACGGGCCAGCTGGACCGGTCCGAAGCCTTCCTTGCCCCGTCGGGTCCTGGCGGGCGGTACGGGCTTCGTCTCGGGAGCTGGTGCGGGCGCGGCCTCCTCTCCGAGCTGGGCGAGGATCTGCTCGACCTGGTCCGGCAGCGTCCTGGCCACGCTCTGAGACCAGCGGCGGCCGTCGACGTCGGGTGGCGGGACCAGCCCCAGGTTCTGAGCACGACGCAACTGGGACTCCTTGAGCCCCAGCCAGCGGGCGAGCTGGACTGGTCCGAAATCGTCCTGGGATCGGGTCACTGTCCAGGCTCCTCTGCTGGCGTGCGATGGTCTGAAGATGGTTCTCGTCCGGGAACCGGATCGGTGCCCCGGGGTGGGAAACGTCGGCGGGGGCCGGCGATGGTCCGGGTGTCGGCGTAGTGCCAGATGTCGGCGCGGCGGTAACGCCGGCGCATACGGCCGCTGGGAAGTTCCTCCTCCACCGCGGGCTGTGGCCAGTTCCGCGGGGGATTCTTGGGGTAGTGCGTGATGCTGGTCGGCTCCACGCCCAGGATGCGGGCGGCCTGAGACAGCGTGACGAGGTCTTCCGGGTCACCGGAGCGGTCGACGTCGAGTTCCGTGCGCTGGGCGCGCCGACGGTAGTCGGCGTACCAGGCGTCCCATTCGTCGGCGTCCCAGTAGGTCGTCTGCTGTACGGTCTTGACCGGTTCGGGGTGGCCGTTCTCCTCACGCAGGGACCACATCCGGTCGAGGGTCCCCCGGGCCAGACCGTGCCTGGCAGCCAGGTCGGCACGGGATTCCAGGTCTCGCGTGTCGCCCCGCTCCTGGTACCAGCGGTCCCACTCCTCGCGGTCCCAGACCAGTTCGCGGCCGACCGTGCCGACGGCCTCGGGGTGGCCTGTCAGGCTACGGTTTCGGTGCCATTTCTCCAGCGGGGACAGGGACATCCCGTACCTGTCCATGAGGTCACGCCGTGTGTAGACCTCACGGCCGTCCAGCGTCGTCACACCATGCTCCTGGTTGCTCTGGGCCGGGCGCACCGGATAGCTCGGGGCGCCTAGGATGGGCTGCGTCGTTTCCTGGAAGGGCTGAAAGGGCCTTCGGTCGGGAAACGCACAGGGCGGTCGGTGGTCTGCCAGCGTTTTTCCACCGGCCGCCCACTTCTGTCCTCGACGTGAAGCCATTCGCCATGTCGAATATTGCCTGATTTTTCGGCGGTTCTCCAGGCCGGAAGCTGTCGTCGACCGCTGGTCCCGAGCTGGGTGTCGGCCCCATGGCCGGCGCCAGCGTGGCCGGTGAGGAACGAACCGGCCACGCCCCGCCCACGCAGTGGGCGCAACAAGACGGCCGTCCCCGCAGGGGACGACCGCGGCCCGGCGGCCCGGGACGGGCTCTGACGGCCCCCAGGGCCGGCGGAGACCGGCACGGTGAACGCCGCCGGGCCACCAGCGCAGCCGCCCGCGAAGCGGGCGTCCTTGCCCTTGCCGGCCCGCCAGGGCCGGCAAGGGCCCCTGCCCTTCGGGCGGGTGTGCCGGGGGCGGGGCTCTTGCGAGTTCCCCGCCCCCGGCGGCTGTCAGATCTCGGTACCGGCGTCGAGGGT
>NZ_JBIWJF010000076.1:0-2109 GCF_044764985.1 Kitasatospora sp. NPDC093550
GCCCTGGAGGCCGTGGCCGGAGAGTTCGCCGGGCTGGCCGCCACCGCCCGCGAAGCCGCCGCGGAAGGCCGCAAGCGGTCCTGCTGAACCACCCCAGCCCGATCCCGGCGGCCCACCCGCCCCTGCACAGGAGTGCCCTGATGAGTGCCATAGACGAAGCCAGACCCGAGACCACCGAGGCAGAGCCGCTGGCCATTGAGCCGCCGGCGGTCCCGTTGCTGAACCGGGTGGCGGCCGAGCTGGTCGGCACTGCCGCCCTGGTCGCGGTCGTGGTCGGCTCCGGCATCCAGGCGACCGAGCTCAGCAAGGACGTCGGCGTGCAGCTGCTGGCCAACTCGCTGGCCACCGTCTTCGGCCTCGGCGTGCTGATCCTGCTGCTCGGCCCCATCTCCGGCGCGCACTTCAACCCGGTCGTCACGCTGGCCGAGTGGTGGACCGGCCGCAAGGACCCCAAGGGCCTGGGCGCCCGCGAGGTCGCCGCGTACATCCCCGCGCAGATCGCCGGGGCGATCGGCGGAGCGATTCTCGCCGACGCCATGTTCGGGCAGGCGCTGGTTAAGTGGTCCACCCATGACCGCTCGGCCGGGCACCTGCTGATCGGCGAGGTCGTCGCCACCACCGGTCTCGTCCTGTTGATCTTCGGGCTAGCGAAGACGGACCACCTGCGCTTCGCCCCCGTCGCGGTCGCCTCCTACATCGGCGCCGCGTACTGGTTCACCTCCTCCACCTCCTTCGCCAACCCGGCCGTCACCATCGGCCGCGCGTTCACCGACACCTTCGCCGGGATCGCACCCAGCTCCCTGCCCGGCTTCATCGGCATGCAGTTGATCGGCGGCGTGGTCGGCCTGCTCTTGGTCGCTCTGATCTTCGACCAGCGCCGCCGGGCCGCAGCCGCGAAGTAGTCCCCCCTTTGCCGCGATGGCGCCGCCCCAGCTGGGGCGGCGCCATCTGCGCATGTACGGGGGCGGATCAGGTGACGGCAGGACTGCGGCGCTCGATCAGCAGCACGTCGCGCCACACCCCGTGGTGGCGGGCGACGCGCTCGCGGGTACCGATCACCCGGAACCCGGCGCGGGCGTGCAGGGCGAGGCTGGCGGTGTTCTCCGGGAACACCCCGGACTGGATCGTCCAGATCCCGGCCGCCTCGGTCGAGGCGACCAGAGCCTCCAGCAGGGCCCCGGCCACGCCACGGCCGCGCGCCTCGGGGTGGACGTAGACGGAGTGCTCGACCACCCCCGCGTACGCGGGCCGGGCGGAGACCGCGCTCACCGCCGCCCAGCCCAGCACCTCGCCCGCCACACCCAGAGCAACGTGCCGGTGGCCGGGCAGTCGGGCGGCGTCGAAGACCTCCCAGGCGGGTGCGGCGGTCTCGAAGGTGGCGTTGCCCTCCTCGACGCCCGCCCGGTAGATCGCCAGGACCTGTTCGGCGTGCTCGGGCCCCATCGGGGCGATGGTGACGACGGCGTGCGGCAACGAGGGCTCCCCGAGCGAGGTCAGCGGTTGAGGTCGAGCAGGGCGGCCATGCCGGCCACCACCGAGGGCGCGACCTGGTAGTACACCCACGTGCCCCGGCGCTCGCTGGTCAGCAGCCCGGCCTCGCGGAGCTTCTTCAAGTGGTGGGAGACGGTCGGCTGCGACACGCCGACGTCCTGGATGTCGCACACGCACGCCTCCCCGCCCGGGTGAGAGGCGATCTTCGAGAACAACCGCAGCCGGACCGGGTCGGACAGCGCCTTGAACATCGCGGCCATCCGCACCGAGTCCTCCACGGACAGCTCGGCCGAGGTGATCGGCGGACAGCACGGCGCGACTTCGGGCTCCAGGATCGTCAGCTCCAGATTCGACATGTGTCTATGTTGACATCCATCGAATCGGAGTGGCAAGGTCGAGATCGTCAACACATCGACGTTTGTCGAATCAGGCGGAGTGGCCGGGGGCCGCGTCCGCCTCGACCGCGAAGGGGACCACCGCCATGTCCGAAGGCTCCGACCTGCCCGTCCTCGTCATCGGCGCCGGCCCGATCGGCCTGGCCGCCGCCGCCCACCTCACCGAGCGCGGCCTGACCCCGCTGGTCCTCGAAGCGGGCCCGGCAGCCGCCAGCGCGGTGCG
>NZ_JBIWJF010000077.1:0-1838 GCF_044764985.1 Kitasatospora sp. NPDC093550
AACGCCTGCTGTGATGGGTAGGGGAGCGTCGTGTGCCGGGTGAAGCGGCCGAGGAATCGAGTCGTGGACGGTATACGAGTGAGAATGCAGGCATGAGTAGCGATACAAGAGTGGGAAACTCTTGCGCCGATTGACCAAGGGTTCCTGGGTCAAGCTGATCTGCCCAGGGTAAGTCGGGACCTAAGGCGAGGCCGACAGGCGTAGTCGATGGACAACGGGTTGATATTCCCGTACCCGCTTTGAAGCGCCAACGCTGAACCTCTTGATGCTAAGCCCGTGAAGCCGTCCCGGAGCCTTCGGGCAAAGGGAAGTGGTGGAGCCGGTGACCCAACGGGGTAGTAGGTGAGCGATGGGGTGACGCAGGAAGGTAGTCCAGCCCGGGCGGTGGTTGTCCCGGGGTAAGGGTGTAGGACGTGGGGTAGGCAAATCCGCCTCACACATAGTCTGAGACCTGATGCCGAGCCGATTGTGGTGAAGTGGATGATCCTATGCTGTCGAGAAAAGCCTCTAGCGAGTTTCATGGCGGCCCGTACCCCAAACCGACTCAGGTGGTCAGGTAGAGAATACCGAGGCGTTCGGGTGAACTATGGTTAAGGAACTCGGCAAAATGCCCCCGTAACTTCGGGAGAAGGGGGGCCATTCCTGGTGACGGGCCTTGCGCCTTGAGCTGGGGGTGGCCGCAGAGACCAGCGAGAAGCGACTGTTTACTAAAAACACAGGTCCGTGCGAAGCCGTAAGGCGATGTATACGGACTGACGCCTGCCCGGTGCTGGAACGTTAAGGGGACCGGTTAGCTCTGATTCGTCGGGGCGAAGCTGAGAACTTAAGCGCCAGTAAACGGCGGTGGTAACTATAACCATCCTAAGGTAGCGAAATTCCTTGTCGGGTAAGTTCCGACCTGCACGAATGGCGTAACGACTTCTCGACTGTCTCAACCATAGGCCCGGTGAAATTGCATTACGAGTAAAGATGCTCGTTTCGCGCAGCAGGACGGAAAGACCCCGGGACCTTTACTATAGCTTGATATTGGTGTTCGGTTCGGCTTGTGTAGGATAGGTGGGAGACTGTGAAGCAGCAACGCCAGTTGTTGTGGAGTCGCCGTTGAAATACCACTCTGGTCGTGCTGGATGTCTAACCTGGGTCCGTGATCCGGATCAGGGACAGTGTCTGGTGGGTAGTTTAACTGGGGCGGTTGCCTCCTAAAGGGTAACGGAGGCGCCCAAAGGTTCCCTCAGCCTGGTTGGCAATCAGGTGTTGAGTGTAAGTGCACAAGGGAGCTTGACTGTGAGACTGACGGGTCGAGCAGGTACGAAAGTAGGGACTAGTGATCCGGCGGTGGCTTGTGGAAGCGCCGTCGCTCAACGGATAAAAGGTACCCCGGGGATAACAGGCTGATCTTCCCCAAGAGTCCATATCGACGGGATGGTTTGGCACCTCGATGTCGGCTCGTCGCATCCTGGGGCTGGAGTAGGTCCCAAGGGTTGGGCTGTTCGCCCATTAAAGCGGTACGCGAGCTGGGTTTAGAACGTCGTGAGACAGTTCGGTCCCTATCCGCTGTGCGCGTAGGAGTGTTGAGAAGGGCTGTCCCTAGTACGAGAGGACCGGGACGGACGAACCTCTGGTGTGCCAGTTGTCCTGCCAAGGGCATGGCTGGTTGGCTACGTTCGGGAGGGATAACCGCTGAAAGCATCTAAGCGGGAAGCCTGCTTCGAGATGAGCACTCCCACCTCCTTGAGAGGGTAAGGCTCCCAGTAGACGACTGGGTTGATAGGCCGGATATGGAAGCCCTGTGAGGGGTGGAGTTGACCGGTACTAATAGGCCGAGGGCTTGTCCTCAG
>NZ_JBIWJF010000078.1:0-1519 GCF_044764985.1 Kitasatospora sp. NPDC093550
CATCCCGCCCCGCTCCGGACCGGCCGAGTAGGGCACGCTCCGCTTCGGTGACCATCTGGTCGTCACCGCGGGGTCGGCCTGCAATCCCCCCGGCCGAGCAGTGTGCGCTTCAACGACCCGTGCGTACGCGACCGTCAGGCCCCCACACTTCCGGCGGTTTCCAGGGGTCGTTGCAACACGTCGTCGGTCTGGTCAGCCGCGAGCAGTTCATGCAGGCGCTCGGCTGGGGTTTCCCAGCCGAGCGCCTTGTTGCGGCGGGCCTCCCGGTTGATCGTGGACGGGCTGCGGACCGGCTCGACCTACTGGGTGGTTGCCTGGACGTCGGTGGCTTTGAGGAACGCCAGGCGGTGGTTGAAGCGGATCGGGTAGTAGGTGTCGTGCCCGACGACCAGGGTGCGGTCGTCGGGCGCGTCGCCGTTGATGTTCTGGTCGTAGAAGTAGTCGGCCCGCTCGGGAGTGGCGGCGACGGCGAGGTACGCCTGTCCGGCCGGGACGGTCGCGCGCAGGGGCACCACCGGCAGCGGTTTGATGGCCGGGTAGGGCGCGTAGGCGGCGGCCTCGGGGTAGGCCCGGCCGTAGACCGGGATGGTGGCGGTGCCGGGGCGCGGGGCCAACACGGTGGTGGTCCCGGCGGCCCCGGTGCGCCGGTCGGTGCGGGCGGCTCGCCCGTTCGGGTTGGCGAACCAGCACTTCTGGCCGTCGTACCAGATCGCCGTCCAGTCGCCTTGCTGGTCGGCGACGACGTAGCGGGCGCCGGTGGAGGCCTTGTCGCTCCAGTCGTCGGCCCTGGTGGTGGCGCTGTTGATCAGCGGGGCGTCCGAGGCGGGCCGGGTACGCAGGTAGACGAAGTTCTCGGGGCGGGCGGAGACCCCGCTGACGGGGGGCTCGTTGGTGCTGTCGAAGGGCGGCGCGATGGTGACGGTGTCGCCGGGGCGGGGCGGTGTGTCGGTGCCGGCGTCCAGCGGGGCGTGCAGCAGGTCGAGGTAGTGGGCCCAGTCCCAGAAGGTGCCGGGATCCCAGTGCATGTCGGCGATGGCGTCCTGAGTGGGGCCGGGGACGTCGTCGTGGCCGATGACGTGCTGGCGGTCCAGCGGCACGCCGAAGCGGTCGGCGAGGTAGCGCACCAGGGCCGCCGAGGACTGGTAGAGCTGCTCGGAGTACCAGGTGGGGCGGTCGGTGGGCAGGGCGAAGCCCTCGTGTTCGATGCCGATGCTGTGCATGTTGACGGTCTTGTTGCCGGAGTGCCAGGCGATGTCGCCGGTGTGAACCAGCTGGGTGACGTGGCCGTCGCCGGCGCGCACCAGGTAGTGCGCGGTGGCCTGTTCGCGGGGGTCCTGGAAGGCGGCGAGCGCGCCGGCGTAGTCGCTCTCGGTGTCGTGGATGACGAGGTAGCGGATCTGCTGGCCGTCGTCGGGGCGGTGCGCGGGGTTGTAGTTGCCGAAGGAGGTGGGGTCGCCGGGGTCGGTCAGGGCGTAGGCGGCGGGGATGAAGTCGCAGCCCAGCCCGGGCGGGCACTCGG
>NZ_JBIWJF010000079.1:0-1333 GCF_044764985.1 Kitasatospora sp. NPDC093550
CCCGCCACCGTCCAGCGCCTCGCCGCACAGTTCCAGCGCATCCTGCGCAGCGCCGCCGAGCACCCCGACACCCCCATCCACGACATCGACCTGCTGGGCACGGCCGGCCGCGCCGAACTGGCCGAACTGACCACCGGAGCCGTCCACCCGCTGCCGGACGCCGCCCTGCCGGAGCTGTTCGCCGCCCAGGCCGCCCGCACCCCCGACGCCACCGCCGTCACCTGCGGCACCGACACCCTCAGCTACGCCCAACTGGACACCGCCACCGACCGCTTGGCCCACCGCCTGGTCGCGCTGGGCGCGGGCGCGGAGAGTCGGATCGCCGTCCTCCAGCAGCGCTCGACGGCACTGGTGGTCAGCACCCTGGCCGTGCTGAAGGCCGGCGGCGCGTACGTGCCGCTCTCGGAGAGCTGGCCCGCCGAGCGGATGGAGCTGGTGCTGGCCGACACCGGCGCCGAGCTGCTGCTGGTCGACGCGGCCACCCGCGACCTGCCGTTCGTCCGGGCCCGGGAGGCCGTCGGCGTCCGGGTGGTGGACGTCTCGGCGCCGCTGCCGGAGGCCCCGGCCCAGCCGCTCCCGCCCGTCCAGCCGCAGCGGCTGGCCTACGTGATGTACACCTCCGGCTCCACCGGCACGCCCAAGGGGGTCGCCGTCACCCACGCGGACGTGGCCGCGCTGGCCGCCGACCACTGGTGGCAGCGGGACGGCCACCACCGGCGGGTGCTGTTCCACTCCCCGCACGCCTTCGACGCGTCGACCTACGAGCTGTGGGTGCCGCTGCTGAGCGGCGGCGAGGTCGTGGTGGCACCGGCCGGCGAGCTGGACGCCGAGCGGATCGGGCGACTGGTCGCCGCGCACCGGATCACCGCGCTCTGGCTGACCGCCGGCCTGTTCCGGCTGCTCGCCGAGGACGCCCCACAGAGCCTCGCCGGGGTGCGCGAGGTGCTGACGGGTGGCGACGTCGTCCCGGCGGCCGCCGTGCGCCGGGTGCTCGACGTCCACCCGGAGCTGCGGGTGGTCGACGGCTACGGCCCGACCGAGACCACCGTGTTCGCCACCCGGCACCCGATGGCCGCCGGGGACGAACTCGGCAGCACCGTGCCGATCGGCCGGCCGCTGGACAACATGCGGGTCCAGGTGCTGGACGCCGGGCTGCGGCAGCGGCCGGTCGGCGTGCCGGGTGAGCTGTTCATCGGCGGTGCCGGCGTGGCCCGCGGCTACCTGGGCCGGCCCGGGGCGACCGCCGAGCGCTTCCTGCCCGACCCGTACGGCGAGCCCGGCGCCCGGATGTACCGCACCGGCGACCTCGGCCGCTGGCAGCACGACGCCCGCG
>NZ_JBIWJF010000080.1:0-1299 GCF_044764985.1 Kitasatospora sp. NPDC093550
ACATCAACGGTGAGTTCGTCGACGCGGCCGACGGCCGCACCCTCGACATCGTCGACCCGACCACCGGCGAGGTGTACGCGACGTCGCCGCTGTCCGGTGCCGCGGACGTGGACGCCGCCATGGCCTCCGCCGCCGCCGCGTTCCCGATCTGGCGTGACGCCACCCCGAGCACCCGGCAGAAGCTGCTGCTCAAGATCGCCGACGCGGTCGAGGCCCGGGCCGACGAGATCGTCGACGCCGAGGTGCGCAACACCGGCAAGCCCCGTGGACTGACCCTCTCCGAGGAGATCGGCCCGATGGTGGACCAGATCCGCTTCTTCGCCGGCGCCGCCCGCCTGCTGGAGGGCAAGGCGGCCGGTGAGTACATGGACGGCATGACCTCGATCGTCCGCCGCGAGCCGGTCGGCGTCTGCGCCCAGGTCGCGCCGTGGAACTACCCGATGATGATGGCCGTCTGGAAGTTCGCCCCGGCCCTCGCCGCCGGCAACGCCGTGGTCCTGAAGCCCTCGGACACCACCCCGGCCTCCACCGTGCTGCTGGCCGAGATCATCGGCGGCATCCTCAAGGAGCTGGACCTGCCGGCCGGCGTCTTCAACGTCATCTGCGGCGACCGCGAGACCGGCAAGCTGATGGTCGAGCACAAGACCCCGGCGATGGCCTCCATCACCGGTTCGGTCCGGGCCGGCATCCAGGTCGCCGAGTCGGCCTCCAAGGACGTCAAGCGCGTCCACCTGGAGCTGGGCGGCAAGGCCCCGGTCGTGGTCTTCGAGGACGCCGACATCGCCGAGGCCGTCGAGGGCATCTCGGTGGCGGGCTACTTCAACGCCGGCCAGGACTGTACCGCCGCCACCCGCGTGCTGGTGCACGAGTCGATCCACGACGCCTTCGTCGAGGCGCTGGCCAAGGCCGCGGCCGAGACCAAGACCGGCGGCGTGGACGACGAGGACGTGCTGTACGGCCCGCTGAACAACGCCAACCAGCTGCAGCAGGTGGCCGGCTTCATCGACCGGCTGCCCGCCCACGCCAAGGTCGAGGCCGGTGGCCACCGGGTCGGCGACAAGGGCTACTTCTACGCCCCGACCGTGGTCTCCGGCCTGAACCAGGACGACGAGATCATCCAGAACGAGGTCTTCGGGCCGGTCATCACCGTGCAGAAGTTCACCGACGAGGACCAGGCCGTCGAGTACGCCAACGGCGTCGAGTACGCGCTGGCCTCCTCGGTGTGGACCAAGGACCACGCCCGCGCCATGCGGATGTCCCGCCGCCTGGACTTCGGCTGCGTCTGGATCAACACCCACA
>NZ_JBIWJF010000081.1:0-1072 GCF_044764985.1 Kitasatospora sp. NPDC093550
GAAGAACGCCGCGCCGAAGGCGCGACCGCATCCGCCGCCGAAGGCGGCCGGCGGCGACAGCCGCCCAACAACACCGCCGCGCCAAAGGCGCGACCACTCCCCCGACCCCGGCCCCGGCGATTGCCGGGGCCGGGGAGTCGACCTCAGTAGGATTCGGCGAGCCGCTCGTACGCGGCTTCTTCGCGGTAGCGGCAGTACGCCTGGTGAACGAACTCTTCGCGGTCGCCCGTGACCCCGACGGCGTCGGCCAAGTGGAGCGCGGAGGTGATCAGGTCG
This sequence comes from Kitasatospora sp. NPDC093550, assembly GCF_044764985.1. Lineage (NCBI taxonomy): Bacteria > Bacillati > Actinomycetota > Actinomycetes > Kitasatosporales > Streptomycetaceae > Kitasatospora > Kitasatospora sp. NPDC093550. The sequence goes on from NZ_JBIWJF010000081.1 coordinate 277, forward strand.
GCGATGATCGTGGCTGTGCCCTCGGCGTCAACAGGCTCGTACCGGTACGCGGCGGGGTCGGCCGCGATGAAGGCGCGGAGGGCGACCAGCGCGGCGTCGGCGGAGTCGTCGGCGAGGCGCTCGGCGGTGAGGACGGTCATGTTCGGCTCCCTGTTGCTGCGGGTGGATGGGCGGCTCGGGGTGCCGTTCTACGAGGCCATGGCTGGAATGTCGGCCGCGCGGGTGGGGGTGAAGTCGAGGTCCCTCTCAACCAGGATCGGCAGGCTCAGGGCTCCCGGGCGCGGAGCGGGGGTCAGGTAGAGCTCCTCCAGCTCCACCAGGTGGATGTAACCCCACTCGCCCTCGGGGTAGTTGACCCTGGCCCAGCCGAAGGCCAGGCCGCTGGCCGGGTCCACCTCGGCGATGTACCAGTCCGAGCCGCCGGTGAAGTAATGGATGTGGAGGGTCTTCTCCTCGAAGGACTGCCCGTCGGTCGCGTAGAGCGCGGGGATCTTCTCCAGGTCGGCGAAGGGCGGGTAGAACTCGTGCCCGCGCACATGGCGATTTTGCTCGGGCATCGCTCCCCAGGCCCAGCTCGCCGGTTCGACGTTCGCGCTGTGCAGTTCGGTCATGTTCGGCCTCTCGGTTCGCGCTTCGTGGGTGTCGGTCGGGGTTGCCCTCCCCTCCCAACAAGGACAATATTACCTCACTGGGGGTTTCTGGTCAAGCTCGAAGGCGCAGTTCGGCACGCCGGTCCGACGGCTGACGGACCGTCAGATCAACGGGCGCACCTCCCCCGTCCCCCCGACAGCTGCCT